>JAYUUK010000368.1:0-10019 GCA_043754595.1 Roseiflexaceae bacterium | reverse complement strand
TCGGCGCGGCGGCGGTAGGCGGCGGCGGCGCCGACGGCCAGGAACACGCCGGCTATGAGCCACGCGCCGCCAGGGCCGTTGGCCAGCCAGGGGTGCCCAGTGCCGTTGCCGAGGCTTGCCAGCAGCCAGGCAGCCCAGGCTGGCAACAGCAGTCCGACGATTTTGGCCAGCGCGTAACCGCGATCCGGCAGCTGCGGCAGCAGGCGGTAGAGCATGGCGAAGGCAGCGAAGCCCAGCCCTTCCAGCAGCAGTAGCCAGACCAGCCACGGCGCGGCGTTGGCCAGCCCGCCGAAGCGCGCGACCCAGGTCCCGGCCTCGCGGTAGGCCGGCCACTGCGTATCCGTCAGCCGCAGTGCCGATGGCATGCGACTAATCTTGCGCGTCTCCAGCCGGTAGACCTCGTCCCAGACGATCCCGTCGGTGATCAGCGCCTCGGCGTTGGCGCGCGAATAGGACGGCGTCTTCTTGAAGATCAGCACGCGCGGGTGGTCGTAGACGCTGAACGCCTCCTCGGCCAGCAGCGGCGTGGGGATATCGATGCCGAACAGCTGTGGGTAAGAGTGGATATCGGCCACCTGCGCAAACCCGAGCGAGCCATCGAACACCGCGTTATAGTAGCGGATGAGCGCGGGGAAGCGCGGCCGCAGCCTGCCCGCGCTATCGTAGACTCGGTTGGACGAGTAGATGAGATAGTCCGCCTGATCCAACTGATCGAGCAGCCCTGGCTCGAATGTACCGTCCTCTTTGATGCGGCCATCGTACTTGATGGCTTCGTCTTCGGAGTACGGCGACATCTGGATGCCGATGTAGCGCGAGCTATTGAGGTTGCCGACGCCGACCGGCAGCGAGTCGTCCCACTGCTCGCCGGTGATCGTCGAGCCTGGCGGGATGTTTTGGTAGATCCAGCGCGAGGCGGCGTAGCGCGAGAACGGCTCGGTGTAGATCCTGGTGAAGGCGAAGGCCCACAAGGCGGTCACGGCGATGACGGCGATGGCGGGGACCAGCCGCCAGCGTCTGCGCCAGCCATGGCGATCGCTGGGGGCGGCGCTGGCGCGGCGGTACAGCGCGCCGATGCCCCAAGCCGCCATGATGCACAACAGCCCGTAGAGCAGCCCGTAGTAGCGCATGGTCATCACGAACTGGCCGCCCTGCCAGGCGTAGTAGAAGCCGATCCAGACGACGGGAATCAGGTGCGCCAGGTGGCGGCGGGATACCAGCCGCCACAGCGCCGCCAGCCAGCCGGCCCAGGCGGCGATGCCGAGCGCCGGGCCGAGACCCCACAGCACGATGTTCTGCATCGAGAACAGGAACGGCGTCCGCATCGCCCACTGCTGCCCCGGCGGGAAGTCGAGCTCGCCAGAGACCATCGTGGCGGCGGATTTGAGGTTATCGACGAAGCGCGGCTCGGGGCGCAGATCGAAAAAGCTGGTGCCGACGAACGCGTCAGGCTGCAATACGCGGAAGGTCAGCAGGCTCAGCGCCCCGGCTGCCATCAGACCGGCGTAGAGCACGAGCGCCCGGCGGTCAAACAGTGCGCCGAGGTTCCAGCTTGGCTGCGCTCGGTCCGGTCGCTGCGCTTCGTCTGGCTGCGCGTCTCTGTCGCTGCGCTCCGTCTGGTTCTTTAGTTCTCTCGTTCTCTGTTCTGGTCTCCCGCTCTCCGCGCTCCGTCCGGTTCTTTGGTTCTCTCGTTCTGTGTCCTCGTCTCCCGCGCTCCGTCTGGTTCTTTGGTTCTCTCGTTCTGTATCCTTGTCTCCCGCGCTCGTGATCAGCCAGCTCGCCACCGCCGCAGCGCCCAGCAGACCGAGGGTGGCCATTGTGGCGCGGCAGGCCATTGCGGCACCGATGCTCAGACCGAGCGGCGCGAACAGCCACAGCCTGCCGGTCTGCGCCAGCCTGACGCACCAGTAGACCGTCAGCAGTGTGAAGAACCCGGTGGGGGCGTCGACGGTGAAGAAGTGCGACAGCTGGATCGGCAGCACCGAGAGCGCGTAGAACAGCGCCGCCAGCAGCCCTATCCGCCGGCCGTACAGCCGCGCGCCCACCAGAAAGGTCATGATGATCGTGCCGATATCGAACAGCATCGAGAGTGTGCGGCCAACATCGCGCACATCCTCGGCGCTGGCGAGCGGCTCGCCACTCTTGGGATTGAAGCCGTGGATTCTATCGCTCACAAGCCGGTTCAGCGTCGTCGGCAGCGTGCCATAGACGAACATCCGTGACCAGTTATAATTGCGGGGGTTGAGCGTGTTGCAGCCGCTCGCCACCGTCGGCTCCTGGCTATCTGGCGGGTCGGTGGGGTTTTTGGCGGCGGGGATGCGTCCAGCCACGGAGCAGCCGCTCTTAAGGTAGTCCGCGAAGCTCGGCGGGGTGCGAAGCTGGTTGGCGGTATAGATCAGAAACCGCTCGTCAGGGTGGAGGTAGGTGCCGCTGTCCCAGAGCGTCAGGTTGATGCTGCGGAACGCGCCGCCGAGCAGCACGATCGCCAGCAGCAGCGGCCATGTCCAGTCCTGGCGGGCGGCGCGCTGCGGCGCGGGTGAAACGCGGTTCTCGGCGGGGTGTAGTTCGCTCATACGGCGGCGATCGTCCTTCCTTCTGGCTCGATCGCATTATAAGCGATCGATTTGGCTCGTGGGGTGCAAGATCGCATCGATCATGATGCGATGCCCCGTACATGCGGCGGCGCGGGCGGCGCGGGTAGGGGCGGGCGGGGAAGATCGAAAGGGAACGCGTTTGCGTAGAGCAGTGAGATGCGGTCAGACCGTCAGATGGGAGCAGGAGCCATGATCACTATTCGTGAAGCGGCGCACGGCGAGATCGAGGAGCTCATCCCAATCCTCAAGCTCGCCGAGCGATCGGAGCGCGGGCTGCGCTGGGGGCTCGCCAACCTGACCGATGCGGTCTACCGCATGGACGACAGCCAGACGGTGATCGGCGCGGCGACGATGCGCTGGCGCGATGACCCGTGCGAGCTCAACGAGATTGCGGTGGTCATGGGCTACCACGGGCGCGGCTACGGCAAGCAGTTCGTCGGTTGGCTGCTGGACGAGGCGCGTCGCCGCGACAAGAGTGCGCTGCTGGTTGGCACCGGCAATAGCAGCCTGGACAACATCGGCTTCTATCAGCGCTGCGGCTTCCGCATGGATCATGTGCGCAAAAACTATTTCTCCTACCACGAGCGCGACTTCGGCGAGCTGGTGTACGAGTACAACATCGCCATGCGCGATATGTTGGTGTTTCGCTATGAGCTGTAGCTCGTTCGCGCTGCGCGGTGCCTGCACGATGCGTGTTCGCCACGGGCGTGGGCCGCTGCGCGGGCCCAAGGGGGCCAGCCCCCTTGGCACCCCCGCGAGGGGACTACGTCCCCTTCGAACCCCCAAATGTGATGCCCACGCGAGCCTCCGGCGACGCACCACAGCGCAGGCCGACCATGTGAGACCAGCGTTGCGTGCTGCCGCTTCGCTGCCACCGCTGCCTGGGCGTGGAGCGCCATGCCCGGCGTCAGCCGCCGCAGCTTGCCGCATACGGCGTGCCTCGCAGGGCGTGGCAGGTGGGTGCGCTTGGGACGAGGCCCGTTTAGCGGGTTCGAAGGGGCGCAGCCCATCGCCGGGGAGCCTGAGGGGCGGGGGCCCCTCGGCCGGGTGCAGAGCTTGCCCTGAGCGTAGCCGAAGGGGCAGAGCGCCTGCCCACAACAATATAGCAAGGAACCCCATGAACCTCGCCATCATCGGTGCCGGCCTCGCCGGCCTCGCCGCCGCCCGTGCGCTCGCGCCGCGAAGCGATATCGCCGTGACTATCTTCGAGAAGAGCCGCGGCCCTGGCGGGCGCGCCGCCACCCGCCGCCGCGACGGCTTCACCTTCGACCACGGCGCGCAGTTGTTCAAGCTGCCCACGCCAGCGCTGCGCGATCTCGTCGAGCGCACGCTGCCGACCGAAGGGCTGTTCACCATCGATCTACCGGTGTGGGTCTTCGATTCGGCCGGCTCGATCGCTCCGGGTGACCCACAGCAGAACGACGAGACCTCGTACAGCTACCGCGATGGCATCAGCCAGCTCGGCAAGCTGCTCGCCGAAGGGCTCGATGTGCGCTGCGAGACTCGCATCGTCAGCCTGGCGAGCGCCGGCGCTGGCTACACCCTACGCGACACCGACGGCCGCGATCACGCCGGCTTCGACGCCGTGCTGCTGACCGCGCCCGCCCCGCAGACCGCCGAGATCCTGGCGGCCAGCGCCATCGATGAGCCGCGCAAACAGGCGCTGCTGGCGGCGCTCGGCCCGGTCAGCTACCGCCGCTGTCTCTCGTTCGCGCTAGCCTACCCCGCGCCGCTTGAGCGCCCGTGGTACGCGGTCGTCAACAACGACAGGGGGCACCCGATGGCCTGGCTGGCCCGCGAGCAGGCAAAAAATCCCGGGCGCGTGCCAGACGGCCACAGCCTGCTCATCGCGCAGATGGCCCCCGGCTGGAGCGTGGAGCGCTGGGATACGCCGCCAGATCTGGCCGCCGCCGAGGTCCACACCATGGCCGCAGCGCTGCTCGGCGAGCCGCTACCAGCGCCGCTGTGGGTGGATCGACAGGGGTGGCGCTACGGGCTGCCGAGCGGCAAGGCCAGCTTCGAGGCGCTCAACGACGGCGGCGATGGCCTATACTTCGCCGGCGATTTCACCGAGGGCGCCGGCCGGGCCCACCTCGCCATCGAGAGTGGCTGGCGCGCCGCGAGCCTGATCTAGTGCTGTAGGGACGCAGCAAGCTGCGTCTGCGTCCGCTGTGTCCGTGTCTGCTGCGTCTGCGTCCGCTGCGTCCGTGTCTGCTGCGTCCGTGTCTGCTGCGTCCGTGTCGGCGTAGGGACGCAGCAAGCTGCGTCTGCGTTTGGTGCTGCGTGCGCTGCGCCTACCACCGGCCGTAGCAGCCACCTGGCGCCGCCAACCGTCAGCCAATTGTCAATCGCCGGTCATCTCGCCGGCTTTCGCCCCCCGTCTGCCTTTCCTATGATGAGCGCAGCTCGCCTGCGCCCAGCATGAGAAAGGAACCACCGTGCCGCACCCACCCGCCGCCACATTTCAGCGCATCGCCATCGCGCTCGCCCTGCTGATCGGTCTGACGACCGCGCTGCCCCGCACCGCCAGCGCCGCCATCAGCGCCCCGGACGTCGTCGTCGTGATCCACCCGACGCCGAGCCTGCGGGCGCAGCGCGGCGGCGTGCTCGATGTGACCATCAATGTGGCCAACAATACCAAAGACCCGGCCACCGCGCTCAGCATCGCCATCCCGCTCGACTCGCGGGTGGTGTCGCTCGCTAACAGCCGCTTCGAGGAGCGCGGCGACTGGGTTAGCAGCAGCGCGCCGGATCGGGTCGTCGTAACCTTCGGCGTGGTCAAGTCCAGCCGCGCTCGCTCGGCGCAGATCAGCCTGCGCGTCAGCCCAGACGCCGCTCCAGACGCGGTGGTGGCGCTGCGCGGGAGCTACACTTGGTCGCGGCCGTACGGCAAGGCCGGCGGATCTGGCGTCACCAACTGGTCCCCGGTGCTCGTCGGTGCCACAGCCGAAGACTCGGCGTACGTCTGGGTCGGCGCGACGCCGGCCGTCGGCGTCGCGGCGGATCGCTACCGCTTCTTCTCGGATCGGTTCATGCCTGGCGAGGTGGTCAACGCCTGGGTCAACACTCAGGATGGCGTCAGACCGCTCGATGGGCAGCTGCTGGCGCTCTCCGACGGCAGCGTGCGAGTCGATATCGCCGGTAGCGAACTTGGGCCGGGCGCGTACAGCATGGTCTTCCACGGCAACACCAGCGGCCTGACCGGCGTGGTCGGCTTCATCGTACGATAATCAGACCTTGCCATTTGGGGGCAACTTTGCTATAATCGAACATCCTGATTTACGCGATTTTAACATACGGCCCGATTCCCACGGCGCCAACGACGCGCGGCAGATGTGTATGATCATCGACGTTCGTGGGTGTGGGCTGGCTGGCCGTACCGAATCGCCGGTAGTGCAGGCAAATTCCCCAAGTGAAAGGAACAGAGAACGCATGCGAATCCTGATGAAGTCGCCGAAACGCACCATCGCGTCAGCGCTGATGATGGCGTTGGTCGTGCCGGTGCTCGCCGCGTGTGGCGGCGGCGCGCCCGCCACTGCCCCCACCACGGCTCCGGCCGCCACCACGGCCCCGGCTGCCACCACGGCTCCGGCCGCCACCACGGCTCCGGCCGCCACCGCCGCCCCGGCCGCCACTGAGGCTCCGGCCGCCACCGCCGCCCCGACCGAGGCTGCCATGCCGGCCAAAGGCGGCACCCTCAAGATCCTCTACTGGCAGGCGATCACCATCCTCAACCCGCACCAGTCCACCGGCACCAAGGACTTCGACGGTGCCACCGTCGTGCTTGAGTCGCTCGCACGCTACAGCGAGAAGGATGAACTGGTGCCGTATCTGGCCGAGGAGATCCCGACGCTTGCGAACGGCGGTGTGGCCGCCGACGGCAGCAGCGTCACCTGGAAGCTCAAAAAGGGCGTCAAGTGGAGCGACGGGACGGATTTCACCGCCGACGATGTGATCTTCACCTGGAAGTACTGCGCCGATGCGAAGACCGCCTGCGCCACCTCGGCTAACTTCTCGTCGATTAAGTCCGTCGACGCAGTCGACCCGACGACGATCAAAATCACTTGGACCGAGCCGACGGCCAACCCATACGTGGCATTCGTCGGGCAGCAGGGCATGATCCTGCAGAAGAAGCAGTTCGGTGCCTGTATCGGCGAGGCAGCTATCACCGGCGACTGCGCCACGGCCAACCTCAAGCCGATCGGCACCGGCGCCTACATGATCAAGGATTTCAAGCCTGGCGATGTGGTGGTCTATGAGAAGAACCCGGCGTATCGCGATGCGGCTAACGTCGCCTTCGACGGCGTCGAGATCAAGGGCGGCGGCGACGCCACTTCGGCGGCGCGAGCGGTCTGTGAGACCGGCGAGGTAGACTTCGCCTGGAACCTGCAGATCCCCAAGGCCGTGCTTGAGCCGATCCTCAAGTCGGACAAGTGCTACTCGGTAGCCGGCGGCTCGTTCGGCGTCGAGCGGCTCGAGCTCAACTTCGCCAACCCTGACCCGGCGCTCGGCGAGAAGCGCTCCGAGCCGGATCAGCCGCACCCGTTCCTGACCGACCCAAAGGTCCGCATGGCGATCAACATGGCCGTCGACCGCGCCTCGCTTGTCGAGCAGCTCTACGGCCCGACGGGCGCGCCGACCTGCAACATCCTGGTGGTCCCGGCACCGCTGGACTCGAAGAACACCAAGTGTGACCGCGACGTCGAGGGTGCCAAGAAGCTGCTCGACGAGGCCGGCTGGGTCTCGACCGACGGCGGCACGCGGATGAAGGACGGCAAGAAGCTGGTGGTCAGCTACCAGACGACGATCAACACGCTGCGGCAGGGCGAGCAGGCGATCGTGAAGTCTAATCTCGCCGAGGTCGGCATCGAGGTGCAGCTGCGCGCCATCGACGCTGGCGTGTTCTTTGGCGGCGACCCCGGCCTGCCGGATACGCTCAACAAGTTCTACGCCGACATGCAGATGTACACCAACGGCCCGGAAGGCCCTGACCCGACCTCGTACTTCGAGGGCTGGACCTGCGCGCAGGTCTCGTCGTCCAAGAATCAGTGGAAGGGCAACAATGCCGGCCGCTACTGCAGCAAAGAGTACGACACGCTGTACGCTGGCTACAAGAAAGAGCTCGACCCAGCCAAGCGCGCCACGACGGCCATCGCCCTCAACGATATGCTGATCAAGGATAACGCGATCATCCCGCTGGTCAATCGCTTCACCCCCAACGGCGTCATCAAGAGCCTGAAGGGGCCGACGTATAACACCTTTGACTCCAGCCTGTGGAACATCGCCACCTGGACGCGCTAAGGTTTTAGCTCGGTACGGCGGCGCTGCGAGCAGAGATCTGCTCGCCGCGCGCCTATCTTCTCGGTTACAGCCACGCCAAGGAGCTCCACGATGAGTCAGTACATCATCCGCCGCCTCCTGATCGCGATCCCAACGCTCCTGGTGATCAGCTTCGTCGTCTTCGCGGTGCTCGCGCTCGCCCCTGGCGACCCGATGGCCCAGTTCGCGAAAAATCCCGCCGTCCCCCAAGAAGTCCGCGACCGGATGCGCACCCAACTCGGCCTCGACCAGCCGTGGCCCATACGCTATGTTCGCTGGCTCGGCGCCGTCGGCAAAGGCGATTTCGGCTTCTCATTCTCTACCAAAGGCCCCGTCACCAATCTGATCTGGCAGCGCCTGCCGCAGACGATCCAGGTCGTCGGGCTGGCGTATATCATCGCCATCCTCCTCGCCATCCCGATCGGCATTGTGTCGGCGGTCAAGCAGTACTCGATCTTCGACCAGGTCGCCACAATTTTCTCGTTCATCGGCTTCTCGGTGCCGTCATTCTTCACCGGGCTGCTGCTGATGCTGGTGTTCGCGATCAACTTCAAGTGGTTTCCAATCGTCTACAGCAGCACGATCGAGATCAATAGCCTGGCCACATTGGGGCAGCAGGCGCGGCAGATGGTACTGCCGATCACGGTGTTGGTGGTGCAGCAGACGGCGGCGCTGACGCGTTTCATGCGCTCGTCGATGCTGGATACCCTGCCGCTAGACTATGTGCGGACCGCGCGCGCCAAAGGCCTCGCCGACATCGCTGTCGTGATGCGCCACGTCCTCACCAACAGCCTGATTCCGGTGGTCACGCTGATCGCGCTCGGCATCCCCACGATCTTCGCCGGCGCGATCATCACCGAGAATCTGTATCGCGTCAATGGGCTGGGGCAGCTGCTGATCACCTCGATCAATAACTCGGATACGCCGGTGGTCATGGCGCTGACATTCATTTTTGCGTTTCTCACCGTGCTGTTCAACCTAGTCGCCGATATTATGTATGGCGTGCTCGACCCGCGGGTCAGGTATAGCTGATCCGTCTCGGCGGAAACGAGGAAACGATGTCTCAGGCCAACCCCGCCTTCGAACCTGAAGCGACCAGCACCGCAGCCGCGATCGAGCAGATGAAACTCGGCGTCTCCCGGAAGCAGCGCACGCTTCTCGGCGACGCCTGGCGCCGGTTCCGCAAGCACCGGCTCGCGATGATCGGCTCGTTCATCCTGATCTTTTTGATCGTCGCGGTGCTGATCGGCCCGACGGTCTACACCCAGGTGCGCATCGCGCAGGCGGCTGCGGCCGGCACCCCGCTTCCCAAGAACGACCAGAACTTCCGCTCGCTGATGGAGCAGCTCGATTTCCTCGCCATTCTGTCCCCACCATCGGCGATGCACCCGTTCGGCACCGATGACCTTGGCCGCGACCAACTGGCCCGCGCACTGTTCGGTGGCAGGATCTCGCTGCTGGTCGGCGTCGTCGCCATGCTGATCGCCGTCGGGGTCGGCACGGTGGTCGGGGTCACGGCCGGATTTATCGGCGGCCTGGCGGATAACCTGCTGATGCGCCTGACCGACTTGTTTCTCTCGCTGCCGCAGCTGCCGCTGCTGCTGCTGACGGTCTATCTGTTCCGCGAGAAGGTGACGGGGATCTTCGGCCCGGAGAACGGCATCTTTCTGATCGTGGTGGTGATGGTGGGCGGTCTGGCCTGGATGTCGACCGCGCGGGTTGTGCGCGCCACCGCACTCTCGATCAAGCAGAAAGAGTATATCGAGGCGGCCACCTGTCTCGGCATCAGGCGCCCGGCGATCATGGCGCGCCACCTGCTGCCAAACGCCATCAGCCCGATCATCGTCGCCGCGACGCTGGAGATCGGCAACGCGATTATCTCCGAGTCCACACTCTCGTTTCTGGGCATCGGCTTCCCGCCAGATACGCCGACCTGGGGCCGGCTGGTGACCGACGGCAGCCAGTATCTGCAGGCCGCGCCGCACCTGGCCATCATCCCCGGCGCGCTGATCTTCATCACCGTGCTCAGCATCAACTTCATCGGCGATGGGCTGCGCGACGCGCTCGACCCGCGCTCGCGGCTGTAGGATAAAAAAGCGGGGGTTTGGG
>JAYUUK010000367.1:0-10047 GCA_043754595.1 Roseiflexaceae bacterium | reverse complement strand
CGAGGCAAGGCCCGCACCGGTTGGAGCGGTTTTTGCGGCACGATCCCCCGTCGCACCTGCCAATGTCCATGTTGCGGCAGGGGCGGAGATTCCCCGCTGGCATACCGTGCGCACCAATGTACTCGCGCTCACCGTGCGCTTGCGGATAGACCGCTCGCACGAATAGACGCGCCTGCTCATTTCGCCGTTTTCCCCGGATGGCTGTCCGCTTGACGACACACGTCACGCGTGGCGCAGCCGCCAACCCGTACCGAGCAGGATTCCCATATGTTAGGCGCAATTGCCAAGGCCGTATTCGGCTCATCCAACGACCGTTATGTCAAGTCGCTCGACAAGATCGTGCAGCAGGTTAACGCTTTCGAGCCCGATATGGAGGCGTTGAGCGACGATCAGCTGGCAGCGCAAACCGCCAAATTCCGCCACATGCTGGCCGAAGGTTCCAGCCTCGACGATCTTTTGCCCGAAGCCTTCGCCACGGTGCGCGAGGCCAGCAAGCGTGCTCTGGGCATGCGGCACTTCGACGTGCAGATGATCGGCGGCATCGTCCTCCACCGCGGCGAAATCGCGGAGATGAAGACCGGCGAGGGCAAGACGCTGGTGGCCACGCTGCCGCTGTACCTCAACGCGCTCGATGGCAAGGGCGCGCATCTGATCACCGTCAACGACTACCTCGCCAAAGTTGGTGCCGGCTGGATGGGGCCAGTCTACGGCGCGCTCGGG
Organism: Roseiflexaceae bacterium; assembly: GCA_043754595.1. GTDB lineage: Bacteria > Chloroflexota > Chloroflexia > Chloroflexales > Roseiflexaceae > JAYUUK01. The sequence continues at coordinate 9,327 of JAYUUK010000367.1, read as the reverse complement.
ATGTCCGTCGCGATGATCGCCCACGATTTCTCGGCGATCTACGACGCCGACTACACCGACCCGAAGGCCAATCCCGAGGATAGCCGGCTGGTCCACTGGAGCCCGGTCTCGCGCCGCGATGCCTATCTGGCCGATATCACCTACGGCACCAACAACGAGTTCGGCTTCGACTACCTGCGCGACAACATGGCCTGGGACGTGGCACAGCTCGTCCAGCGCGAGCTGCACTTCGCTATCGTGGACGAGGTGGACAATATTCTGATCGACGAGGCGCGCACGCCGCTGATCATCTCCGGCCCGGCCCAGGAGAGCTCTGAGCAGTATAAGCAGTTCTCCGGCCTGGTGCGCAACCTCCGCCCCAGCCCCTACTCGCCAGACCAGATCAAAAAAGAGTTCATCGAGGATCCGCAGGGCGATTTCCTGATCGATGCCCGCGCCAAGTCCATCCAGATCACCGACCAGGGGATTCACAAAGTCGAGCGGCTGCTGCGCATGCCGAGCGACGAGAGCCTCTACGAGCCACAGCACTACGAGAAGATCCACTTCTTGGAGAATGCGCTGCGCGCCGAGTTCATCTACCAGATCGACCGCGACTATATCGTCGAGGACGATGGCGAGGTGGTGATCGTCGATGAGTTCACCGGGCGCAAGATGGCCGGCAGGCGCTGGAGCGACGGGCTGCACCAGGCGGTCGAGGCCAAGGAGGGCCGCAAGGTGCGCCAGGAGAACGTGACGATGGCGACCATCACGTTCCAAAACTTCTTCCGCATGTACCACAAACTGTGCGGCATGACCGGCACGGCCTTCACCGAGCGCGAGGAGCTCGGCAAGATTTATAACCTCGATGTGGTGGTCATCCCGACCCATCGCGATATGGTGCGCGAGGACATGGACGACCAGATCTTCCGCTCCGAGGACGCCAAGTTCAACGCGGTGGTCGGCGAGGTCGAGCAGACGCGGGCGATCGGGCGGCCGGTGCTCGTCGGCACCACATCGGTCGAGACCTCCGAGCGGCTCAGCTCGCTGCTCAAGAAGAGCGGCATCCCGCACCAGGTGCTCAACGCCAAACAGCATGAGCGCGAGGCATCGGTGGTGGCCCAGGCCGGCCGCAAGGGTAACGTCACCATCGCGACCAACATGGCCGGCCGCGGCACCGACATCCTGCTCGGCGGCAACCCTGACGGCCTCGTCGATGACCTGCTCGAAGCCAAAGGCGTCAAGTTTGACAAGGCCACCCCCGAGCAGAAGGCCGAGGCGCTTGAGGAGGCCAAGCAGCTCACCGCCGTGGAGCGCGATGAGGTGCGCAATCTCGGCGGGCTGCATATCATCGGCACCGAGCGCCACGAGGCCCGCCGGATCGACAACCAGCTCCGCGGCCGCGCCGGCCGCCAGGGCGACCCTGGCAGCACGCGGTTCTTCCTCTCGCTCGAAGATGACCTGATGAAGCGCTTCGGCCCCATGGACAGAGTCAAGGGGCTGATGGAGCGCCTCGGCGTGGACGACGAGGTGCCGATCGAGGCCGGGCTGATCAACCGCTCGATCGAGGGCGCGCAGACCCGCGTCGAAGGCTACAACTTCGACATGCGCAAGCATACCGTCGAGTTCGACGATGTGATGAATAAGCAGCGCACCATTATCTACGCCGACCGCAAGGCGATCCTGCAGGGCGAGGAGATGCGGCCGCAGATCCTCGATATGCTGGACAAAGAGCTCGACGCGCTGATGGACGAGCACGTGCCGCAGGGCCGCGGCCGCGACGAGGATTTTGAGGAGTGGGACGTCGAGGCGCTGCTGCGGGCCGTCGGCGGCATCATCCAGCAGACGCCGGAGGGAATCGACCCCGAGGAGCTCAGCCAGCTCTCGCGCGATGAAATCCACGACACGCTCATGGATCTCATCGAGAGCAGCTACGACACGCGCGAGCAGGCGATCGGCGCCGAGAACATGCGCTTCGTCGAGCGCCGCATGATGCTCGGCGCCATCGACCGCGAGTGGGTCGAGTATCTCACCGGCATGGAAGATCTGCGGCAGGAGATCGGCCTGCAGGCGATCGCCCAGAAGGACCCGCTGATCGAGTACCAGCGCAACGCATCGATCATGTTCACCGACCTGAAGGAGAACATCCAGCGCAATATCGTGCGCCAGATCATCCCGGCGACGTACCAGATCGAGCAGCAGCTGCGGCAGATCGAGCAGGAGCAGCAGCAGCGGCTCGCCGCGGCGCAGACTGCGGGCCAGAGCGAGGAGCAGGCGCAGCAGGCGCGCACGGTGGTGGTGCGGCGGGTCACGCCGACCAAGATCGGCCGCAACGACCCGTGCCCGTGCGGATCTGGCAAGAAGTTCAAGGACTGCCACATCGATAAGCCGTCTGAGCTGATGGCTATGATCGACGCCCAGCGCGCAGCGCAGACCCAGGCACCGAAATCGGTCAGCGCGCAGCTCGCCACATCGGGCAGCAAGCCTGCGCAGAAGGCTAAGAAGAAGTGATTGGGCAATTGACGATTGACGATTGACTATTCGGAGTTTGTAATAGTCAATCGTCAATAACCAATCACCAATAACGTAAGGATGTTTCCCATGGCCGTACCCACCCCGCGCCCGGTCATGCTCGTCATCCGCGATGGCTGGGGCGAGCGCGACGCCATCGAAGGCAACGCGGTCAAGCTGGCGAATACGCCGTTCGACGATGCTTGGCGGCAGCAGTACCCGTGGACGCTGGTGCGCGCCGCCGAGCGCTGGGTGGGGCTGCCGATGGGGCAGATGGGCAACTCTGAGGTCGGGCACACCAACCTCGGCGCTGGCTTTGTGGTGCGCCAGGACGTGACGGTGATCAGCGAGAGCATCGAGGACGGCAGCTTCTATGCCAACCCGGTGCTGACCGCCGCGTGCGCCGCCGTCAGGGAGCGCGGCACGGCGCTGCATCTGCTCGGGTTGCTCGGCACCGGCGGCGTCCACGCCCATATGGATCACCAGAAGGCGCTGCTGCTGCTCGCCAAGCGCGCCGGCGTCGCCCGCGTCTACGTCCACCTGTTCACCGATGGCCGCGATACCATGCCGCACAGCTCGCTCAGTTTCGCCAGGGACCTGCTCGCGTTCATGCAGCACGAGGGCGTCGGCCAGGTGGCGAGCGTCATCGGCCGCTACTACGCCATGGACCGCGATAGGCGCTGGGAGCGCACCAAGCTGGCCTACGACCTGCTGACCTCCGGCGTCGGCGAGCCTGCCACAGACGCACTCGCCGCCATTCAGCGATCCTACGACGCCGGCGTCACCGATGAGTTCATCAAGCCGGCCGTGATCGTCGGGGCCGCTGGCGCGCCGCTCGCCACCATCGGCGACGGCGACGCGGTGGTGTGCTTCAACTTCCGCTCTGACCGCGGCCGGCAGATATCGCGGGCTTTCACCGTGCCGGAGTTCGATGGCTTCGCGCGCGCGCCGCTCGCTAACCTGATCTACATCACCATGACCGAGTATGAGAAGGCGCTGCCAGTGCAGGTGGCGTTCGTCACCGACGATGTGGCGCTGCCGCTAGCGCGGGTGCTCGCCGAGGCCGGGCGCGCGCAGTTCCACGCCGCCGAGACCGAAAAATACCCGCACGTGACCTTCTTCTTCAACGGCGGGGCAGAGCAGCCATTCGCCGGCGAGGGCTGGCAGGTCTCGCCATCGCCAAAAGAGGTGCCGACCTACGACCTCAAGCCGGAGATGAACGCTATCGGGGTGCGCGACAGCGTGCTGGCGGCGATCGCCAGCGGCAGCTACGATTTCATCCTGGTCAACTTCGCCAACCCCGATATGGTGGGCCACACCGGGGTGCTTCCGGCCGTGATCACCGCCTGCGAGGTAGTGGATAGCTACACCGGCGAGCTGGTGGCCGCCGCGCTGGCCAAGGGCGGCGTGGCGATTGTGATGGCCGACCACGGCAACGCCGAGCTGATGATCGACCCGGAGACCGGCGGCCCGCACACCGCGCACACCACCAACCCAGTGCCGACGTTTCTGATCGCCGCGCCCGGTCTCGGGCTGGATAAAGACCACGTCGCGCTGCGCGATGGCGGCCGCCTCGCCGATATCGCGCCGACGGTGCTGGCGCTCATGGGGCTGCCCAAGCCGGCCGATATGACCGGCGAGAGCTTGATCGTGCCGCGCTAGTTGCGCCCGGCCGTGTGCGGTTGCTCGTCCTCCTGGGCGCGCAGCAGCGTCTGAATGGACTGCGCGCTCACCGGGCCATCGTTGAGCAGCGCGCAGATCAGCGTGGCCCGCAGCTCGCGCAGATCGCGGGCGTGGACGCGGGACATCTGCGCAAACTGGGCGTTGTACCAATCCAGGCTGCGGCGCGTCTCGGCCAGCTCATCCTGGATCTGCGCGATGACGATCGTCTGGTGGGCGAGCGAGCGCTGGAGCTCGAACATGGTGTGGGCGAGCTGGACGAGCAGCAGCTCGGCCGGGGCCTCTTCGGTCGGCGCTGCCAGCGGCGGGAGGGTTGCGTACATGATGCTGGTGTCCTCGGTAGCTGCCAATACGAGCCGAAGGTGCTCGCCCGCTCAGTATGCCACGCGCTGGCGCGCCGCTGCCATGCGCCATTGGTCCTAGCTTTAACCGCGATTAAACCACTGCACCGCGTTGTGCGCTTCGCGCGTCTCTCTTTCTCGATGAACCGAGCGCCCACCATAGACGAAGGATTGACCATGGATGAACAGACGTGCCGACAGCGATTGTGCGTCGGCCGCCCGGTGCTCGCGGCCGACGTCATCGCCGCCATCGTGCAGCGGCCACGCCGCGCCCAGACACCACCGCTGCCGCCGCCGCTGATCGCCGAGACCAGCTTCGTCGAGGTGGCCGGGCTGCCAACCTTCCCGCTCTACGCCGACAGACGGGCGACCAGCCGCCCGATCCTGCTGATCCACAGCATCAATGCGGCGGCATCGGCCTACGAGATGCGCCCGATCTTTGAGCGGTTCGGCGGGCGGCGCACGGTCTACGCGCTCGACCTACCTGGTTTCGGCAAGGCGGCACGCCCCGAGCGCACCTACGATGCCGGCACTTACGTCGATGCGATCGAGGCCGCGCTACAGCATATAGCGTCCCCCGACGGCGTCGATGTGGTGGTACTCTCGCTCAGCTCCGAGTTCGCCGCCACCGCCGCGCTGCGCCGCCCCGCGTTGGTGCACAGCCTGACGCTGATCTCGCCCACCGGGTTCAAGCGCGTCGAGGATACCACCCCCAAGGAGGCGGCCAAGCAGCGCGACGCTACCGCCAAGGTGTATGGCGTCTTCCGCACCGCCAATATCGGCAAGACGCTCTTCGGCGTGCTGCGCACCCGCTCGAGCCTGAGCTTCTTCCTCGGCCAGCTGTTTCTCGGCCCCGTGGACGCTGGGCTGATCGATTACAATGAGATCACGACGCAGCAGAAGGGGGCGTATGTCGCCCCGCTCGCCTTCGTCTCCGGCGTGCTGTTCAACCCCGAGATCCGCCAGGATGTCTACGCGAAGCTCGCCCTGCCGGTCCTGGTGCTCTACGACAAAGACCCGTTCATCTCGTTCGATGGGCTGCGCCGCTTCGCCGATCAGCATCCCAACTGGACGACCACCCGCATCGAGCCGACCCGCGGGCTGCCGCAGTTCGAAAAGCCAGGTGAGGTCGTCGCGGCCATCGAAGACTTCACCGCAGCCTGATCCGGCGCGGCGGCGCGTCACAGACCGATGCCCTCGGCCGATAGGATCGCGTCCCAGGCGCGCTGTGCCGGCACATCGAAGGTCTTGCAGACGCCGATCTGAAACCCGCCGTCGCGCGTCTGCCTCACCGCCGACCGACCAGACGCTCGCGGCCAACCTCCCCCTCGCTCACTGCGGCACTACCGCGATCGCATCGATCGCAATCAGATACGCCGGGTTCGCCAGCGCCGCCACGAACACCCCAACGATCGTCGGCGGGTTCGGCCCCGTGCCCCAGACGCGACGAAAGACGGCGAACCCCGCGTCGAACGATTGCCTCACGCCGATTTGACGCCAAAGCCAAAACACGAGATGATCCAACGCCGCACGCTGTCTTCTAGCCAAAGGATCGAGCATGTCAACACGAACTATTGTGCAGCCGAGCGTCGCGCTCGCAGACCCGCATATCGTCTCGGATATCCGCGACCGGCGCAGCATCATCGGCGCGATCTATGACTCGCTGGTGCGCCGCGACGACGCTGGGCAGTTCATCCCCTGGCTCGCCGAGCGCTGGGAGCTGGCCGATGACGCCAGAACCTGGACGTTCGCGCTGCGCCGCGGCGTGGTCTGTCACAACGGCGATGCGCTGGAGGCGGCCGATGTGGCGGCCTCGATCCAGCGCGCCATCGACCACCAGGGCGGCGAGCTCGGCACGCAGGGCGTCTACCGCAGCTACCTCGGCGGATCGACGCTGACCGCGATCGATACCACCACGCTCCAGATCGTCACGCCGCGCCCGCTGGCAGACCTGCTGGATCTGCTGGTGGATATCCCGGCCGCGCCGCGCGCCGCGCTCGCCACCCTGGCCGAGACGCCGGTCGGCAGCGGGCCGTACCGGCTGGTGGCCGCCGAGCCTGGGCGGGTCGAGATGGTGGCCTTCGCCGACCATTGGGCCGGCAGACCGAGCGTCGAGCGGCTGGTCTGGCTGGGCGAGCCTGACGCGGCGCGGCGCGGCGAGCTGCTGCTCAGCGGCACGGCGCAACTCGCCGTCGATGTGGCACCAGCGATTCGCGACGCGCTGGCGACGTCCGGCGGCGAGACCGTGAGCGCGCCGAGCTGGCTGTGCGTGATTTTCCTGGCCAACTGCTACGGCGGCCCGTGCGCCGACGCGCGGGTGCGGCGGGCGCTCAATTACGCGCTCGATGTACCGGCGCTGATCGCCGACCCGCAGATCATGGGCGGCAACGCGCGGCAGCTGGCCGGGCCGCTGGCGCCGCGCCACCCGGCGATCGATGGGCGGCTCGCGCCGTATCGCGTCAACCCCGAGCTCGCCCGCGAGCTGCTGGCGGCGGCCGGCTACGGGCAAGGTCTGGCGCTGACCATCGACCTGCCGGCGCGCTTCCCCGACGAGTCGATCGCGCTGGCGGAGCGCATGGCCGCCGCCTACGCCGCCGTGGGCGTCACGTGTACGCTGCGGGTCCACGAAGACCGCGCGGCCTACGCCGAGATGGTGCGCGCCAAGCAGATCGGCGACTTGTGCTGCTTCGACTCGAGCCCGCCTTCGGCCTACCGCGTGCTGCGCGAGAAGCTCGACTCGCGGGCGCAGGGGCCGTGGTGGCAGGGCTATGCCAATGGGCAGGTTGAGGCGCTGACCGACGCGGCCGCCGCCACTGTCGACGCCGATGCCCGGCTGGAGCGCTACCGCGAGGCGATGGCGCTGGTGCGCGACGACGCCCCGTGGGTGTTCCTCTACGCGCCAGACTACTGCTGGGGCGTTGGGGCGGCGCTCGCTGGCTGGCGACCGACGGCCGAGGGGCGGGTGCGCCTTTCGTGAGACAGACCAGCCACACGGGCGAACTTCGGTACCGATCCTAGGTAGCACCATCGATACGGCGAGAGAGGGAAAGAAGGCATGTTAACAAGCGGTTAAGGATCGGCTAGACTCAGGCACAGGTGAGGCGCTCACCATCATCATCAGGCAGACCGATCAACGATCTGCGGCAGACACTACAGCTACACGCTGTGGCATCTGCCGCAGATTTTTTTGTCTTCGCTCCGCCAGAAAGAGAAGCCATGAAGCTTATATCTTCGCCAGCCGCCCGCGCCGTGCCTGACTACTACCCGGACTTCGACGAGCTCACGACGCTTGTCACCACCGACCGCACCACGCTCGAACGGCTGGCGACCCACCTGCAGGCGGCGCGGCGCCGGTTCGGCACCTATCGGCTCAGCCAGTCGCTGTCGCTGATCGAGCAGACGCTGGGTGAGGAGTAGCCGTGGTCATTCGCCTGCTGCTGCTGCTGACCCTGCTGGTCGGCCCGAGCGCCGCCCGTCCGGCCGCGCCGCCCGAGTGGCTACCGACCGTCCCGCTGCCCGGTGTGGACGCGCGCGCCATCGCTGCCGCTGCACCGCCAGCCGCGCTGCCGCCGCTGCGCCACAGCGATATCGGCATCGGCTGGGATGCCCCAGCGCGCGGCTGGGTGGCCGTTGCGCTGCGGGCGATCCGGATCGCCGACGCCCCGCCGACGCGAGCCGCCCGCGCGCTGGCGCTGCTGAGCATCGGCATGGACACCGCGCTGGCCGGCAATGCCGCATCGCGGAGCAGCGGGCGCGATGCGAGCGACGCCGCCGCGCTGGCCGGCGTCGCCCCTGCATTGCTGCGCGCATCGCTGCCGCTGCTGGCCGATGAGCCATTGCTCACCGACGCTCGCGACGCGGCGCTCAGCGCGGCGCTGGCCTCCGGCGCTTCGCCGAGCAGCGCGGCGCGCGGCCTGACGATCGGCGAGGCGACGGCAATAGCCGTGCTGCGCGCCGTGGCCGACGATGGGGCAGCGCGCGCGCCGCGCGCCGAGGACGACCGCAGCCTCGCCGCGCCCGGCCGCTGGAGCGCCACGCCGCCGATGATGCTGCCGGGCCTCGACCCGCAGTGGGGCGATGTGCGCCCGCTGCTGGCCGCGCCGCTGGCCGAGGCCGCGCCACCACCGGCGTGGGACAGCCAGGCGTTCGCCAGCAGCCGCGCCAGCTTCGCCCAGACCGCAAGCCGTCTTACACCCGATGACCGCAAGCTGGCGCAGCGCTACGCCTTCGGCATGCGCAGTGTCACCCCACCTGGCGCGTGGTTCCAGACCGCCAGCGATCTGCTCGCCGCGCACCCCGGGACCCTCAGGCACGAGGCCAGGGTCTTCGCCGCGCTCGGGGCCACGCTCAACGACGCAATCATCGGCTGCTGGCGCGCCAAGTACCGCTATCGCGTGGCCAGGCCCATCCAGTGGATGCGCCAGCGTGACCAGGCGTGGCTGCCGGCGCTGACCGACACGCCGCCGCACCCCTCATACCCTTCGGGCCACGCCACGATCGGCGGCGCTGCGTCCACCGTGCTGGCGCTGTTCTTCCCCGAGGCGCGCAGCAGCCTGACCGAGATGGCCGAGGCCGGGGCGCGCTCGCGGATCCTTGGCGGCATTCACTGGCCGATCGATAGCGACGCCGGGCTCGACCTCGGCCGGCGCGCCGCCGAGCGCAGCATCGTCGCACTCAACCTTGGAGCGTACCGATGAGACGACTTCTCCCCATCCTGATCGGCGCGCTGCTGTGCGCCAGCCCGGCCCCGAGCAGCGCGCAGATCGGCGCGGCGGCCGGCCCACCCATCGCGAGCATCGTCGACTGTCTACGGCCAGGG
>JAYUUK010000366.1:0-3342 GCA_043754595.1 Roseiflexaceae bacterium | reverse complement strand
GCGAGGCCAGCGCCGACATCGCCTTGTCGTAGTGCGCAAAGTCATACTGGCCGGGCTGCGGCTCCAGGCGGAACCACTGGAAATCCTCGCGCGCCCAGCCGGCGCCGTCCATCGCATCGATCGCGGCGCCGAACGTCCGCGAGTCCGGGTCGCGCGAGGCGATATGGCTGTTAATGCCGAAGTCCGAGCGGCCGAAGCGGCCCTGGGCCTGCGCCGGGGCGAACAGCAGCGGGAAAAGCAGGAAGAGCGCGAGGATTCGACGCATGGAGATTCCTTTCCGGGCAGGTTATCCACAGATAGCCACAGATAGCCACAGATACCGGACATTCGGGTATGAAGCCATGATCTGCGCCGGCGGCATGTGGCGGGCGACCGCACCGCACCGTCGCCCCTGGCCCCACGCGCCATCCTACGCCGACCGCAGATCGACCCACGCGCGACACGCCCGCCACACATCGCGCAGGCATGCGCGCCGAAATGAACCCGCCCGAATGCCGGGCATTGAAGAAGGTCATGCGCCGCAAGATTCAGCTCGCCGATGGATGTCACACCACAGGTAGATATGCGTCGGCGGCGAGGGTCCCTGCGGCCACGCGCTCGCGGAAGATAGCGATGGTCTCGGCGGTGGCCTGCGCAAGCGGGGTGTACGGCAGCGCGCCGATCAGCGCGATCAGCGGCGCGGCGTCGAACTCCTCGGGGAACGGCAGGCTCTTGTCCACAAACGTGATCTGCCCGGCGCTCTCCGGCGCGGCCTCCGCGATGGCATCGATCACCTGCGGCATGGTCACCACGCTGCCGCGCACGTTGAAGATCTCGGCTCCCTCGAATGGCGCTGTGGCACAGGCGATGAAGGTCTTGGCCACATCGTCGGCGTACTGCAGGTCGCCCCGGCCACCAAACGCGATCTCGTACGCCCGGCCGACGGCTGCGGCGAACATGGCCTTGGTGGGGGCCGAGGTCAGCCCCTGGTCTCGGCCAGGCCCGTAGACAGTGTACGGCCGCAGGCCGATGCTCGGCAGCCGCCGGTCTTGCCAGTAGACCCGCGCCGTGCCCTCGTTGGCCTGCTTGTACACACCGTAGAGCGTAGTCGGGTGGCCGCTGGCGCCGTGGACCACCGCGCCGCTCGCGTCGGCGTCCACCGCGTCGTAGACCGCAATCGACGAGGCGTAGACGACCTTCTCGACGCGGGCCTTGCGCTGGGCGGCGGCCTCGAAGATATTGACGGTGCCCACGACGTTGACCCGCGCGCCGAGCGCCGGGTTGGCGCGGCAGAACGGCACCTGAAGCCCGGCGAGGTGGATGATGTGCGTCACCTCGTGCTCGTCCATCGTCCGGCCCACCAAATCCAAGTCGGTGATATCGCCGGTGACAAACGTAATCTGCCCGATCTCCTCGGGGGTCATGATCAGGTCGAGCCGCTGCCGGTTGGTGGCCAGGTCGAAGATCACCGGCGGCGTGCCAGCCCGCACGAGGTTGCGGGCGACCCACGCGCCGATGCAGCCGAGCGCGCCGGTGAGGAGAAATTGCTGCGCCATTGCGGTACTTTCTGTTCAGATAGAGCAATACTACACGAGGAGAAAGGGGATAATCTCGCGGGCTGCGCTCTCACCCCCGCCGCTGCGCGGTCCGCGCGTTTACAACTCGCGGGGGGTGGCGTCGCCGCCAGCAGCGGCAGGCAGCGCGTCGGACATCGGCGATGCCTCCGGCGTGGCGTCCAGCGTCGAGCGCATCACGCCCATCTCGCTGACCCGCGCCAGCACGCCGCCGCCCTGGAGGTTCACCCGCGCACCATAGACAATCATCTCCTGCGCCGCCCGCCGCCCGATCTCGACGGCGAAGTTTGTGCCGCGGTCCCACGGGTAGACCTGGCTCATGCTGGCCCAGAACAGCCCGGGCAGCGGCGTCTCGATCGGCGGGATGTTGGCCGAGTGCCCGACCGGCGCGATCGGCTGGGCGTACTGCTCGCGATGGAGCCAGCTATCGCGCACCCAGCTCGCATCGAACGAGGGGTTCACCTTCGCCAGCGCCGGCAGAAACCGCACCAGCAGCTCCTCTTTGCTCAGCCGAAAATGCTCGTGGTCGGCCGGCAGGTAGTCGCCACAGTAGATCAGGTGGTCGCCGCCGTAGTGGGCAGCCGGAACAAAGTTGGTGTGCTCGACGAGCGCCAGGAACGGAAACTCGCCCTTCGGCGCGTTGAGCCAGTAGGTGCCGTCGGTCATGAGCTGCCTGTCCAGCGCGATAGTCATCACCACCGCGCCGAGCGACTTGAGCGCCAGCACCTGCGCCAAATAGCTCTCCGGCAGCTGCGGCACCAGCTTGCTGAGCAGCATCGGCGAGCCGGTCACGATCACCGAGTCGAACTCGCGCGGCGGCTCATCTTTGGGCGTCAGCGTCCAGCCGCCGTCTTCGAGCGTGGCGATGGCGGTCACCGGCGTGGAGTACTGGATCGTCGCGCCGAGCTTGGCGGTCTTAGCGGCCAGCGCGTCGGCGAGTGCCTGGAAGCCGCCAGTGAAGTAGCCGAGCTGGAAGCTTCTGGCCTTGAAGCGCGACCAGAGCCAGGCCATGTTGACCTCATCGGCGTAGGGGCCGAACTTGCCATCGAGCAACGGCTTGATCAGCGTGGTGTAGGCCGCCTCGCCCATGTTGGCGCGGCACCAGGCGGCGGCGGTGGTGCGCTCCAGGGCCTTCCAGTCGCTGGTGGCGTATTTGAGGTAGGCGACGGCCGCGCCGAAGCGGACCCGGTCCGGGATGGGCATGCCGGGGAACTTCAGCACCGGCCCGACGCCGTCGAGCGCGTAGGGCTTGCCGTGCCACCACTGCGCCGTGACCGGCTTGCGGAAGAACAGGTTCTGGGCGAAGCCGATCTCATCGACCAGGGTACGCAGCGCGGTGTCGGTCTCGAACAGATGGTGGTAGAAGCGCTCCAGCGGCCACTCCCACAGCGGGTCGCGGAAGCCGTTGGCCAGGCCGCCGGGCTGTGGCGCGCCCTCGAAGACCGTGACGCTATGTCCGGCGCGGACCAGATCGTAGGCGATGGTCAGCCCGGCGATGCCGGCACCGACGACGGCAGCTTTCATACGGAGACTTCCTTTTCAGCGCGGCCGAAATCGCCCCAGCCGAGCTGCTCGCGCAGCATGTAGAATGCCCCGAGCAACGTGATCGGCAGCCAGAGCGCCACGTGCAGCACCAGCGTGTAGCCGGTGGCGATAGTCTGCGCCACGCCGTAGGCCGTCAGCACCGCGATGCCAGGGACATCGAACGTCCCGACGTAGCCGGGGGTGGAGGGCAGCGTGGTGAACAGATTGACCACCGCCGTCATCAGCATCAGCACCAGAAACGAGA
>JAYUUK010000365.1:0-30551 GCA_043754595.1 Roseiflexaceae bacterium | reverse complement strand
CACGCTCTGGTGAGCGCCGCTCCGCCCTGCATCTCCTGCGGGACGTCGCTCTCAGCGATATCGCGGCCGGCGTCGCTGCGATCGCGGCCGGCCATAATGCCCTGCTCGGCCCGCAGCATCGCCGCGAACCGGCTGCCAGCGTCGGCGGCGAGGGCGTCTGGCGCCCCCTGCTCCACCAGCCGCCCATCCTCGATCACCACCAGCCGGTCGGCGCTGCGGGCCAGCGAGAGCCGGTGCGACACGATCAGCGCCGTCCGCCCCTCCATCAGCCGCTCCAGCCCCTCGATGATCAGCGCCTCGCTCTCCGGCTCCACCGCCGAGGTCGGCTCGTCCAGCAGCAGCACCGGCGTGTCGGCCAGGAGCGCGCGCGCCACCGAGATCCGCTGCTTCTGCCCGCCGGACAGCCTGACGCCGCGCTCGCCCACCAGCGTGCCGTAGCCGTCTGACAGCGCCGCGATGAAGCCGTGGGCATTGGCCGCGCGCGCCGCCACCTCGACCTGCTCTGGCGTGGCGTTTGGCCGGCTGAAGCGAATATTTTCGAGTACCGTCTCGTTGAACAGGAAGGTCTCCTGCTGCACCTGCGCCAGGTTGGCCCGCAGCGATTCGAGCGTCACAGCGCGCAGATCGCGGCCGTCGATGCTGACCGCGCCGCCGGTCGGATCGTAGAGCCTGGCGGCCAGCGCCAGCAGCGTGCTTTTGCCGGCACCAGACGGCCCGAGGATGGCGACCCGCTCGCCGGGCCGGATGTGGAGCGTCAGATTGTGCAGCACCGGGCGCGCCGCATCGTAGCCGAAGCTGGCGTCCGCAAAGCGGATGTCGCCCGCCACCCGAGGCAGCGGCGTCGCGTCCGGCGCGTCGGCCACCGAGACTGGCGCGTCCAGCACGGCGAAGATCCGCTGCCCGGCGGCGGCGGCGCGCTGTACCAGATCGTTGATGCCCACCAGATCATCGATCGGGCCGTAGAAGTAGCGGCCGTAGCCGCGGTAGGCCAGCAGCCCGCCGATGGTGAACTGCCCGCGAGCGATCAGCGCCACGCCGCCCACCAGCATGATCACATTCCCCAGGCTGCCGACGAAGCGGATGATCGGGAAGACCCGGTTGCGTAGGATGACGGCCTCGACCTGCTGCTGGTACAGCTCGCTGCCGATCCGCTCGACCTCGGCGTAGTCGCGCTTCTCCTGCGCGAACGACTGGATCACGCGGATGCCGCCGATGCTGTCCGCCAGCCGCGCCGAGAGCAGCCCGAGGCGCTTGCGGGCTGCGCGGTAGAACGGGCGGATGCGGCCGTTGTAGCGCCACAGCAGCAGCCCGACGGCCAGCATCGGCAGGACGGTGATGACGCCGAGCAGCGGCTGGAGCGCGATGAAGATCGCCGCCACCCCGACGACTCGCAGCGCGTTGGCCACCACCGAGTCGGTGCCGCTGATCATCACATCCTGGATGGTGTCTACATCGGACGTGATGCGCGAGAGCAGATCGCCGGTGCGCTGCTGGGTGAAGAAGCTGGCCGACTGGGTCTGAAGCTTGGCGTACAGCCGCAGCCGTAGATCGAGGGTGAGCCGCTGCCCGGCGCGCTCGAGCAGCACGCCGCGCACCGCGCCGAGCAGCTGTCCGATGCCGAGCGCCCCGACCAGCAGCGCCGCCTGCCCGGCGACGAACATCCAGTCGAATGCCTTCAGGCCATCGTCCACCACCCGCTGCCAGACGAGCGGCGGGTAGAGCTCAGCCGCCACGCCCAACACCAGGCACAGCATGCCCAGCGCGATAGTCCGGCGGTAGGGGAGCGTGAGGCCGTAGAGTCGGCCGATGACTGCTTCTGACTCGTCCATAGTGCTCCTCGAAATTACCCGGTCTTCGAGCGTGCAGATGCCGTGGCTGAACCACAGCATCTGCGCATCAGCTGCGGTCGCTCAGCACAGGTGTCTCAGTGCTCGATGACTGGCTGTGGCGGCGCATTGCCAGGGCCGGTGGTCTTGCGCAGCGGGATCTCCGGCAGCCCAAAGGCGACAAGCAGGAAAGCTAGGCCGACGAGCACCATGCCATAGCCATAGATCGTCGTGATCGATGTGGCGAACGACTGCTTGAACGCGCCGGCGATTTGCTGCTGCAGCTGCGGCGGCAGGCTCGCCAGCATCGCCGCCTGGCTGCCGCTGCCGCCCTCGGTGGAGATCGAGCCGGATCGAAACATCGCCGGGTCGAAGTGCGAGCGGGCCTCTGGCGGAAGCTCCGCCACGATCGGCATCAGGTTGGCGGTGATCTGTGCGCTGAGGGTAGTGGTCAAGATCACCCCGAACACCGCGGCGCCGATCGCCTGCCCAAGCTGCTGGAAGAACTGGCGGCTGGCGGTGGCAACGCCGATCTGCCCGAAGTCCATGGCGTTTTGCAGCGCCAGGTTCAGCAGCGGCAGCGCCGGGCCGACGCCGAGTCCCAGGATGACCATGCGCCAGGTCACGTCCCAGATCGTGCTCTGCGCCGTCAGCGTGGTCATGCTATAGAATCCGACCAGCAGGATCGCGAACCCGCCCATGATGAACGGCTTGTAGCGGCCGATCTTGGCGACGGTGTTCGACGCGATGATGCTTGAGCCGACGAAGGCGATCATCAGCGGGATCTGCGCCGAGCCGGCGGCGGTGGCCGAGACCCCGAGCACGTTGACCAGATACAGCGAGAGGAACAGGATCGCGCCGAAGAACGCCGCGCCGTTCAGCACTGATGCCGCGATCACCACCGAGAAGATCCGCATGCGGAACAGGCTCAGCGGCAGGATCGGCGAGACCGCTTTAGTCTCGGCATAGAGGAAGATCGCGGTGGAGACGGCGGCGAACCCGAGCAGCCCCAGGATCGTCGGCGAAGTCCACGGGTAGGTATTTTTGTCCAGCGTCAGCCCGAGCAGCAGCGGCACCACCGAAAGCACCAGGAAGATCGTGCCGAGCCAGTCGATCGGGGCGCGGATGCCCGATGCCAGGCTGGGCATACTGCGCAGGATGAAAACCAGCGCGATGATCCCGAGCGGCACATTGACGTAGAACACCCAGTGCCAGCTGATAGTGTCGGTCAGCAGGCCGCCGAGGAACGGGCCGACCACCGAGGCCAGGCCGAAGACGCCGGCGAACATGCCCATGTAGCGGGCGCGCTCGGCTGGCGCGAACAGATCGGCCGGGACGGCGAAGGCGGTGGACGTCAGCGCCGCGGCGCCGAGGCCCTGGATGACGCGGAACGCGATCAGCTGGATCATGTTCTGCGAGATGCCGCAGAGCGCCGAGCCGATCAGGAAGATGATGATGCCGTAGACCAGGATGATCCGCCGGCCATATAGGTCGGAGAGCTTGCCGTAGATCGGCACCATGGCGGTGGAGGCCAGCAGATAGCCGGTGCTGGTCCAGGCCACGAGATCGAGGCCGTTGAAATCTTTGATGATCGCCGGCAGCGCCGTCGAGACGATGGTCTGATCCAGCGCCGCGAGGAACAGGCCGAGCAGCACGCCGGCCAAAATCATAAACTTGGTGCGCTGCGGCAGGATGGCGGCGTAGTCGATCCGCTCGCCGGTAGGAAGGGCCGTGGTTGCCATTATGTCGTTCCTTGATGTCTGTATACGGCGGTGCCGAGCCACCGCCGCATACAGAGAAGATGTATGTGGGGGCTGCGCCTCACGCCCCCGCGCTCCCGGTCCCCAAAAATGTATGTGGGGGCTGCGCCCCCACGCTCCCGGTCCATACCGTCTCGCCAATTATCCCGTAGGGACGCAGCTTGCTGCGTCCGATACCCGGCTGTCCGCTGTACGGCAATCCTGTCTAATCCTGCCCGTCCGATACCCGGCTGCCCGATGCGTCCGGCTATCCTTCCCGCCCGAGCTGCGCCAGCGCCGCCTCGCAGCCGGTCACGAACGCGGCGACGGTGGCCTCTGGCAGGCATGCGATCTGCCGCGCCAAGTCGCTCACCCGCATCGCACGGATCTCGACGGCCAGCCGCGTCCCCGCAGCGCTCAGCCCCACCTGCTTCTGTCGCCTATCGTCGGCGTGCTCGATGCGCGTGGCAAGATCTGCACCGACGAGCTTCTCCACCAGCTGCGAGGTGGCCGCCAGCGAGAGGTTGAGGTGCTCGGCGATCGCCGAGATCGACGCGCTCCCCGATCGGTCGAGGAACAGCAGCGTCACCATGCGCGGCATGGAGAGATCCTCGCGCTGCATCAGCCGCAGCATCGAGCGCGCGCTCTGGCGCATGATCTCAGACGCCATCCCCGCCAGCGCACACTGCACCCGCGCCACGTCGGCCGCGCTCGGCGTCTGGCGCATCGCGTCGGTCGTGGGCTCGGTGGTCACGGGCACGGTCGTCGTCGGCTCGGTCATCGTGGTTCCTCAGCGACGACGAAGCCGGGGGCGCTGGTCGCGCCGCCGGCTTCATCGCCAACATCTTTGCCTCCACAAATAATTTCATGGCTGCAACTATTTGTGAGTATAAATTATTTTGATGTACCTGTCAAGCGCCGCCACGCGGCGAGTTTGCTGACACGCCGCGCGCTTCTCTGGCCTACGGCAGCGCGGTAAACCTGTTTTTGCTGCTGCGCAGCAGCATGAAAACGTGCTTCCACGCTGTGAAGCGCCCGCACGCAGCGCGAAAAGAGATGGTATGATCGCGCAGCGCCGCCACCCGAGAGAACGCACCAGATGGAATCACCCCCGCCCGCCCGCGCTCTGGCCGACTGGCCGCTAACGATCGCGCTGACGCTGCTGGCGCTGACGCTGCGCGCGCTCGATCTTGGGCAGTTCCTCACGGTAGACGAGGGCAACTTCTGGATCGCTCGCTCGCACGCCTTCCTGGACGCGCTGCGGGCAGCGCGTTTTGGCGATACCGCGATCTCGTCGCACCCCGGCGTGACGACGATGTGGCTCGGCGCGCTCGGGCTGCTGCTCACCGACGCGCTGCGCCAGACCGGCGTCGAGATCACGTTCCCGCTGTCGCTGGCGCTGCTGCGCCTCCCGGCCGCCATCGCCAACACGCTCTGCCTGCTCATCGGCCACCGGCTGCTGCGCCGGCTGCTGCCGCCAGGCACGGCCGCGCTCGCCGCCGCGCTCTGGGCCTGCGATCCGTTCCTGGTGGCCTACAGCCGAGTGCTGCACGTCGATGCGCTGATGGGCTCATTTTTCAGCGTCAGCCTGCTGGCCGGAGCATGCGCCTGGCTGCCAGGCCGCCAGCCGAGCCGCCGCACGATCATCGGCTGCGGCGTGGCAGCTGGCCTCGCCATCCTGACCAAGTCGCCAGCGCTCATCGTGCTGCCGCTGCTCGCCGCGCTGGCGCTATGGGGCGCGAGGCACGGGGACGCCGGCCACAGACGCCCGTTTCGCCAGACTGCGGCGGATCTGCTGCGGTGCGGTGCCGCGCTCGCGGCCACCTGCCTGCTGCTCTACCCTGCGCTGTGGGCCGCGCCGCTGCGGGCGCTCGACGCGGTGCGGCTGGGGGTGGAGGCCGAGGGCGCGCAGCCGCATATGCTCGGCAACTTCTTCCTCGGTCGGCAAGACGACGCGCCTGGTGCCCTGTTCTACCCCGTAACCCTGGCGCTGCGGCTGACCCCGCTGAGCATGCTCGGGCTGGGGCTGCTGCCGCTCAGCCTCTGGCGAAACGGGCGTCGTCGCGAGCTGCTGGCTGTGCTGCGTCTCGCCGCGCTGCTGGCTGGCGCGGCGCTGCTGTTCACGATCGCGATGAGCGTCTTTCCAAAAAAGTTCAACCGCTACCTGGTGCCAGCGTTTCCCGCGCTGGATATCCTGGCGGCCATCGGCTGGTGGGGCGCGTGGCGGGTGTGCGCCACGTGGCTGGCTGGCTGGCTCGGCACGCGCCGGGCGCGCGCCGGCTGGCTGGCCGGGGCGGCACTGGCGCTGGCAGCGGCGCTCGACGCCGCATCGTGGCACCCCTATGAGATCGCGGCCTTCAACCAGCTGCTCGGCGGGGCGCAGGCCGGCGCGGCGACGTTTGTGGTGGGCTGGGGCGAAGGCTATGAGCAAGCTGCCGCCTGGCTCAACGCGCAGCCGGACATCCGCGGCGTGGCCAGCGTGACGCGGCTGCCGGTGGTGCAGGCGCCGTACATGCAGCGCGGCGCGCTGGCGCGGACGCCCGACAGCGGCGCGCTCCCGCCCGACAGCGGCTACATCGTGGTGGGCGTGCAGCAGGTGCAGCGCGGCGCGCCGTCGCCGCCGTTCGACGCATTCTACGGCCGCGCCGCGCCGCTGCACACCGTGACGATCCACGGCGTGCCGTACCTGTGGATCTACCAGGTGCCGCCGGCGGTGCAGGTCAAGATGGATGCGTCATTTGCCGGCGGCCCGCAGCTGTATGGCGTCAGCCGCGATGGTGCGGCGCGCGCCGGGGAGACCATACGCTACCGACTGACGTGGGCGGCGCGCGCCCCCAGCCGCCCGCTGGCGCTGTTCGCCCACCTGATCGGGCCTGGCGGGCGGGCGTTCGGCCTGGATCTGCCGCTGGCGAATGATGGCTGGCAGGAGGGGCGGTACGTGCCGAGCGAGCTGCCGGTGGCGCTGCCGCCTGATCTAGCGCCTGGGAGGTATCGCCTGATGGTCGGCGTCTACGATGCGGCCAGCGGCGAGCGGCTGGACCCTGGCGTCTCGGCGGCGGATGTGGCGCTGGACGGGGTTGGGGCGCTGCTGCTTGACACCATCGACGTGCCGTAGGTGGGCGGGCGCACCGCTCGGATGGACGAAGCAAGCGCACGCCCACTCGCCCAGCGTTACGGCACCGGGTCGTGGCCGCCCTGAGCCCATGGGTGGCAGCGCAGGATGCGGCGCAGGCCGAGGTAGCCGCCCCTGAGCGCGCCGTACTTCTCGATCGCCTGGTACGTGTAGGACGAGCATGACGGGTAGTAAATGCAGCTCGGCGGGAGCGCCGGCGAGATGAAGCGCTTGTAGAAGCGGATCAGCGCCAGCGCGAGGCGTTTAACCATCGGCGTGCTCTCTAATATCTAAGAGGCGCGATTTTATGCCTATCTCGGCTCGATATCATAGCATAATCGCCCGCCCCTGCCGCCTCGCCCGCATCGCCCGCACACCGCTCCATCGCCACGCCCGTACGGGCGAAGCAGGCGCACAGGGGATGCCCGCAGGCAATCGATCCGGCGCGCTTCGCCCCTACCGCATTGCCCCGCATCGCCGCACATTGCCCGGACCATACGCGATGCCCGGCGCAGGGACGCAGGTTGCTGCGTCCGTGGCTGGATGCCGGACGGAGCGCCTGGCGCGCTAACGATCGATCAGCCGGTCGTAGAGCCGCTGCTGGCGCGCGATCGCCGCGAGGTAGACCGCGTTGCGCGCCGCATCGGGCTCGAACGCCACGCCGAGCAGCGCCGGCCCATCGCGCCGCAGCCCGAGCGCCAGCAGCGCCAGCAGCGCCGCCCCGCGCGCCGTGGCCTCGGGCTCGTCCGAGACCCGCACGGTCTGCCCGAGCGCGTCGGCGATGATCTGCATCCAGACCGGCGAGCGGGTGAGCGCCCCGCCGCTGGCGACGATCGTGGCGGGGAGCGCGCCGCCCGCGGCGATCTGCCGCGCGATCAGGGCGAAGCGGTAGGCCACCGATTCGAGCGCGGCGCGGGCGATGTGCTGCGGGGTGGTGGCGGCGCTGATGCCGTGGATCGTCATCCGCGCGTCGCCGGCCCAGCCTGGGCTGCGCTCGCCGGCCAGAAACGGCAGCAGCGTCAGCCCGTGGCTATCGGGCGCGAGCGCCTCCAGCGCGGCCTCCAGCGCGGCCTCATCGCCGAGCGCCAGCGTCTGCCGCAGCCAGGCGTAGACGTTGCCGCCCTCGCTGGTGGCCCCGCCGAGCAGCGACAGCTCGGCGTTGACCCGGTAGCACCACAGCCCGGCCGGCACCCGCGCCAGCTCTGGCAGCGCCAGCCGCAGCGCCCCGGTGGTGCCGACGGTCAGCGCCAGCCGATCGGGGCCGTCGCAGCCGCTGCCAATATTCGCCGCCGCCCCATCGCCGATCGCCGGGAACCACGGCACCCGGCTGAGCGCCGGCCAGCGCCTGGCGAACGGCTCCACCAGGCCGCGCTGCGGGGCGCTGGCGTCCACCACCGGCGAGAGCTGCGCCGCATCCACGCCCAGATGCGCCAGCAGCGGCGCGTGCCATGTCAGGCGCTCCCGATCCAGCAGCCCGCCCCACGATGCGGCCGACGAGCTGACCCGCCGGGAGCCGAACAGCCGCTGCTCCATGTACTCGCCGATCGTCACCCAGGCCGCCGCCCGCCGCCACACATCCGGCGCGCTCGCGCGAAACCACGCCAGCCGCGCCGGCCAGTAGGCGGCGCGCAGCAGACAACCGGTGGCCTGGTGGGTGGCCGCTTCGTCCAGCTCGGCACGGAGCTGCGCAGCGAATGGCGCGCTGCGGGCGTCAGCGTAGATCAGCAGTGGGGTTAGCGGCGCGCCGGCGGCATCGAGCGCCATGGTGGTCGTCGACAGCGCGGCAATGGCCACGCCGACGATCGGGCTGGAGCGCTCGCCGGCCTGGGCTAGCGCCGAGTCGACGCAGCGCCAGACAGCTTCGAGCAGCGCATCGGCGTCGATCGTCGCCGCGCCGTCCAGCTGCATCGGGATGGCGTAGGTCTCGGCGGCGGCGTGCGGCAGGGGACGGCCATCGGCATCGCACAGCAGCCCGCGCGCAGAGGAGGTGCCGATATCGATGGTGAGGATCAGCGGCCCCTGGCTCACGAGCCGAAGAACAAGTGGCGCACCCAGGCCTCAAGCGCGGTGGACCACTGCGCCAGCGGCGTGGAGAGCGTCCAGGTGCTGAGCGCCGCCATCCTGCCGCTCGCCAGCAGCGCGCCCATCGCGATCAGCAGCAGCCCGCTGAGGACGCTGGTGGTGTGGAGGTGGAGGGTGGTGAAGCCGAGGTTAACTTCGAAGCCGCGCCCGCGCATCACCTGCCAGAAGCGCGAGCCGGTGCCGAGGCGGCTGAAGAACGCGGCGACGATGATCAGCGGCATGCCGAGCCCGAGCGCGTAGATGAAAGCCAGGATGCCGCCCTGGACCACGGCCAGGCCCTGCGCGCCGAGCAGTGTCAGCAGCCCGCCGAGGATCGGCCCGACGCACGCCGTCCAGCCGAAGGCGAACGTCGCGCCGTAGAGGTACGAGCCGCCGATCGATGCCACCGGTCGGTCCATCGTCTGCATGCCGCTGAAGCCTTTGCCGAGCAGGCTCATCACGCCGAAGCCGATCACCAGCAGCCCGCCAATGAGCTGTACCGCCTGGAAGTTGGCGAACAGCAGCCGGGTGAGCGCCGTGGCGGTCGCGCCGATCAGCACCATAGTGGTGGCGAGCCCGAGGAAGAAGGCGACGGTCATCAGCACGATCCGCTCGCGCTTGGCCTGGAAGGTGAAGGCGAAGTAGGCAGGCAGGATCGGCAGTGTACAGGGCGAGAGGAAGCTGAAGATCCCGGCGAGAAAGGCCGCAGGTGCCATGACCAGCAGGCTCGTTTTGCCGGTGATGATCGACTGCGCGCCGGTGCGGATCGTCAGCAGCGCCAGGATGATCACCAGCAGCGCGCTGCCGACGCCGATCAGGATGCCGCGCGCTGAGCCGCGCGCCGTTTGCTCGCCGAGCGATGGGGTCTCCATAGTTCTCCTCCTCGTGCGCGCCAACCTACAGCGCGCCAGCGCAGTATACCACCGCGCCGCCCGCCAAAAAAGAAATAAACGGTGAACGTTTCAGGAAGGCTCAGAATGGCTCGGGCGGGCGGACGCGCCAGGCTAGCGCGCCGAGCCACATGCTGGCGCTGAGCCAGATGACGAACGCAGCGCACGCCAGCAGCACCAGCCGCGCCGCGGGGCCGCGCCGCCACAGGCGCAGCGCCACCTCGGCCCCGCCCGCAGCCACCGCCCACGCCGAGAACATCAGCCAGCGGCTCGAGAGCGTGGACTGGGTGAGAAATGGCAGCGCGGCGAACCCGGCAGCGATCAGCCAGGTGCCGCGCGCCAGCCAGGTATGTGCCGCAGCCCGCCGCGCCAGCCACAGGCCTGCCAGCGCCAGCGCCAGCGGAAAGAAGCCGAAGTGGACCACCGCGCCGACATCCCACAGCGTGGCCCACAGCACGTCGCGCCCCACCGGTGCGCGCCCAGCCAGCCCGGTGAGCCCGCCGCCGGCCGTGGCCCGCAGCTGATCGATGAACAGCCCGGCGTAGGCGCTGTAGAACAGCCCGATGGCCACCAGCTGCGCCAGGGCCACCGCCGCCACAAACCGCCACAGATCGGCCCAAGCGCCGGTGCGCCGCGCACGCCACAGCAGCGCCAGCGCCAGCAGCCCGGCGAGCAGCGAGGTGTTCATCCAAAAGCCGAAGTGGCCGAGGTAGACTAGCGACTGCAGCACCAGCGCCGCGCCCCAGAGCCACCCAGCTTTCTCCCGCCCGACGCTGCGCCCGCCGGCGTACCACACGGCGGCCGCCAGCAGCAGCAGATGGGCGAACTGGGCGAAAATGTGGGTGCTAAAATTCCACCAGGTGGTCATCTGCCCGGCCGGTGCCAGCGCATAGATCGCCGCCGCCACCAGCCCCACGCGCTCGGCGGACCGATGGTGCCCAGAGCCGCGGCCGGACACGGCGATGGTATAGACCAGCAGCGGGCTGAGCGCGTCCAGCAGCGCCGAAGTCAGGCGCAGCGCGTCCTGGCGGGTCACGCCCAGCAGCTGCGCTGGGGCCAGCAGCAGGTAGAAGGCCGGCGGGTAGGGGAATTCGACGCCGCGGTTGCGCGAGACCAGCAGCACGTCGCCGCGCAGCACATCGGCGAAGCGGTTGACGTGGAAGCCGATGTCGCCGGGCATGGAGAACGGGTAGATCTTGCCGCCGTAGCGCAGCAGCAGCACCAGCCAGGCCAGCGATACTAGCGCGCGCCAAGCGTCCGGCGCGATCGGGGCGGCGCGGCGGGCGTAGACGGCGGCGATGGCCGGCCGCAGCCAGGCGGCCGCCAGCGCGATGACGGCTGCGGCGAGCAGGACCGCGCCGCCCGCTGGGGATACGGCCTCGGCGGCGAGCCCCGCCAGCCCGAGCAGCGCCGCCAGCCAGCGCAGCGCTACGGGCGCGGCGCACAGCAGCGCCACCAGCCACAGCCCGAGCGCGGCCGCTACAAGCGCGGCGGGGATGCCGATTGCCAGGCGCGGCGCATCGAGCGCGGCCACCAGCGCCAGGCAGGCCCCGAGCGGGAGCAGCGACAGCAGCGCGCCGTCTGCGCACCAGCCAGCGCGGCGCAGCGCCAGCCAGGCCAGTGCCAGCGCCAGCAGCGCGCCGAAGACGATCGGCGCCGGCATCGTCGGCCCAGCAGGAGCGGTGAGGAGCACATCGTTCAGCCCAAACCCGATCGAGCGCTGGTCGTCGTCCGGCACAAACGTGGCGCTGGCCAGCCCGACGCGCAGATCGCCTGACGCGCTCGGCGGCAGCAGGATATGGTAGACCGCTCCGCCCGGGCGGAGCGGCACGCTGGCCAGCCCCCGCCCGCCGAGGCTGAGCTGGAACGACTGCGGGCCGCGCCGCGCCACCTGCTCGCTGACCGGGATGGTGCGCAGCGTCAGCAGCGCTGCCCGCCCGCCGATGCCCGGGAGCGTCAGCGCTGCGGCCGGGCCGCTCCAGCGGAAGCTGCCGAAGGCCGAATCCTCACCTGGGTAGAACCCGCTGACCAGCGGCAGATCGCTGCCCTGGCCATCCTCGCGGCCCACATCGACGGCGTAGCGCAGCGGCAGCTGCGCGGCCAGCGCCAGCCCGAGCGCCACGGATAGCAGCAGCGCCCACAGCTGCGGGTCGCGCAGCGGGCGGAGCAGCAGCCCGGCCTCGGCGAGCGGCGCGGCGGCGCGATGCGAGGCTGTGTGATTGGCGGCGGGAGCCATTGGCTGATCCTCGTGTGACGGATGCGTATCCTACCCGGTTGGCACGCATCGGTCAACCGCGCCGGCGCTCCGCCCGGCACCCGGCGTCCATCGCGGCAGACAAGTCTCGGCCGGCGCTCCGCCCGGCATCCGGCGTCCATCGCGGCAGACAGGCCTCAGCCGGCGCTCCGCCCGACACCCGGCGTCCATTCGCCTGAGACAGGCCTCGGCCGGCGCTCCGCCCGGCACCCGGCCGAGGGGCGGCCGCGCCCCTCGGGCTCCCCGGCGATGGGCTTCGCCCCTTCGAACCCCGTAACGGGTGTTGTCGCGGGCGAGGCCATCTCCCACGCCCTGTGAAACATGCTGTGTGCGCCAAGCTGTGGCGGCTGACGCCGGGCATTGCACGCACATGGCCCGGACAGCGCAGCGGCAGCGACGAGAGCAGC
Source organism: Roseiflexaceae bacterium (assembly GCA_043754595.1). Taxonomy (GTDB): domain Bacteria; phylum Chloroflexota; class Chloroflexia; order Chloroflexales; family Roseiflexaceae; genus JAYUUK01. The sequence continues at coordinate 18,262 of JAYUUK010000365.1, read as the reverse complement.
GGAGCGGAAGCACGCGCGGCCGGTCGCTCGCGATTGGCCTGCGCTGGGGTGGCACGTCGGGTCGCTCATGGAAGCGTCACCTTTAGGGGTTCGAAGGGGGGATTCTCCCACTCGCGGGGTTCCAAGGGGGCTGGCCCCCTTTGGGCCACGCGCAGCGGCCAACGCCCGAGTGGCACCAGCGCGCATCGCGCAAGCGGACAGGCGCGCGCAGCGGCCTACGCCGAAGCGGCAGCGAGCACAGGCCGCAGGCGCGCAATGCACAAGCCCGGCGGATATGCTATAGTTTACGACGAAACACGCATGTCGAAGGAGTACACTGGTGACAACCCTGTTGCTCATCCGCCACGGGGCCAACGATTGGGTCCACGGGCGGCTGGCCGGCCGCATCCCCGGCGTCCATCTCAATGAGACCGGCCGGGCGCAGGCGGCCTCGGTCGCCGAGCGGGTCGCTGCGCTGCCGCTCGCCGCGATCTACACCAGCCCGCTGGACCGCACGGTGGAGACGGCGCAGGCGATCGCCGGGCCGCGCGGCATGGCGCTGCGGATCGTCGAGGGGGTGCAAGAGGTGGACTACGGCGAGTGGCAGGGGGCCGAGCTCAAGGAGCTCTACAAGCACGAGCTCTGGCCGGGGGTGCAGCACTACCCCAGCGGCACGCGCTTCCCCGGCGGCGAGACCCTCGGCGAGGCGCAGAACCGCATGGTGGCCAGCCTGGACGCGCTACGGACCAGGCACCCGGACGAGATGATCGCCGTGGTCTCGCACGCCGATATCATCAAGCTCGCCGTCGCCTACTACCTCGGGCTCCACATCGATCTGTTCCAGCGGCTCGAGATCGGCACCTGCTCGGTCACGGCGGTGGGGTTCACCAAGATGGGGCCGCGGCTGATGGCCTACAACGCGCTCGATAACCTCGACTACCTCAAGCCCAAACCGCCCGAGCCGCCCAAGCCGGAAGAGCCGGCCGCCGAGACCAACGAGCCGCCCCCACCGGCGGCGGAGGAATTTACTATCTAGCTGAGGCGTGGACGCATGGCAAACTTTACCTACGATCTCGACCCGGTGACCCGCATCACGGCCAACGCCGTCGGGCAGCCCGGCCAGCGAGTGTTCTATATCCAGGCTCGGCGCGGCCGCGAGATCGTCTCGCTGATCGCTGAGAAAGAGCAGGTCCGCGCGCTCTCGCAGGCGATCGATAAGCTGCTCGAAGACCTGGCGGAGCGCAACCCGCTGCTCTCCGCCTCGGACGATATGCTGCTGGCCAGCGATATGAGCCTCGATGAGCCGCTTGAGCCGCAGTTTCGTATCACCCAGATGGGGATCGGCTACGACGCCGACCGCGACCTGGTGGTCCTGGTGGTCCAAGGCGCGCGCGAGGACGAGGGCGATGCACCCACCGCGCGCTTCAGCGCCTCGCGCCAGCAGATGCGCGCGCTCAGCGAGCACGCCGGCAGCGTTGTGGTCAGCGGCCGCAGGATCTGCGGTAACTGCGGCCGCCCCATGGACCCGACCGGGCACTTCTGCCCGCAGATGAATTAATCGTTTGCGCTCACGGCCTTTTTATCCACACATGGCGTACCTACCGGAGAAGAAGAGGCGGGTGATCGGGGGGCTGCGCCCTCACCCCCGCCTCGCGCTTCGCCCGTTTACCTCTCGGTTTGTCCTATCTGTGTTTATCTGCGGATGCAGTTGAAACGATGTGTTTGTGGCAGGAGGGGCGATGAGCGAACCACAGGAGATAGGGCTCGGTGATATCCTGGCGCTGCTCGCCACCGGCGAGATCGAAACCCAGGGGATGATGCCCTACAGCTCGAACTATACGCTGCTAGTCACCGTCAAGAGCGGCGCGCTGCAGGGGCCGGCGATCTACAAGCCCAGGCGCGGCGAGCGCCCGCTGTGGGATTTCCCGCGCGGGACGCTCTGCCAGCGCGAGTTCGCCGCCTATCTGCTCTCCGATGCCCTCGGCTGGATGCTCGTCCCGCCCACAGTGCTGCGCGATGGGCCGTACGGCGTCGGATCGGTGCAGCTGTACATCGACTCGGACGACGAGGCGCATCTGTTCACCATGCAGAAAGAGGGTGGCTACGATGAGACGATCATGCGCCTCGCCGCCTTCGATATCATCGCCAACAACACCGACCGCAAGAGCGGCCACTGCCTCAAAGGCACAGATGGGCGGCTGTGGGCGATCGACCACGGTATCTGCTGGCACGCCGAGGATAAGCTGCGCACCGTGATCTGGGACTACGCCGGTCAGCCGCTCCCTGACGCTATTCTGGCCGATCTCAAGCGGCTGCGCGACCAGGTGCGCTCCGGCGGCGCGTTCATCAGCGCGCTCCAGGGCCTGCTGGACGCCAGCGAGGTCCGCGCTTTCCGCCGTCGCCTCGATACGCTGATCGACGGCGGCGTCTTCCCCGACCCCGGCCCGTATCGCAGCGTCCCCTGGCCGCCGGTGTAGATCGGTCATTTGTAGCCAGTAGTCGGTAGCCAGTAGTCGGTAGCCAGTAGTCGCTAGCCAGTAGTCGGTAGCCAGTAGGCAGTAGTGAGTGGCGAACTGCGTCTTTGCTTCTTACTGCTTACTCCTTGCTGCTTACTGCTTGCTGCTTGCTCCTCGCTCCTCGCTCCTTGCTTCTCGCTTCTCGCTTCCTTACTCCTCCGAAAGGATCGCTGCTGTGTCTGAAGTTGGAGATCTCCCCCCCGTTATCATCGCGATCGTCGGTGCCGGGCCAGCCGCGTTCTATGCCGCCGAGGCGCTGCTGAAACAGACCGCCCGCGCCGTCCAGATCGATTTTTTCAACCGCTTCCCGACGCCGTTCGGGCTGGTGCGCGAGGGCGTCGCGCCCGACCATCAGTCGATCAAGGCCGTCACCCGGGTCTACGAGAAGATCCTCGATAACCCGGCGGTGCGCTACTTCGGCAATGTGACGTTCGGCATCGATATCCACCACGCCGACCTCACATCGCACTACGATCAGATTATCTACGCCGTCGGCGCGCAGACCGACAGACAGATGGGCATCCCCGGCGAAGATCTGCGCGGCAGCCTCGCGGCCACCATGTTCGTCGGCTGGTACAACGCCCACCCCGAATACGCCGCGCTCGGCATCGACCTCACCGGCGAGCGCGTGGTGGTGGTGGGCAACGGCAACGTTGCCATGGACGTGACTCGCATCCTGGTGACCGAGACCGACGAGCTGTCGACGACCGATATGGCCGACCACGCGATCGCGGCGCTGCGGGCCAGCAGCGTGCGCGAGGTGGTGATGCTCGGGCGGCGCGGGCCGGCGCAGGCGGCGTTCACCAACGCCGAGCTCAAGGAGTTCGGCGAACTCCACGGCGTTGATGTGGTCGTCGACCGGGCGGACGTGGAGCTCGACGCGGTCAGCGCGGCGTCGCTGGCCGAGAATAAGATCGCCAGCAAGAACGTCGAACTGCTCAAAACCTACGCCGCCCGCAGCCTCGGCGGCCAGCCGCGGCGCATCGTCATGCGCTTCCTGACATCGCCCGTCGAGCTGCTCGGCGAGGACGGCCACGTCGCGGGCGTCCGCATCGAGCGCAACACGCTGGTGGACGATGGCCGCGGCGGGCTCAAGGCCCAGGGCACCGGCGTCTACGAGACCATCCCGTGCAACATGGTGCTGCGATCTGTCGGCTACCGCGGCGTCAAGCTGGACAGCGTCCCGTTCGACGAGCGCGCCGGGATCATCCCCAACCAGGTGGGGCGCGTGACCGATGGCCCTGGCGGCCCGGTCGTCCCAGGCGAGTACGTCGTTGGCTGGATCAAGCGCGGCCCGTCCGGCGTGATCGGCACCAACAAGCCGGACTCACTGGCCACCGTCCAGGCCATGCTCGCCGACATGCCGGCGATCGCTCCGGCCGCACCGCGCGACCCGCTGGCGATCGTCGAGCTGCTGGCGCAGCGCAAGCCGGATGTGGTGACCCGCGGCGGGTGGAGCGCGCTGGACGCCCACGAGACCGGCAGGGGCAAAGAGCAGGGTAGGCCGCGGGTCAAGCTCACCAGCGTCGCCGATATGCTCGCGATCATCACCGGCGGCGAGCCGCGCTGACCGCGCCAAACGCGCCGGACATCCCGTGGGAAACAGGCGCTCGCGCGAGCGGCCCCGGCGTGCCGCGCCTCTGCTGGTCTGTGCTGTGCCAACGCCGCTTGGGCGCTGACGCGCCGGTCGCCCCCGCGTCGCATCCGTCGTGTGGGCGAAGCAAGCGCACACATGGGTCGCCCACCGTCGATCGATCCGGCGCGCTTCGTCCCCACGGATTGCCGCCACACGTGATTGCCGCGCGCCGGTCGCCATCACGCCGGCGGGCCGTTGCGCACCCGCTCAACCATCGCCGCGATGTGCTCGGGGTGGATGGGCTCCTCCCAGTTGCCGCCAAATCGCCACGGGCTGATATCCTCGATAAACCACGTGACGCCGACGGTCTCCAGCTCGGCGATCGTGGCGCGCTCCTCGGCCAGGTTTGCACCGGTGGTGCCGGAGTGAACTGCATCGAAGGGGGTTGCCACCGTGCGGTGCTCGCCGATGAACGCCATGATCTCGCGCCAGTCCGCCACCGTCAGCGGCCGATTGTCGGCGTGGCCGGGGCAGACGCCATCCCAGCGCGCCGCTCGGCGAAATGGCGGCCTGCGCGGCCAGTAGCCGCCGACCCAGATCGGGATGCGCGGCCGCTGGACGGGCCGCGGCTGAAAGATCATCTCCTCGATCTGGTAGTGATCCCCAGCGAAGCTGAAGCGCTCGCCGCGCCATAGCCCGTCGAGCACCGCCAGCCCCTCGTCGAGCATCTCCGCCCGCTGCCTGGGGTCCGTCGGCTCGTGGAACCAGCCAAACTCCCACTGCGCAGGGTCGCCGATGCCGACGCCGAGCGTCAGTCGGCCGCCCGAGAGCCGATCGAGCGAGGTGGTCTCGCGCGCCAGCTTCCACGGGCGGCGGCGCGGCAGCGGCGTCAGCAGCGTCCCCAGCCTGATAGTCTCGGTCTGCATCGCGCACGCCGCCAGCCCGACCCACGGGTCGACCATCGGGTTGAACGTCGGGTCGAAAATCATATGATCCCAGATAAAGAACCCGTCCCACCCGGCGCGCTCGGCGTCCCGCGCGAGATCCGCAAGCGCCCGCGCGTCGCCAAACTCGCCGAACGCCGGCATGTTCATTCCGTAGCGCATCGTCGCTCTCCTTCGCTTATGAGGCTAATACTATGTTAGAGCAATCCTACGAGCGTAGAAAAGGGATGATCTCGGGGACACCCAGAGGGTACCCGGCCCCCAAACCCCCGCTCTGTGCTGCGCACGTTTACCTATCATATAGAATTGCTATACACCTATCTTGTGACAGCTAGCGTCACATCCGTATGGACGAAGCAAGCGCGGCATCGATCGCCCACCGTCATCGATCTGGCGCACTTCGCCCCTCCCACCGACGCGCGGCGTCCCCCTCATCGCTTCATCAGTTCATTTGTTCATTCGTTCGTCCGATCTGCGTAAGCAATTCGCGCTACAATAGGTGGCATCACACGGGAAGGAGCGGCCCATGGGCGGTGAGACGATTCTAGTGGTGGACGACGAGCCGACGATCGGCGAGGTGGTGGCGCTGTATCTCCAGCGCGAGGGCTACCGCGTGCTGATCGCCGCCGATGGACCGGGCGGGCTGGAGCTGGCGCGCAGCGAGCAGCCAGACCTGATCGTGCTCGACCTGATGCTGCCGGGCATGACCGGGCTGGAAATCACCCGTCAGCTGCGCCTTAACGGCGGCCCGCCGATTATCATGCTCACCGCGCGCGGCGAGGAGACCGATCGCGTCGTCGGGCTAGAGCTCGGCGCAGACGATTACATGGTCAAGCCGTTCAGCCCGCGCGAGCTCACCGCGCGCGTCAAGGCGGTGCTGCGCCGCGTCAGGCCGGAGCGCCAGCCCGAGACGCCGCCCACGGCGCTGAGCGTCGGGGCGCTGCGGCTCGACGAGGCGGCGCGGACCGCGACGCTGGCCGGGCAGACGCTGAGCCTCACCGCCCGCGAGTTCGATCTGCTGGCGTTCCTGATGCACCACCCCGGCCAGGTCTTCACCCGCGAGCAGCTACTCGATAGCGTCTGGGGCTACACCTTCGCCTCCGATATGAGCACCGTGACCGTCCACATCCGCCGACTGCGCGAGAAGATCGAGCAGGACCCAGCCCACCCGGCGTTTCTCGCCACCGTCTGGGGCGTCGGGTATCGTCTAGAGCGCGGCGAGCGCTAGCATGATCAGACAGGGCGACAGCGCTGTGCCGCGGGCGATCACCATCGCGCTCTTCGCGCTGAGCCTGGTGCTCATGGTGGTGGTGGGCTGGGTCGGCGCGGCGCAGAGCAACCCCGGCGGGTTCGTCGGCTACCTCATGACGGCCGGCACAATTTCGGTGGCGCTGGGGGCAGCAGGCCTGGCGTGGGTGCGCAGCGGGCGGGCGCCGCTCTGGCTGCAGATGACGGTCACCTACGCACTCGGGATCGGCCTGGCGCTCGCCAACGTCCTGCTGACGGCGCAGATGATGTTCATCACCAAGAGCGACCTACCGATCCTGGTGCTGCTGCTGCTGTTCGCCGGGGCGGCATCGCTGGCGCTCGGCAGCGCGCTGGCCGGCACGCTGGCACGGCGGGTGGCGGCGCTCTGCTCGGCGGCGCTCGCGCTGGCCGACGGCAGGCTGGACACGCGGGTGGCGGTGCGCGGCCGCGACGAGCTCGCCACGCTCGGACGCGAGTTCAACAGCATGGCTGAGCGGCTGGCGGCGGCGGCCGATGAGCGCGAGCGGCAGGAGCGAGCGCGGCGCGATCTGATCGCCGCCGTCTCCCACGATCTGCGCACTCCGCTTGCATCGATCCGCGCCATGGTCGAGGCGATGTCAGACGGCCTGGTGGACGATGAGCCGATGCGCGCCCGCTACCTCGCCACCATGAAGACCCAGATCGGCACGCTCAGCGCTCAGATCGATGATCTGTTCGAGCTCAGCCGCATGGACTCGGGTGCGCTCGATCTGGATCGGCAGCCGGTCATCATCGGCGATCTGGTCAGCGATCTGATCGAAGGGATGCGGGCGCAGTCGCAGGCGCGCGGCGTGGCGCTCTCCGGCAGCGCAGACGCCGATCTGCCGCCGCTGGCGCTCGATGCGCAGAAGTTTGAGCGGGCGCTGGCGAACCTGGTCAGCAACGCCATCCGCCACACCCCGGCCGGCGGGGCGGTCGATGTCACCGTCTGCCACAGCGACCGGCAGGTGCTGGTTGCGGTACGTGATACCGGCGAGGGGATCGCCGCCGCAGATCTGCCGCGCATCTTTGAACGTTTCTACCGTGGCGAGCAGTCGCGCTCGCGGGCCACCGGCGGCGCGGGGCTCGGGCTGGCGATCACCCGCGGGATCATCGAGGCCCACGGCGGCGGCGTCTCCGCCAGCAGCGTGCGGGGTCATGGCACGACGATGACGATCGCGCTGCCCCTCGATTAACTCATTCAGGGAGGGTTGGTGCGCGCAGCGTTTCGAAGGACATCGCACCTGTTCACCCGCCCGGCCGAGACCCTTCGCGGCTACCGGCTGGCCGAGCTGCGCCCGGATCTCATCAGCGGGCTGACGGTGGCCGTGGTGCTGCTGCCGCAGGCGCTGGTCTTCTCGCTGCTGGCCGGGCTGCCGCCAGAGCGCGGTCTGTACACCGCCATCGTCGCGGCGATCGCCGGCGGGCTGTGGGGTTCGTCCAACCATCTGCACACCGGCCCGACCAACACTGCATCGATTTTGGTGTTCTCCACCCTGCTGCCGATCGCCCGCCCTGGCACCTTCGAGTTCATCGCGGCGGCCGGCGTGCTGGCGGTGCTGGCCGGCATCATCCGCATCCTGATGGGTGTGCTGCGGATGGGCATGCTGGTCAACTTCGTCTCCGACTCGGTGATCGTCGGGTTCACCGCCGGGGCCGGGGCGCTGATCGTCGCCGGCGAGCTACGGCCATTTCTCGGGCTGCGCGCCGGTGCCGGCAGCGGTCTGATCGATACCCTCAGCAATGTGGCCGTCAGGCTGCCAGAGACCCACCTGCCCAGCCTGGCGCTCGGCTGCGGCGCGCTGGCGCTGATCCTCATCTTGCGCCGGCTGGTCAAGGGGCTGCCATCGCCGCTGATCGTCATCGCGCTGGCTACGCTGATCGTCTCAGTGTTCCACCTGGATGCGCAGGGTGTGGCGGTGCTCGGCGAGCTGCCGCGCGGGCTGCCGCCGCTGGCCAGCCTGCCGCTGCTCAACCTTGATCTGCTGGGGCATCTCGCCACCGGATCGCTGGCGGTCGCCGCGATCGGTCTGGTTGAGGCGACGTCGATCGCCCGCGCCATCGCCAGCCAGTCGGGGCAGCGGCTGGACACCAACCAGGAGTTTGTCGGGCAGGGAGTGGCCAATATCGCCGCCGGCCTGTTCTCAGGCTACCCATCGTCAGGGTCGTTCAACCGCTCGGCGCTGCTCTACGAGAGCGGGGCGCGCAGCCCGATGGCAGCCGTCTTCTCCGGTCTGGTGGTGCTGGCCGCCGCGCTGTTCCTCGGCCCGCTGACCGCAGCACTGCCGCGCCCGGCGCTCTCGGCGATGCTGCTGCTGGCCGGCTATAGCATGATCGACCGGCGGCAGATCGCGCGGATCTGGCGTAGCGAGCGCGCCGAGGCGGCGATTATGATCGTCACGCTGCTCGCCACGCTGTTCCTCACGCTGTCATTCGCGGTGCTGATCGGCATCCTGATGTCGCTCTCGGCTTATATCCTCAAGACCTCGACGCCACAGGTGCGGCCGGTGGTGCCAGACCCCGAGTACCGCTACCTGACCGACCAGGGGAGCCGCCCGGCCTGCCCACAGCTCGGGGTCATCGATATCCTGGGCGACCTGTACTTCGGCGCGGTGACTCACGTCGAGGACCGAATCCGTGCCTACGCCGCCGCCAACCCTTCGCAGCGGTTGCTGCTGCTGCGGATGGGCCATGTGGACCTCTGCGACCTGAGCGGGATCAGGATGCTGGAGAATGTGCGCAAGCTGTACCGCGAGCGCGGCGGCGACCTGTACCTGGTGGCGGTGCGCGAGCCGGTGCTGGCGCGGATGCGCGCCAGCGGGTTCGCTGCGGCGCTCGGCGGCAACATCCTGGAGCGCTATGACGCGATCGGGCAGCTGTTTTACCACACCATCGACCCGGCGGTCTGCATCTACGAGTGCCCGGTGCGCGTGTTCCGCGAGTGTCTCTCGCTGCCAAAGCCAGAGCATAACATCCCGCTGACCCTGCCGGCCGAGCGGCTCGACTACCGCCCGACCCCGATCGAAGCGCGGGCGCTGTGGGATGCGGTGCGCGCCACAGCTCCCCCGACGGTCATCGATGTGCGCGAGCCGCGCGAGTTCGCCGCCGGCCACGTGCCGGGCGCGCGCAACGTCCCGCTGGCCTACGTCCTGGAGATAGCGGATATCCCGCACACCGAGCGCATCGTGCTCGTCTGCCGCAGCGGCCGGCGCTCGCAGCGGGCGGCTGCCGCGCTGGCCGACTGCGGCTACCGGCAGCTGGAAGTGCTCAGCGGTGGTATGCTGGCGTGGGAGGCGGCCACCTTGCTCGAAGCGGTGGAGTAGCGCCGTGCGGCGCGGGGCGAGGCACGCGGCGAGGTACGGGTGAAGCGTAGCGGGGCGGTAGGGGCGAAGCGCGGCGGGCGCTTGCTCCTGGCTCCTGGCTCCTGGCTCCTGGCTCCTGGCTTCTGGCTCCTGGCTCCTGACTTCTTGCTCCTGGCTTCTTGCTCCTGGCTCCTGGCTTCCCCACAAGAGGTGACATGAACGATCTACGACGTAACTTCGGGCTGGATCTGGTGCGCGCCACCGAGGCGGCCGCGCTGGCCGCCGGCCGCTGGATGGGGATGAACCGGCGCGTCGATGCCGACCGCGCCGCCTCGCTGGCGTTCATGCGCGCGCTCAATAGCCTGGACATCGATGGGCGGCTGGTGGCGGGCGAGGAGGGCAAGCTCGGCGCTGAGGCGACGCTGATCGGCGGGATGGCGGTGGGCAACGGGGCCGGGCCGGCGCTCGATGGGGTGGTGGACCCGCTGGACGGAAGCCACCTGCTGGCGCACGGCATGTCAGGGGCGCTCTCGGTGGCGGCGTTCGCCCCGCGCGGCGCGCTGTTCGCGCCTGGCCCGGCGGTCTATATGGAGAAGATCATCGTGGACCGCGAGGTGGCACACGCGCTGGTGCCTGAATGCCTCGGCGCCCCCGCCGCCTGGACCCTGGCGCTGGTGGCGCGCGCCAAGAAGCGCACCATCAGCGAACTCCAGGTGTTCGTGCTGGATCGGCCGCGCCACCGCGATCTGATCGAGGAGATCCGGGTGGCCGGCGCGCGGGTCACGCTCAGGGCCGATGGAGATGTCAACGGCGCGCTGATGGCGGCCTCTGCCACGGCCCGCATCGACCTGCTCATGGGCATCGGTGGGGCGTCTGAGGGCGTGATCGCCGCATGCGCCGTCAAAGCTATGGGCGGCGCGATGCTGGCCAGGCTCGCGCCGCAGAGCCTGGCCGAGGCCGAGGCCGTGCGCGACAGCGGCCGCGATCTGCGGGCGATCTACAGCGGCGACACGCTGGTGAGTAGCGACCAAATATTCTTCGCCGCCACCGGCATCACCGACGGCCGGGTGCTCAACGGCGTCCGCTTCAACGGCGATCGCGCCGAGACTGATTCGCTGGTGCTGCGCGGCGAGACCTTCACCCGCCGCCGGATCATCGCTGAGCACAATTTGCGGCACGAGACGTAGTGGAAGAACGTTTTCATGCTGTTGCTGCGCAGCGGAGCTGCGCAGCAACAGCAAAAAAAGCAGCTACCGCGCTGCCGCAGGCCAAAAAGCGCGCCACAGCTCTCAATCGTCAATTAGCCAGCTTTGGTGCTCTCGGCCCAGAACGCATCGACCCGCGCGCGTAGCCCGGCGTGCTCTGGCCGCTCGAGCTTTGGGTCGTCGGCCAGGATCTTCTGCGCCTCAAGGTTGGCAGCGTGCAGCAGCCGGGTATCCGCCAGCTGCGCGACTTTGAGATCCGGCGTGCCGCTCTGCCGCGTGCCAAAGAACTCGCCAGGCCCGCGCAGCATCAGGTCGATCTCGGCCAGCTTGAACCCGTCGCGCGTCTCTTCCATCGCGCTCAGCCGCTGCGTGGTCTGCTCGTTGTCTTTGTCGGAGACCAGGATGCAGTAACTCTGGTGGACGCCGCGCCCGACGCGCCCGCGGAACTGGTGCAGCTGCGCCAGCCCGAAACGCTCGGCCCCCTCGATCATGATCGTCGTGGCGTTCGGCACGTCGATGCCGACCTCGATCACCGCCGTGGCCACCAGGATATCGAACTCGTGGTTGCGGAACGCGATCATCGCCGCGTCTTTCTCGCGCGGCAGCATCTTGCCGTGGATCAGCGCCACCCGCAGATCGGGGAAGATCTCGCTGCCAAGCTTGACGTACATCTCCTCGGCGCTCGGCAGGTCGATCTTCTCGCTCTCCTCGACGAGCGGGCAGATCACAAATGCCTGCCGCCCCTTGCCGATTTCGCGCCGCAGATGCTTGTACGATTTATCGCGCTCGACCGACCTGACCCATTTGGTGCGGATCTCCTGCCGGCCAGGCGGCAGCTCATCGAGCAGCGAGGTGTCAAGGTCGCCGTAGATCGTCAGCGTCAGCGTGCGCGGGATGGGCGTGGCGGTCATCACCAGCATGTGCGGGTTGAAGCCCTTATCTTTGAGGCGCTGCCGCTGCTCGACGCCGAAGCGATGCTGCTCGTCCACCACGACGAGGCCGAGGTTGGCGTAGCGCACGCTCTCGGTGATCAGCGCGTGGGTGCCGATCACCAGGTCCACATCGCCGCGCGCCACCCCTTCGAGCACCTTGCGTCGTTCCTTGGCGCCGAGGCTGCCGGTGAGCAGCGCCACCCGCACGCCGTGGCCGCCCTGGTCGTCATCTTCAGTCATGCCCAGCAGCTTTTTGATCTCGCTGAGCTGGAGCTGGTGCTCGGTCTGCTCGCTGGCCGCCGGCTCATCGCGCGGCACCCGCACCTTACCCAGCAGCGCCTTGAGCCCGCGCTCGTGCTGCTCGGCGAGGATCTCGGTCGGGGCCATGATCGCCGCCTGGTAGCCGTTGGCGATCGCCTGGAGCGCCGCCGCCGCCGCCACCGCCGTCTTGCCCGAGCCGACGTCGCCCTGCAGCAGCCGCGCCATCGGCACCGGCCGCGCCATATCCTTGAAGATCTCGCCGAGCGAGCGCTGCTGCGCGCCGGTCAGGGCGAAGGGGAATTGCCGCTGAAAATCGGCGTGGACATCGCCGTCGAACGTCATCGCGTAGCCGTGCTCGTGCTGAAACAGCACCTTGCGCTGCAGCACGCCGAGCTGGATGAAGAGAAACTCGTCGAAGGCCAGCCGCCGCCGCGCCAGCTCCAGCTGCTCCTTGGTGGCGGGGAAGTGGATCTGCGCGATCGCCTCGCTCAGCCCTAGCAGCCCGGCGCGAGTGCGGACGTTGGCCGGCAGGTAGTCCTCCAGCAGCGGCGCAAATTTGTCCACCATCTGCTTGATCAGTCCGCGCGCGCTGCGCTCCACCAGCCCTTTGGTCAGCGGGTGGATCGGCACCAGCCGCCCGGCGTGGATCAGCTCGTCTGGCGTGTACGGCTGCCAGTCAGGCCCAGTCATCTGCCGCAGCCCGTTGTAGGTGTCTACCTTGCCGCTGACCACGATCGTCATGCCGACCGACATCTGCCGCGCGAGCCACGGCTGGCGGAAGAAGACGACCTTCAGGTTGCCGCTGTCGTCGCCGATCAGGATCTCCAGCCCGCTCATCCCACTTCTGGTGCCAAACGTGCGGATGTCCTGGATCGTCGCCACCACCGACTCGACCTGACCGATGACCAGATCGCCGATCTGTTTCTGCTGGGTGAAGTCGTCGTAGCGGTGCGGGAAGTGGAACAGCAGGTCCTGGACGGTGTCGACGCCGAGGCGGCGGAAGGCGGCGGCGTTCTGCTTGCCGACGCTGGTGATCGTATCCAGCTTGGTCTCCAGCGTCACTGGCGCTGCCGGGGCGGCGGGCTTGGCGGCCTTGCTGGCGCGGGTGGCCTTGACGGCGCGCATGGTAGCGCTGGCGGGGGACTCGCTGGCGGCAGGGGATGGGGCGGCGGCAGGGGATGGGGCGGCGGCTTGAGCGGAGCTGCGGAACAGTGCTCGCAGTCCCTCGACGGCGATGCCGATCCTGGCGCGGCGCGTCGGCAGGTCCATCGCGCCGTAGCCGCTCAGCAGCTCGATGGTATCCTGCACCGGCTTGTGGCCAAGCGCGCCTGGCGAGTCGCCGCGCCAGGCGCGCAGAAACCTGTCCAGCCCGCCATCGATGGCGCTATCATCGCACTCGCCCTTGAGCTCGGCGGCCAGCGCCCGCCCGAGCTGAATGATCTGGTCTTTGCCGTCCACGCTCACCCCTCGCCGCGCAGCCGCCGCAGCTCGGCCTCAAGCTCGGCCGCTCGGCGCTCAGCAGCCTCGGCGCGGGCGGTGGCGCTCAGAGCGGCCCGTCGCTCGACCTCGGCGTGGGCGGTAGCGCTCACGGCGGCCCGTCGCTCGGCCTCGGCGCGGGCGGTGGCGCGCTGCGCCGCCGCATCGGCCTCGACGCGCCCAGCGAACACGGCGGCGTAGTCATCAAAGACGCGCCCATCGGCGTCGGCGCAGACCGCCATCCCCTCGGCGTCCAGCCACAGCCAGATAGCGAGCGACTCGATCCAGGCCCGGCCATCGTCGAGCGCCAGCGGCTCGTAGCCGTCCAGGCCGAGGCGATAATCGAGCAGCAGCGGCGTGATCCCCGAGCGGCGCTTCCACAGGTCGATGATCACATACTGCGGCACGCCGACGCGGGCGTAGTGATCCACCTTGACGACCCGATCGAGCCGCCTGGTCTCCGGCGAGGTAATCTCGATGATCAGTGCCGGGCGGGTGCGCTCGCTGCCGACATCGAACACACTGCGCACACCGCGCTCCGCGACATCGAAGATGACCATGATGTCGGGGCCGTGCTGCTTGATGCCCGGCACATCCCACACGATCATCAGGTCGCTGTAGACTGTGGCGCGCGGGTCGCCGACGATCAGCGCGCCGATGACATTGAGCAGATAGGTGAGCGCGCGCTGGTGCAGGCTGCTGTAGGTCGCTTCGTCCCCCATCTGCGGGTGCAGCCGGTCCTCCTCGGTCAGCGGCACAAGGATCGGCTCGTCATCGGGAGCGGCGATATTGCGCCAGCCGTAGAACAGCGGCTCGGTCTCGCCATCGTCCGCTTCGAGCTCGCGCACGATGGAAGCTAGGTCGGCCATAGGTGCCCCCGGTGGAGTGACGGATTGACAATCAACAATTGTCTGCGATCGCACATTTGTAGTATAGTCAGCGGCGCGCGCCGTGTCAAAGCCCGCTCAGCCGCCGACGAGCTTACCCACCGCCGGCCCGAGCTCCTCCTCGGTGATGCCGCCCTCGTAGCGCGCCGCAATCACGCCCGACCCGTCGATCAGGTACATCCACGGCTCGGAGAGCAGCCCCCATGCCGCCATCGGGTCGGAGAGCCCGGCCGCGCGCTCCTCGGCCGTCGGGGCGCGGTTCTCGCGCGTCAGGGTATCGAAGACCTGCTGCTGCTTGGCGAACGAATCGCTGAACGGGTAGCGGTAGACCTCGACGTGGATGAAGTTGGCCTTCGCGCCGTACTGCTTCTGCAGCGCCGCGAGCACATCCAGGCTCGGCCCGCAGACGGCGGTGCGGCAGAAGGCAGGGGTGGCGAACAGCAGCACCGTCGGTCTACCGCTAGCGAGCGCCGCGTCGAGGCTGATGCGGTAGAGCGAGTCGTCTTTCGGCCGCACCGAAGACAGGCGCGTCAGATCGGCAACATCGGCGGCGGTCAGGGTCTTAACCGCGATGGCGCGCTCGCCGACGTTCGGCACCTGCGATCGCTCCAGCACATCGAGCCTGAGCTTGGCGGTCTGCGGCGCCTCGCCAGCCAGCTGCGTCACCACATCCACCGCCCACTCGCCCGGCTTGGCGAAGCTCGGGTAGGCCACGTAGACCGCCGCCGGCAGGTGTTGGCCGTAGTAGGTGGCGCGCTGCTCCTGCTGCGGCGTGGCGCTGGTGTCGCTCAGATCGTAGAAGCGCAGCTGCACCGTCGCCTTCGGGTCGTTGATCGGCGAGCCGCCGCGGATCAGCCCGAGCGCGAGCCGATTGCTGCCGACGGTCAGCTCGCTGACGGCCAGCACCGGCGTGACCGCACCGGCGGCGCCGCCAGACGGCGTGGCGGTGGGTGCTGAGCAGCCGGCGAGCAACGCGGCGAGGAGCAAAAACTGAAGATAACGCATCGCAAATGTCCTTCTCTCGCTATGCTTGATAATGTGTCGGCGTCGCCCCGCGCGCCATCGCCTATCGGCATCGCCAGCGCGCCCCGCGCTGCATGATACACCGTCCGGGGCCGTGCGGCGTGGTATACTGCTAGGCACGGATCAATTGCCAGAATGGAGAGCAGCAATGCGCCCGAAGGTGACCATCATCGGTGCCGGTTTCGTCGGCTCGACTACCGCGCACTGGATCGCCGCAAAAGAGCTGGCGGACGTCGTCCTGATCGATATCGTCGAGGGCGTGCCGCAGGGCAAGGCCCTGGACCTGGCCGAGGCCGGACCGATCGAGGGCTTCGATGTCCATATCACCGGCACCAACGACTACGCCGACACCGCCGGATCGCAGGTGATCGTCGTCACATCGGGCGCGCCGCGCAAGCCAGGCATGTCGCGCGAGGATCTGATCAAAATCAACGCCAACATCACGCGGGACTGCATCTCCAAGGCCGCGCCGCTCTCGCCAGAAGCCGTGCTTATTATGGTCAATAATCCGCTCGACACCATGGCCTACCTGGCCAAGCAGGTCAGCGGCTTCCCGCGCGAGCGGGTGATCGGGCAGGCAGGCGTGCTGGACAGCGCGCGCTACCGCACCTTCATCGCCGAGGCGGCCGGCGTCTCCGTCGAGGATGTGCAGGCGATGCTGATGGGCGGCCACGGCGATGAGATGGTCCCGCTGCCGCGCTTCACCACCATCGGCGGCATCCCGGTCACCGAGTTCATCGCGCAGGAGCAGCTCGACGCGATCATCGAGCGGACGCGCAAGGGCGGCGGCGAGATCGTCAACCTGCTCAAGACCGGCTCGGCCTACTATGCACCATCGGCCGCGACGGCGCAGATGGTCGAGTCGGTGCTCAAAGATAAGAAGCGGGTCATCCCGTGCGCCTGCTACCTCGATGGCGAGTACGGCCTGAGCGATATCTACTTCGGCGTGCCGTGTATCATCGGTGCGGCCGGGGTGGAGAAGATCATCACGCTGCCGCTCGATGCGTCTGAGATGGCGGCGGTGCAGCAGAGCGCCGAGGTCGTCGTCGCATCGACGGCGGCGCTCAAGGCAATGTAGCCGTTGGCACAGCGCAACCTCGCTCAGCCGGACGCCGCAGCGGCCGCGCGCGCGCAGCCGCCGCGCGCCATGGCTCAGGGCGACCGCTTCTACACGCTGGCGCGCTGGGCGGTCACGCTGCTGCTGCTGCTGATCGTCTCGCTGCTGATCGGCCGGCCGCTCTGGCCGCCCACGCTCGGCGAGCCGCTGCAGGTGCTGGTCTACGCCTACGCGCTGTTCAGCCTGCTGGCGACGTGCGCGCTCTTCGTCCAGCCGCTCAGGCCGCTGCTCAGCTGGGCATTCGCCATCGATATCGTCCTCGTCACGCTGCTGACATTCTTCGACACCAGCGGCAAGGCGATCTTCTACCCGCTCTACCTGCTGCCGCTGGTCAACGCGGTGTTTCGCACGCGCAGCGCCGCCGGGCTGCTCACCGGGCTGGCGGCGGGCGCGGCGCACTTCCTGGCGGTGGTGCTCGGCCAGCATATGCTGGACCAGCCATCCACCGTCGGGCCGGTGGATCTAATCGGCCTCGGGCTCCAGAGCTTCGGGCTGGTGTTTGTGCCGTGGGTCACCGGCGGGCTAGCCGAGCGCTGGAGCTCGAACAACCGGCGCTCGGTCGAGGCCGCCGAGATCAAGCGGCTGCAGTCGCTTGACGAGGCGAGCGCCTACCGCGACCAGATGCGCGCGCTGTACGAGGTGGCCTACACCCTCTCAACCACCGCCAACTATCAAAACGTGCTCGATGTGGCGCTGACCGAGAGCCGCAAGCTGGTGCCGCACCGCGCCAGCATGGTGCTGCTCTCCAGCGGCGAGCCGGACACGCTAGCGGTGGCGGCATCGTACAACCTCAGCGAGGCAGACCGCGCCAGCAAGCTGGTGATGGCCCGCGGCGCGCTCGGGCGCACGCTGCGCAGCCCAGACCCGCTAATCCTCACCGGGCTGGACAACGAGCCGGAGGCCGCCGGCATCGCCGCGCTGCGCCGCGCCGCCAGCGCCTGCGTCATCCCGCTGCGCTCCGGCCTGACGGCCTACGGCCTGATGATCGTCACCGGCGACAGCGAGGACGAGTTCGACCAGGAGCAGCTCGGCAAGCTGGCGGCGCTGGCCTCGTACGCGCTGGTGGCGCTGCAAAACGCCCAGCTGATCTACGATCTCCAGAGCGAGCGCAACAAGCTGCTCTCCAAGGAGGAAGAGGTGCGGCGGCAGCTGGCGCGCGATCTCCACGACGGCCCGGCGCAGGCGGTGGCGGCGATCACGATGAACATCGAGTTCATCAAGAAGCTGATCGAGCGCGACCCGAAGCGCGTCCTGCCCGAGCTCGATAAGCTGACGCAGCTCGCCAAGCGCACCACCCACGATATTCGCACCATGTTGTTCGAGCTCCGGCCGCTGGCGCTTGAGACCCAGGGCCTCGACGTGACGCTGCGGCAGTATATCGAGCGCTTCGCCGGCGAGAGCACCAGCGTGCTGCTCGAAAGCGCGCCGCTCGCCGTCCCGCTCGATGGCAAAGCCGAGGGGATGGTGTTCAATATCATCCAGGAGTCGGTCAACAATGCGCTCAAGCACGCCAAGGCCGCGCATATCTGGATCCGGCTGCGCGAGACCGAGACCACCTTCGAGGCCGAGATCCAGGACGATGGGCGAGGCTTCGATCTCCCAAAGGTACGGGCTTCCTACGACCAGCGCGGGTCGTTTGGGCTGCTGAACATCGAGGAGCGCGCCTCGCTGGTGGGCGGCGTCGCCGAGCTCGAGAGCGAGCCGGGGCGCGGCACGCGGGTGAAAGTGATCGTGCCGCTCCCATGAACCCCTACATCAACCCCCAGACGGTCCGCGCC
>JAYUUK010000364.1:0-10122 GCA_043754595.1 Roseiflexaceae bacterium | reverse complement strand
TCAACGCCGTGCTCGGCCGGGCCGAGATGCTGCTTGAGCAGATGCCGGGGCCGCTCAACGAGCGACAGCTGCGGGCGGTGCGGAGCATCTTCGAGAGCGGGCATCATCTGCTGGCGCTGATCAACGATATCCTCGACCTCTCGAAGATCGAGGCCGGCAAAATCGAGATCCAGCCATCGCCAATAGCCATCGCCGATGTCTGCGCGGCAAGCGTCAGGATGATCAACGAGACGGCGATGCGCAAACAGCTGCGCGTCTCGGTGACGATCGATGAGCGTCTGAGCACGGCGCTGCTGGACGAGCTGCGGCTCAAGCAAATATTGGTCAATCTGCTCTCAAACGCCGTCAAGTTTACGCCGGAAGGCGGCAGCATCGGCATCGACGTGACGCGGATCGTCGGCGAGGCGGGCGAGGCGAGCGAGGCGGACGAGATGATCCGCTTCACCGTCTGGGATACCGGCATCGGGATCGGCGAGCACGAACAGGCGCGGCTATTCAAGCCGTTTGTGCAGCTTGATGCCGGACTGGCGCGGCGCTACAGCGGCACCGGCCTTGGGCTGGCGCTGGTGGCGCGGCTGACGGCGCTCCACGGCGGGGCGGTGGAGGTGATTAGCGCGCCTGGCGCTGGGGCGCAGTTTCTGGTGACGCTGCCGCTGGTGGCCGCCGATGACCTGTCGGCCGTGGTGAGCGCTGTGGCGGCGCCGTTCGCGCGGCGAGATAGCTCGCCGCTGGTGCTCGTCGTCGAAGATCACCAGGAGAATGTGGATTTTCTCCACGATGCGCTGACCGGCCACGGGTGCAGCGTGATCGTGGCGCGCGATGGGCTGGCGGCGGTGGCGATGGCGCGCAGCCACCGGCCCAACTTGATCCTGATGGACATCCAGATGCCTGGCATGGATGGGATCGCGGCGATCCAGGCCATCCGCGCCATCGACGATATCGGCCAGGTGCCGATCGTGGCGATCACCGCGCTGACGATGCCTGGCGACCGCGAGCGCTGCATAGCGGCGGGGGCGGCGGCCTACATCGCCAAACCAATCTCGCTCGCCACGCTGCGGGCGCAGATCGAGCGCTTCATCCCGGGCGTGACGAGCCGCAATCTCACGCCAAAGTAGCCACAGGTCAACCGGCCTTACGGGTGACGCAGGCGTTCCAGATTTCCTGCGGGAAGATGATGTGCTCGGTGCCAAGCGCGGTCGGGACATCGCGGTTGCTATTTAGATCGATGCCGTAGTTCAGGTAGGCGCGGTAAATCAGCTGGCTACAGTAGAAGGCGTCGTCGGTGTGCGGGTCGAAGAACAGCGGATTGTACGGCTGGTGGAGCGCGACCTGCTCCAGACAGAAGCTGGCCACGCCGGCGCGGATGGTCTGCTGCTGGGCGGTGTCGAGCCCGCGACGCTCGAGCGGGTAGGCCACCCCGTAGAACGTATCGATCAGCTGACCGCGGGTCGCGGCGAGCGCGAGCGCATCCCACACGCCACCCGGCATCTCATAGGCGATCACGCCGCGCGCGCCGGCCTCGACGCAGTGGAAGCCAGGGCCGACATAGACGATGCAGTGATCGATATCGCCGGGCACCAGCCGCCCGATCGCGCGCCAGATGGCACCGCGAACCGACCCCTCCGCCCCATCGGTGGTGCAGATGATATCGCCGGTCTGGAGCGGCAGTCCCTCGATCGTTGCGGTGTAGATCATGCTTCGATTCTTTGTACATTAATCGGTGGTGGTACGATCCATGCGACGCCCCGGCGTCATGCGCCCGCCCCATCGCGGTGCTGCGGGGCGAGCCAGAGGAGCCACGATGTATAGCGAACTGAGCCCGATCCTGGCCCCCGCCGGCGGCAGCGCCGCACAGGCCGCCGCCTATATCCTCGGCCGTCCGAGCGGCGAGTATAACGAGCGCGACATCGCGCAGGCAATCGTGCCGGCCTACGTGCGGCTGTGCGGCGCGGTCGGCGTCGACCCGATCATCGCCATCGCGCAGCTGCTGCACGAGACCGGCAACCTGACGAGCTTCTGGGCGGCGCGGCCGCAGCGCAACCCGGCCGGGATCGGCGTGACCGGCGAGCGCGCCGACGCCCAGCCGGCCGGCAAACCAAACTGGTCACTCAACACCCAGCGCGGCGCGTGGGAGTTCGGCGTCAGCTTCGCGAGCTGGGAGGGCGACGCTATCCCCGCGCACATCGGGCGACTGCTCGCGTACGCCATCGCGCCCGGTCAGGAGAACGACGCGCAGCGCGTGGCGCTCGCTAAGGGTCTGAGCTATCGCCCGTTCCCGCAGCTGCTGCGCGGCACCGCCCCCGCGATCAAACAGCTCGGCAAAGTCCATAACCCGGCGGGGCAGGGCTGGGCAAGCCCTGGCGACCAGTACGGCGCGAAGATCGCCGAGATCGCGAACCGGATCGTCGGCGGAGCTTCGTGAGTGACCGTTCCGGGCAGTCACAGATAGCCGCAGATGCCAGCACCCTCGTCTCACAATCTCGTCGTCTCGCGGTCGTCCGGTCTGGTCGCTCCGCTCCATCGGCTGCGCGTCTCGGCTATGGGCGAAGCGAGCGCTGGCACATACCTGAACCACGATTGTGGCGGCGCGTGCTTCCGACCCCACGCCCCGTCATCCTGTCTCCCCTCGCCTCCTTGCGCTCTCCCCTCTGCGGTCACTCGGGCGCGCGCACCCCGAGCACGATCGTGGCGTCGGGCGGGATGGGCTCGCCGGGGGCCGGCAGCGTACTCACCACGGCGTATGGCGGGTACTGGTCAAAAATCTCAGGGATCCGGTCGCGGGTCTGGTAGTCCACAGAGATCGCATTAGCGATCCCGAGCTCGGCCAGCCTAGCCTTAGCCTGGTTCTCGCCGAGGCGGCGCAGATCGGGCATGCGGTCCGGCCCGGACTGGATCTGCGGCACCGGCGTCGGCGGGAAGAAGCGGGTCAGATCACATAGCGGGATCTGCTCGGGGCTCAGCGCCAGCACCGGCACGCCGCCGACGCTGCTGGCCATATTTTCCCAGGTGTAGCGCACGCGCTCGGCGGCATCGGCCGGCGGTAGCTTCCAGAGCAGGATCGTTGTAAGACTCGCGGGCGGCACGCTCTCCGGCGGCTCCGGGCGGCAGTAGCGCTGGGTCAGGGCGGTGGTGCCGCTCAGCGTGGCGGTGCCAGCGATGCCACCTTCGGGGATGCGAGCGATCCTCAGCCTGGCGTACAGGTCGCAGTCGGCCGAGTTGCTGAGCGCGGCGGTGCCGCTGATATCCGCCGTGCTGCTGAGCGCATTAGTGCTGAGTGCTGCGCTGGTGCTGAGCGCGGCAGTGCCGCTGATGGTCAGCGACGAGCGCATCGACGGGGCGAACAGCTCCTGGCTCGGTCCGGCGAAGCGGCCAGGCAGCGGGCAGACCGGCCGGCGCTGCATCCAACTCGGCATGGGGAAGGTCTCGGGCAGGCGACCGCTAGGGTACGGCGTGGCCAGCAGCGCCTGGAACTTGGGCTGGGTGAACAGCTCCTCCATGATATTGTGCCAGATCACCCCGCCGCCGGTCAGGCTCTCCACCTTGGATGTCGGCTCGTTATTGTTATTGCCGGTCCAGACGCCCACCGTCACAAACGGCGTGTAGCCCACTGCCCACGCATCGCGCCAGTCGTTGGATGTGCCGGTCTTGACGGCGGCGGGGCGCGAGAGCTTGAGCTTGCTGTTGAGGCCCCACACCGGCTGGCGGGCGGTGTCGTCCGAGAGCATATCGTTGATGATCGTCACATTGTCTGGGTCCACCACCGTTGGGCGGCGCACCGGCTGGTACTCCTGCAGCGTGGTGCCAGCGCCATCGACGATTTTGAGGATGGCGGTTGGCGCGTAGTAGCGGCCGCCGCTCGCCAGGGTGTTGTAGGCGGCGGTCAGCTCAAGCGGGGTCACCTCGCCACCGCCGAGCGTCAGCGAGAGACCGTAGAAGCCCGAGCCGCGACCGAGGCTGGAGATACCGACGCGGCGCAGCAGGCCGAGCGTCCGGTCGATCCCGGCCAGCTTGAGCGTCTTGACCGCCGGCATGTTGAGCGAGTTGGCCAGCGCGAGCCGCATCCGCACCGGGCCATTCCAGCGGCCGTTGTAGTTTTTTGGCTCGTACCAGGTGCCGTCGCCGGCGGGGAAGCCGGTCGGCACGTCCCAGATCGGCGTCTCGGGCGTCATGCCACGCTCCATCGCCGCCAGATAGGTGAACGGCTTGAGCGCCGAGCCTGGCTGCCGCAGCCGGGTGGCGACGTTGACCTGGCCATCGAGGACGTTGCCCTTCTCATTTGGCGTGGTGGTCGTCCGGCTGGCGTAGTAGTCGATGCTGCCGACCATGGCCAGGATCTGCCCGGTGTTGGGCTGCATGACCACCACCGAGGCGTTATGGATATTGCGGGTCTCAAGCTCGGCGATCCGCTCTGAGGCCTTGGCCTGCGCCATCGCCTGGACATCGAGATCGATCGAGGTGATGACCGAGAGCCCGCGGTTGGCGAACTCGGGGCCGTACTGGTCTTCGAGCAGCTTGCGGACGTAGAAGACGAAGTGCGGCGCGTTGAGCGGGATGGCGCGCTTGGAGAGCGGCAGATCCTGTGCGGCCGACTGCCTGGCCGCCTGATCGGTGATGTAGCCCTCGTCCACCATCTGCCGCAGCACCGCGATCTGCCGCCACTTGGGCGGCGAGACCTCCTGCGCCAGCCGGTAGTCGTCGCGCAGCCAGCCATCGGCGAGGGTCACACCGCGGATGGTGTTGGCCTCAGCGTAGGCGAACGGGTCATAATCGCTGGGGAGCTGCGGCAGCCCAGCGAGCATGGCGGCCTGCGGCAGCGTCAGCTGCGCCGCATCGGTGCCGAAGTAGGTCTGCGCCGCAGCCTCGATTCCATAGGCCAGATTGCCGTAGTAGATATCGTTGAGGTAGAGCGTCAGGATATCGTTCTTGGTGTAACGCTGCGTCAGCTCCTGGGCCAGGATGATCTCGGTCAGCTTGCGCTGGTAGCGATTATCGTAGGCGCGCTCGCGCTCGCTGAGCACCACGCGCTTGATCACCTGCTGGGTGATCGTCGAGCCGCCGCCGGTCTCCTCGCCGGCCACCAGCGATGACAGCCCGGTGCGGACGATGCCGACGAAGTCGACGCCCTCGTTGCGGAAGAAGGTCTTATCCTCGATGGCGACGGTGGCGCGGATGAGGTCGGGCGCGATCTTGTCGATCGGGACGCGGGTGCGGCGGCCGGTGCCAAAAAACTCGTAGAGCAGATTGCCGTGGCGGTCCAGCAGCCGCGTCGTCTGAAAATCGTCGGGGTTGGCGATCGAGTCCAGCCGGGGCTTGAGCGAGTCCGCGAGCTGCGCATAGGCGGTGTAGGCACCGCCGACGGTGCCAAGCAGCAGCAGCAGCGCCGCGACGCCGATCAGCGCCAGCCCCTGCGCGGCGATCCGCGGCGCGCGCGACGGCGTCGCGGCAGGTTTGCGACGCAGCAGGCTCGGTGGGAGCGGGCGGCGTCTTCGTGGGTATGCCATGCGCGGTATGGTAGCACATTTCTGCGCCATTCGATCCGCAGCGTGCGCTGTGGCGTAGTATACTGAGGCGATGATACTGAGGATCAACCGATGCATATTTTAGTCGACGGGCATAATCTTATCGGGCAGGTGCCGGGCATGAGCCTGGCCGACCCAGACGATGAGGCCAAGCTGGTGATGCTGCTGCGGCGTTACACCACGGCCAAGCGCGGGCGGCGTGCGCTGGTGATCTTCGACCGGGGCGTCTACGGCCACCCGCTCAAGCTCGACGGCTACGGCGTCACATGTCAGTTCGCGCGCTCGCCGCAGGACGCGGACGCGCAGCTGATCAAGACGATCGCGACGCTCAAGCGCGGCGAGTGGTCGGTGGTCAGCTCGGACCGGCGGGTGGCCGACGCGGCGCGCGCGCGCGGGCTGCGCACATTCGACGGCCGGACGTTCGCGGCGATGATCCTGCCGCCCGGGCGCAAGGCCAAGGCGCCGGACGAGAAGCCAGAGGTGCCGCTGAGCGCGGCGCAGATCGCCGAGTGGCGACAGATCCTGGACCTACCCGAAGATGACCGTGAAGCAGATGAGGAGCGACAACACTAGCTATGCGAGCACGTGCAATCGACCTCGCCAGACGCGCCGGCGCGCTGCTGGTGGACTACCTAGGGCGGCCGCGGCAGCTGGATCACAAGGGCCGCTTCGACCTGGTGACCGACGCCGACCGCGCCAGCGAGGCGCTGATCGTCGGCGAACTGGCGGCGGCCTACCCAGATCACGCGATCTTCGCCGAGGAGGGCAGCGGCAGCCGCCACGAGGCCGCCATCCGCTGGACGATCGACCCGTTGGACGGCACGACCAACTACGCCCACGGTTTCCCATACTTCTCGGTCTCGATCGCCGCACTGGAGGGCGCGACACCGATCCTCGGTGTGGTCTACGCGCCACTGCTCGACGCGCTGTTCGTGGCTGAGCGCGGCGCCGGGGCAACGTGCAACGACCGGCCGCTGCGGGTCTCGGTGATCCCCACGCTGGAGCGATCCTTGCTATCGACGGGGTTTCCGTACACCTATGCCAGCATCGAGCGCAACAACCTGACGCAGTTCGATGCGGCGCAGCGCCGGTGTCAGGGCGTGCGGCGGGCCGGCTCGGCGGCGCTGGACCTGGCGTACGTGGCGGCCGGCAACCTGGAGGCGCACTGGGAGTACGGCCTCAATGCCTGGGACTCGGCGGCCGGCGCGCTGCTGGTGACGGAAGCTGGCGGACGAATAACCACCTGCGATGGATTGGCGTGGACCCCGTTCGGCCCGAGCATGCTGGCCTCGAACGGCGCGGTCCACGCCGAGCTGCTGGAGATTCTGGACTAAATGGCATACTACACTCACGATCGGCTCGGGCGGGCGCTGCTCGGCGCACGGCGGCCTTCGATTAACGACTACTTTCTCTCCGCTTACACCGCCGCGATCTATAGCGGCTGCGAGATCGGCTGCCCCTACTGCGACGGATGGGCCTACGGGACGCGGCCGCTCAACGAGACGGTGCGGATCGCCGACGACTTGCCGCAGCGGGCGGCCGACGAGCTGCGCGACCTCGATCGCGGCGACCTAGTGGCCTTCACCGCGCTGAGCGATCCATACCAGGCGGCAGAGGCGGCTTATCGGCTGACGCGGCAGACGCTGCAGGCGTTTGTTGCGGCCAATCAGCCGTGTCTGGTGCTGACTAAAAGCCACACGATCCTGGAAGATCGGGTGCTGTTCGAGCAGCTCAACCAGACGAGCCTGGGCGTGGTGATGTTCACGCTGCTGACCATCGACCCATTTCTCTCCACCAAGCTCGAAGACAAGGCGTCGGCGCCGGCGATGCGGCTTGAGGCGATCGGCGAGCTCAAGCGGGCCGGCGTGCCGGTTGGGGTGGCGATCATCCCGCTGGTGCCGTACGTCAACGACACCGATCTGGTGATCAATACCACGCTGCGGGCGGTCGCCGAGGCAGGGGCTGACTTCGTGGTCTGGGATTTTTTGCACATCCCAAACGAGCGGCACCGCAGGCGTGTCAGCGACATGCTGGCGCGGATCGGGCGCTACCCGCCGAGCTACTACCGCGATCTGTACGGCGGGTCGCCGCTACCAGACGCCGCTTACCGCGCCGACCGCGACGCGGCGCTGCTGCGACGCTGCGACGAACTGAACCTGGCGGTGCGGCCGCCGCACGCGCTGTACCGCGGCAGGCTCTCGCCGCAGAACGAGGCGGCGCTGCTGCTGAAGCACGCCGCCTACCGCGACCGTGTGCTCGGCCGGGCGAACCTGGCACGGGCGGCGAGCGAGCTGGCGGACGATATCTACAGCGGCGTGGCCACGCAGGCCGACCTGCGCGCAAGCGCATTGTACCCATCGCTGCGGTCGATCCTCGGCGCATAGCCATCGCCTGCGCGCCTGCGCGCCACCGCGCCATCGCCCCATACAGGCGAAGCGTGCGCATGATGCGATATCCGCAGGCCATCGATCCGGCGCGCTTCGCCCCTACCCTTCGCCCGCGCGCGATCGCCCCGCCCGGCCTTGACGCGCGCCCGTAACACAACTATAATCGCGGCGTTTCCAGCCAAGCTACTGCGCGACGCTGCGCCTCCGCGCCGAAATGTATCGGCTCGTCCCCGCGATGAGGTGCATGTGACCAACCACACGACCCCCGACACCCGCGACCGGCTCTCGGCGACGATCCGCTTTCTGGGCGACACGCTCGGCAGCGTGATCCGCGAGCAGGCCGGCAAACCAGCCTACGATCTTGAGGAGCGGATCCGCACGCTCGCCAAAGACCTGCGCGCAGACGAGCGCCCCGAGCAGCTCGCGCAGATGCACGCGATCATCGCCGCGCTGAGCACCGCCGAGGCGCGCAATTTGATCAAGGCCTTCAGCTCGTACTTCGCGCTCGTCAATCTCTCCGAGCAGATGCAGCGGCTCTGGGTGCTGCGCGACCGGGCGGTGAGCCAGCCAAATGTGCCGCGCTCCGAGTCGATCGCCGCTGCCGTGGCCGAGCTCCGCGCCCGCGGTATCGGCGCCGAAGCGGTGCAGCAGTGGCTGGACAGCGCCTGCATCCTGCCGGTGTTCACCGCCCACCCCACCGAGGCTCGACGCCGCACCACGATCGAGACGCTGCGGCGGATCGCAGCCGCCGTCGAGCGCCGCGAGGGCGAGCAGCTTTCGCCGTTCGAGCAGCAGCGCGCCAACCAGCAGGTGCGCGAGGAGATCATCACGCTGTGGCAGAGCGATGAGGTGCGGGTGGTCAAACCTTCGGTGATCGATGAGGTTAAGAACGGGCTGTTCTACTTCGAGACCGGACTGTTCGACCTGATCCCCGCGCTGTACCGCGAGCTGGATACAGCGCTCACAGCGCACTACGCCGGCCACCACTTCCACATCCCGCCGCTGCTGCGGTTTGGCGTCTGGATGGGCGGCGACCGCGATGGCAACCCGTTCGTCACGCCGCCGGTCACCATCGATACCGTCCGGCTGCTCAGGCAGACCGCCATCCGCTGGCATACCGCCGGGGTCGAGGGGCTTTCGCGGCGGCTCGGGCAATCCACCAGGCAGGTCCCGATCGGCGATGAGCTCACCGCATCGATCGCCGAGGACGCGCTGCGCTTTCCGGCGATCGCCGAGCTGCTGGCGCGGCGCAACCCCTACGAGCTCTACCGCCAGAAATGCACCTACATCTGCGAAAAACTGCTGCGCAGCCGGGTCCACGCCACCGAGTATAGCCTACGCTGGGGCGCGACGGTCTCGCTCCCGCCGGCCGGGACGATCTACATGCGCGGCGATGAGTTGCTGGCGGATCTGCGGGTGATGGAGCGCTCGCTGCGCGCCAACGCCGGCGCGGCGGTGGCCGATGGGGAGCTGACCGACCTGATCCGCCGCGTCGAGGTGTTCGGGCTCCACGCCGCAACGCTCGATATTCGGCAGCACTCAGAGCGCCACGAGAGCACCATCGCCGAGGTGCTGGCGGCCGCCGGCGTCTGCGCCGACTACGTGGCGCTGAGCGAGGCCGAGCGCACCGCGCTGCTGGCGCGCGAGATCGCGGCGAGCCGGCCACTCATCCCCAGCCGGCTGAGCTACAGCCCACAGTCCAACGAGATCGTCGAGACCTTCCGCGCCATCGCGGCGATCGGCGAGCAGCTCGCCCCAGATGCGATCGACACTTATATCATCTCCATGACCCGCGGCCCATCGGACATCCTGGCCGCGCTGCTGCTGGCCAAGGAGGCCGGCCTGTTCGACCCGGCGCGCGGCGTGAGCCGGCTGAATATCGCGCCGCTATTCGAGACCGGCAGCGATCTGGCCAACTGCGACACCGTGATCCAAGATTGCTTCGACCTGCCTATCTACCGCGAGCAGCTGCGGCTGCGCGGGCAGACGCAGGAGATTATGATCGGCTACTCGGATAGCAACAAGGACGTGGGGTTTGTGGCGGCGAACTGGGCGCTGTATCAGGCGCAGCGCAAGCTGCGCGACCTGGGCGAGCGGCTCGACATCACACTGCGGCTGTTCCACGGGCGCGGCGGGTCGATCGGGCGCGGCGGCGGGCCGGCCAACAATGCCATCCTGGCGCAGCCGCCCGGCAGCGTCGGCAACCAGATCAAGAT
>JAYUUK010000363.1:0-10131 GCA_043754595.1 Roseiflexaceae bacterium | reverse complement strand
TCGCTGACGCTGGCACCGACGACGGTGACGGCGCAGGTGGTCGCTTCGGGCAGCGCGGCGCTCGGGGTGAGTGTGGCGGCGCTCGTCCCGCTGCCGCTCACGGTGAAGCTCTGCGGCGTGCCAGCCGGACACGCCAGCGCGAAGGACGCGGCGCTGACAGTCACCGGCTCGCTGAAGATGACCTGGATCGTGGTGCCGGTGCCGAGCGTCGTCGCGCCGTCGCTCGGCGTCGAGCTGACGAAGGTTGGTGCCGGATCGGTGGTGGTGAAGCTGAAGCTGGCGTCGGCCGCCATGGTATCTGGCGCATCGCCGGTGTCTTGGTCGCTCACCTTGGCGGCGATCACCGTCACGGTGCAAGTCGCGGTGGATGGCAGGCTGGTGGTCGGCGTGAACAGCCCAGTGGTGCCGCTGAACGGCAGCCCGGCGAGCGCGATCGCGCCAGGGCAGGCGATGGTCACACCGCCAGCGGCGACGTTCACCGGCTCGCTCCACATGATGCTGATCGGGCTGCCGGCTGCGACGCTCGACGCGCCAGCGGCGGGCGTGGTGCTCATGACCCGAGGTGCGGCGTCGGTGGTGAAGCCGAAGCTCACATCGGCGGCCATGGCGTCTGGCGGGTCGTTGCTGTCGCTATCGGTCACGCCGCTGGCGACGACGGTGACGGCGCAGGTGGTATTTTCGGGCAGCGCGGCGCTCGGGGTGAACGTGGCGGTCGCTGTGCCGCTGCCGGCCACGCTGAAGCTCTGCGGCGTGCCGGCCGGGCAGGCCAGGGCGAAGGACGCGGCGCTGACGTTGACCGGCTCGCTGAAGACGACCTGGATCGTGGTGCCGGTGCCGATCGTTGTCGCACCGGCACTTGGGCTGGTGCTCAGGACGGTCGGCGCGGTATCGGCGGTGGTGAAGTTCACGGCGACATTCGCGCCCATGGCGTCCGGCGGGTCGTTGCTGTCGCTATCGGTCACACCGCTGGCGACGACGGTGAGTGTGCAGGCGGCGTTGATCGGCAGCGAGGCGGTCGGGTCGATGGTGATGGTGGTCACGCCGGTGGCCGGGAGCGTCGGCGTCGTGGCGAACGTCACCGGCGCGCTGGCGCAGCTGAGCGTGAGTGCGCCGGAGGTGAGATCGACGGGCTGGTCGAAGCTGACGCTGAGATTGGCGGCGTTGGGGAAGGCCGGCGCGCCAGATACTGGCACCGTCGCGCTGACTGTCGGCGCGGCTTCGGCCACGAAGGCTGCGCTAAAATCGGCCGCCATGGTATCGGGCGGGTCGGCGGCGTCGCGGTCGCGTACCTGCGCGGCCACGACGGTGAGGGCGCAGCGCTCGGCGGCGGCGAAGTCGGTGGCGAGATCGACGGTGTAGGTGATCGGACCGCCGCTGACGGTCGCATCGGCGGGGGTGCGCGTGCCGCTGGTGGCGCAGGCGAGGGTGAACCAGGAGCCAGTCACCGTGACCGGCTCGGAGAACGCGATGGTCAGGTTGGCGTCGAGCGGCACCTCGCGCGCGTCAGCTGCTGGCGCGATGCTGGCGATGGCGGGGGCCGCATCGGTGGTGGTGAAGCTGACGGCGGTATCGGCGGCGAGCAGGTCGGGCGGGTCGAGGGTATCGGCGTCGCTGATGTTGGCGGCGACGACGCTCAAGGTGCAGGCTGCGCTGCCAGGCAGATCGGTCGCCGGATCGATGGTGAAGCTGACGGCGGGGCCAGCGCCGACGGCGAAGGTGACCGGGACGGCATTGCAGACCAGGACGAAGGCTCCGGCGGCGGCGGTGATCGGCTCGTCAAACGTCACGACGAGCGAGCTATCGAGCGCGACGCCGACGCTGCCAGCGGCTGGCGAGACGCTGACGATCGTGGGGGCGCTATCGACCTGGATCTGCGCCGTGGCGGTGTCGTCGCCGATTGCGTTACGCACTGTGTAGCCGAAGCTATCGCGGCCGGTGTAGCCCCGCGCCGGCGTGTAGCTGAAGCCGCCATCGGCGGCGATCGTCACCGAGCCGCCGCCGGTCGTGGCGACCGTGCCAGCGACGACGGCGAGCGGTGCCGTGCCGGTGTCGTTGGCGAGCAGGCCAGGGGCGGCGATAGCGAGTGCGGTGTCGCGTCCGGTGGCGTAGTTTTCGGCGAAGGCCAGCGGGCTGATGCGAGCCGAGCCAGGAACGAGCGCCGTGTTTGGGTCGAGCCCGAGGTCGACCGCGACGTCAGCTGCGTCGGTGGTGCCGGTGTTGGTGATATCGAGGGTGTAGCGTAGCGTATCGCCCGCCGATGCCCGCCCATTCCCGTCTGCGTCGGTCTGAAGCGCATCGGTGAGCGTCGCACCGACGGCTGCTGCGGCGGGCGCGGTGACGCTGGCGCTGGCTGCGATGGCGGGCGTCGGCAGCAGCGGCGCGCTGTTGAGCCACACGAGCAGCAATGCGGTGAGCAGCCGAAGCGCGCGGGCGGAGCGGCGGGGAGATACGTGACGTGTCAAGGGAGTATCCTGTCAGCTATGGAACGATCGGCGCGAGCAGACTGGTCAGTTGAAAATTGCCTCATACAGCATCCCGCCGCGGCCCGGTCCGATCGGCACCAGAAAGATCGGGTGCTCGCCGAGCTGCGGGTGAGCGACCATATAGGTCTGCTGGGCGAGCTGCGGGCCACCCATGGCGCAAAACGTCAGCGTGAACGTCTGGCGCTGGCCTACGGTGCCGGGGCAGTGAGCTTCGGCCTGTATGAGCGTGATGGCGATCGGCGCGGCGCGCTCGGCCGGCGCGGCGTCCCACGGATCGAGGTACAGCTGAAACGGCTGATCGCGCAGTGCGGCGAACGTATCGTATGTTAGCGTCATGACTATTGCGGCTCCTCTGCGGTCCACTCCATCGCGAGATAGATCCCAGCGGTCTCGATCGGTCGGAAGCCGAGCCGCCGGTAGAGGCCGAGCGCCCGATTGTGCTGCTCGACGTGCAGCCGCAGCGGGAGCGCATCTCGCTGTGCGCACCGCTGGAGATCGCGGATGAGCGCCGCGCCGATCCCCGCGCCGCGATGCTCGGGGAGCAGCGTGATATCGACGAGCGACCAGCGCAGCGCATCGACGTGAACGTCGAGCCGCCCGATCGGCGCGCCGTGGAGCTCCACGATCGCGAAGGCTGCGTCCGGCATCGCCTCGCGGTAGGCGCGCTGCTGCGCCGCGAACTGCATCGCGACAAACGCCTCGCGCTGCGCCGCGCTCCACGGCAGCATCGCCAGCTCATCGGCGCGGGCCGAGGCATAGATCGCCAGCAGCAGCGGCCGGTCGTCCGCCACGCTCGGGCGGAGCGCGATGCCTGAGTACGAAGGATGGATCGCTGGCGTCATCTCGATCCTACGAGCGTGGCGGATACACACCCTGGAGCGCGATGATGAACATGACACACAGGTAGGGCTGCATGTTGTTGTGCGGCTGTGCCCCGCCCGTAGCGCCGCTGCCGGCCATCGCGGCGTTCGGCGCTGCATTATTGTAGGCTGCGCCGCCGCGCGAGCGAGACAGGGCATTGCCGTCTGGCGTGCGGCTGTTGGCGACCGAGGCGGAGGCGGCCAGCGCGTGGGTGTGCGCTGGGATCTCGCTCAAAAGCAGCGAGACCACACTCCCTCCGGTCTGCTCGCCGAGATCGCGAAGACTCAGGCCAGGCCCCTGTCCAGGGTGCATTGGCGCGCGCCCCTGGAGATCGGGTAGACCGAAGGTCGATCTCCCATCGCCACCGTACGTCGTGCCGAGCAGCGAAAACAGCGCAGTGTTCTGGCTGATTGGCAATAGCTGACCATTGCACTGCGCCCAGCCTCGTGGGGCAAAGTTGCAGGCGACCATGCGAATCTCAGCGACGAATGGATCCATACTTCCTCCAGCATTGCAATATAATCAGTTTTGTGATGGGTAGACGCCGAACAGCGAGATAATGAAGCTGACGCACAGCGAGGGCATCAGATTATCGTGCGGCTGGCTGCCGCCGGTGCCGCCGGTGCTGCTGGTGGACACCGCTGGCGCGCTGCCGACCCGATACAGATCCATGGCGGTCGGCTGGGCGTAGACCGCGCCGCTGGGGCTGGTGAGCGTGGCGCTGCTGGCGGCGGCACGCACCGAATGGCGATGGGCGGGGATCTGACTGACGTTGAGCGTGACGCTCTCGCTGCCGCTCATCTGGCCGATGGTAACGGTTGATCCGGTGCCGGTCCCCTGATGGACTGGGAGGCGGCCGCGCAGATCGGGCAGCGCGAAGGTCGACTGACCATCGCCGCCGTAGGTGGTGCCGATCAGATTGAACAGCGTTTCGTATTCCGAGATAGGCAGCAGCTGCCCATCGCAGAACATCCACCCGGCCGGCGCAAAGTTCCCGCCAAACATGCGAATCTCGCCGACAAATGGTTGACCCATACGTACGTCCTCTAGTTTTGTGATGGAAAGATGCCCTGGAGCGCGATGGCGAAGTTCAGCCCCAGAATTGGCTGCATGTTGCTATGTGGCTGGCTCCCACCGACTGACGTGATGCTCTCTGGGTGCAACAGCGAGCCAGGGTTCGAATCGGGCCGGTAGAGCGGTGTGCTGGCGACGGCCGGGAGCGCCCCCGCGCCTGGCACGGCCACGCTGGCCGCCACGCTGCTGGCCGCGAGGGTGTGGTCGTGGGTCGGAAGCTCAGCGATAGTCAGCGTATGTTGCTCGGTGCCGGCGCTCATACCTTGGACAATGCCGCCGCCGACATGCACCGGCACCCGACCCTGAAAGTTCGGCAGCGCAAAGTTCACTCTGCCATCGCCGCCGTACGTGGTGCCGAGCAGCGAGAATAGCGCCTGGTTCTGATTGATCGGCAGGAGCTGGCCGTTGCACAGCGCCCAGCCTCGTGGGGCAAAATTGAAGCTGACAATCTTAATCTCGCCGAGAAATGGATCTGACATAGGGGCGCTCCTCAGATGCTCAGGTAGGGCGTGATCCAGCCGGTGCGAAGCTTGGTGCGCAGCGCGTGCAGGTCGTCGGGGTGCGGCGCGGCGAGCGATGCGGGCAGCATAGAGGCGGGGGAACCGTGGCGAACCAGATACTGTGGGCTGGCGGCATCGCGGGTGGCGGGATGCATCGCGAGCGCGCCGCGCGGCGTCTCGAATGCGGCGGAGCCAAGCGCCGCAGCGAACAGATCTGGTGCAGGATGGGCGGCGCTGCCGAGCAGCTGCGCGGCGTCGAAGCCGAGCGCGGCGAACGAGTCAGGCTGGCCGCCGTAGCGCGCGGCGTACGCCTGGCGAAACGCGTCATTGGCCGCCGTGTCGACGCTCGCATCCCAGGTCCGCACCGTCTCGATGCGCAGCGGCGCAGCGCCGACCTCGAAGAACGACGAGCCGAGCAGCGGCGTGGCAGCGAGCCCGGCGCTGGCATAGGCAGCCGCGATCTGACGCGAGGCATCGCCGTTCCCAGCCGCGAAGACCGCATCTGGCGCGGCGGCAGCGATGCGACTCATCGCCGGCACGAGATCCTGCTGGCCGAGTTGGTGGAGCACAACCGTATCGACAATCTGGCCGCCGCCGCGCTCGACGCCGAGTCGGAAGGCGTAGAGCGTATCGTAGCCGCTCTCATACAGCGTGCTGAGCATCAGCACCCGGCGCGCCTGAGAGGCGGCGTAGCGGCCAGCGGCGTAGCTGGCCTGCCAGTGATTCAGCGAGAGCCGGGCGACCCACGGGTGCTCGCGCCCGACATCCTGGACGTTCGCGCCGATATCGGTGACGAGCAGCGGCAGCTGATGCCTGGCGAGCAGCGGCGTGATGGCATCGAGGTGGTTGCGGCTGAGGAGGCCGACGAGCGCATCGACCGAGTTGGTCTCGATCATTGTGGCCAGCTCGTCTATCGATGAAAGCTCAGCGCGTGCGAGCCGTAGGCGGGTGGGCACGATGGCCGAACTGGCGAGGGCCATCCCTTCGAGCAGACCCTGGGCGATATGCCCGGGGGCTGCTGCCGGAACGATAATCCCGACGCGGATCGGTAGCGATTGCATCGCCCCGAGCAGCGGCGGCATCGCCCCGAGCAGCGGTACGGCGCCGAGCGCGCCGCCGACGCCGATAGCCGCGCGAAGAAACGCGCGCCGACTCAGCGCTGTTGGCGGATCATCGGTCATAAAGGGCCTCCTGTGGCTACTGGATGTGATGCAAGGATGAATTGTCCGAATGACCGAAACGGAGTGGAGAACGGCGACATCTATTTTAGTGTACGGGGGCAAGGAGGGCGAGACGGGGGCAAAATTCAAGCAGATTGTGATCAAGATACTACGTGACCGATTGCGCTGCGGCTATCAGCGGTTGCGCACATGGCGGAGGAGCCGAGATGATGTGGCAATCTGGAGAGACGCCAGCGCCGCCAGTTGGGGTGCTGGTAGCCGACCACTTTGCGAGCGACGCCGCCTACGCGACGCGCCGCGCTGGCGGCACGCGGGACTACCTGCTGACCTACACTATCGCTGGGTTCGGGCGCTACCGAATCGGCGGCGGGGAGTGGTCGGCGGCACCTGGCGATGTGGCGATCCTGCTGCCAGGCGCGCCGCACGACTACGCCACCGGCCATGGCGGGCTGTGGGAGTTTTGCTGGGTTCACGCGCTGCTGCCACCGGAGTGGGGGGAGCTGCTGGCGCTGGACGCGGCGCTGCCGGGCCTGCTGACGGCGCAGATCGCGCCGGAGCTGCGGGGGCGTTTTTCGGCGACCTTCGCGCGCCTGATAGAGGACCAGCAGCGCGGCGGCGCGGTGGGGCGCGGCCTGGCGCTCAATGCGCTCCACGAGCTGCTGCTGCTGACGGCGCTCGGCCGCGCCGCCGCGCCGCACGATGCGCGGGTGGCGCGGGCGCTAGCGCTGATCCGCGAGCAGTTCCGCTCGCCGCTGACGGTGGCCGGTCTGGCGTCTGCTGTCGGGCTTTCGCCGTCGCGCTTCGCCCACCTGTTCTCACGGCAGACCGGTGTCGCGCCGCTCGAGCTCGTGATCCAGACCAGGCTGAATCACGCCGCCCGGCTGCTGGAGTTCACCGATCTGGCGATCGGCGCGGTGGCGGACGAGGTTGGCTTCGGCAGCATTTTTGCGTTCTCGCGGCGCTTCGCTGCGGCCTACGGTGTGAGCCCACGCGCATACCGAACGCGATTGATGATTGACAATTGACAATTGACGATGAGCGCTTGCCTCGCGTGCTATACTCGTCGTATCGCGCTAACTCATCCGAATATCAAGGCTCCATGTGAAGGAGATGCTATGCGATCGACTTCGATGCGATCGGCCAATAGGCGACCCCTTGCGATGACCGGCGGCTCGCTGCTGCTCATCGTACTGGTGCTGCTCACAAGCTGCGATCTGACCGGCGGCCTCTCCGGCGCCATCACCCGCGCCACCGATGTGATCGACAATGGGATCCGTGATATCACCCAGAGCTCGGCGACCTGGCAGAGCGTGCTGCAGCGCGTCGCCAACGATCTGCCCAAAGAGATTTCGGATACCATCCGGGTGGATGCGCAGAGCCTGGCGAACCGCGCCATCGGCACGGTGGGCGTCGAGTTTCGCTGCAGCGTCGATTTCCTCGGCGCGCGGGCGGTGCAGTCGCTGCGGGCGCTGAAAGCCGAGCTGCTCAAACAGCCAGCGATCGCCATCCCGCCGGCGTTCTGCACCGTCGACCCGCCGGCGATCGATCTGAAGACCGCCCCGAGCCGCTGGTCAACGGTCGTGCTGTACGGCTACGACCTCGACCATAAAGATGCGCAGGGGAAGCTGGCGAGCGTGCTGCTGCTGGACGCCAACGGCGTGACGACGGCGATGCCGGAGAACCGCATCGGGCGGACGACGCACTATCAAATGACGCTCAATATCGGTGCGATGGCGCGGCAGCTCTACCAAAGCGCGATCGTCAAGATCGTGCTGGCGTGGGGCGGCGCGAGCGACGGCTACCCGCAGATCGTCATCGTCCCGTGGGAGACGCAGCGGGTCAGCGAGATCGTGACCGTCGGCAGCACCGGGCCATACCAGCCGCCCCACACCGGCGGCGACCGCGACTTCGACACCGGCACCGATGAGCCGACGAGCGTGGATGTGCGCGGCGAGATCCAGACCTCTGAGCGGACGATCCATAGCCGGCTGTATTTGCACGCCCGCGAGAAAGACCCGGATCACACCGAAGTCGAGGGCTGGAGCGACTGGTCGCTAATGTACACCGCGCCGCAGGGCTGGCGGATCGTTGAGGTGCGGCCAAGTGCGGCGGCGGCGGTGCGGCTGAATGTGACGACGAACGGCACGATCACGGCAAACGGTGCTGGCGGCGAAGTGATCGACCGCTTCGAGATGCAGATCGACCGGGGCGGCGACGAGGCTGGCACCTGGACGCAGGTGATCGGGCACTGGCGGCCGCTGGAGATCACGCGCGAGGCGTTGCTACCGGAGTGGCTGCGCTAGTGTATTGACGATTGACAATTGACAATTGGCGATTGACGCAGGGAACGAAGCGCTCTTCGATTCCGATGGTATGTGCGAGCGATCGTTTCAATTAAAATGTAACGGAGTAAACGATGCCAGAGCACACCCGATCGACGCTTGAGGTGATTTATGCGAGCTGGGGAGGCTATCAGGAAAAGCTGCACTCCTGCGTTGCACCGCTGACGCCCGAGCAGCTCGGGCTCCAGCCCGCCGCGCATATGTGGCCGGTGGGACAGCTCGTGCAGCATATCGTGTCGGTGAGGGCGGGGTGGTTCAGCGGCACGCTCCAGGACGATGACGACGCGATGCGCGCGTACATGCAGTGGGGCCAGCGCGATTCGCCGGTGCGCAGCGCGGCGGAGCTGGCCAGCGGCCTCGATGCGACATGGGCGTTCATCGAAGCTCGGCTCCAGCGCTGGACGCCCGCAGACTGCGCCGCAACCTTCCCCGATGAGTGGGACGGCCAGATCCACCAGGTATCGCGCAGCTGGGTGATCTACCACGTGATGGAGCACGATCTGCATCACGGCGGCGAGATCTCATCGATCCTGGGGATGCACGGTCTGCCAGGCGTCGATCTGTAGATCGAAGATCTATCATACGCAACGGGCTTGTTTCCTTGAGCTGGTGCTCTCCGTCGTCGCTCGAGCACTGAGGAATACCCTGCATAACCACATCGACATCCCTGAGACGGTGCGGGTCAAAGCGCTCGCGGCAGGCGCGGCGGGCGGAGCCTGGCTTGCGGGACTCGATACGCTCGTGGCGGACTTGGCACGCGCGTGGGGGCTTGAGCTCGGAGCCACGCTGCGGGGCGGAACTGAGTCGTACGTCGTCGCGGCCACCGTCGCCGATGGTCGCGCGGCAGTGCTGAAGATATTGCCGCCAGATGCCACGACGAACGGCGGCGAGTTTTCCACCTTGCTGTCGGCACGCGGGCGAGGCTACGCCGAAGTGTACGCCGTCGATACCGTGCGCGGCACGGTGCTGATGGAGCGCCTCGGCTCGCCACTCGCCACGCTCGGGCTCATGGTCGACGCACAGATTGCCATCCTATGCGCGATGCTGGTCGAGGCGTGGACGATCCCCCCCGCAGACGTTCGGCTCACCAACGGCGCGGAGAAGGCACAGGGACTCAGCGATTTCATCGCGACAACCTCCCACGCGCTCGGCCGCCCGTGCTCGCCGGCCGTCATCGATCTCGCCCTTCGCTACGCCGACGAGCGTCGCCGCAGCTTCGCCCCACACACGGCGGTGCTCGCACACGGCGATGCCCACGCCTGGAATGCGCTCGCGGTGCTCGGCGAATCGCCGACGCGCTGCAAGTTCGTCGACCCAGACGGCCTGTTCATCGAGCGAGCCTATGACCTCGCCATACCGATGCGCGAGTGGAGCGACGAGCTGCTCGCCGGCGATCCGCTGCGCCTCGGCACGGCGCGCTGTCACCATCTCGCCGCGCTGACCGGCGTCGCACCCGAACCGATCTGGCAGTGGGGCTTTATCGAGCGAGTCTCCACCGGTCTGCTGTGCCTCAAGCTCGGCCTCGCTGGCGGCGACGCGATGCTCGCGGTCGCGGAGCGGTGGGCTGATGCGGCCTGGAACGCTGGCGACGGGCTCTCCCGCATCTTTGGTGATCATGGTTGACATTGCCGCTGTCCAATGCGCTTCATGGTGTTGAAGCGTCTCCTTTTCACGCAACCTGCGGAAGAGC
>JAYUUK010000362.1:0-30750 GCA_043754595.1 Roseiflexaceae bacterium | reverse complement strand
TCAGAGTTGTAAAAAAAGTGGGTATGTTTCGTGGGGACACCCAGAGGGTACCCGGCCCCCACACCCCCGCGTTGCGTTGACGCGCGTTTACAGCTCATTTAGGAATGCTATAGATGATCATTCCATGCCGAGTCTGATGCACGGTGGCGGGCAGCGGAAAAAGAGGCGATGGTCTGGGAAGGACCGTGCCGCGCTGCCGGCCACCTGCGAGACCACGCCGGTGACGGGATGCGCTCGCACCGGCTGTCGGTGAGGAATGCCCGCTGCCGGCCACACGCGGGACCACGCCGGTGACGGGATGTCGCTGACGCCGGTTGCAGATAGATGTGCGGTGGCGGGCAGCGGAAAAAGAGGCGATGGTCGGGGAAGGGGCCTGCCGCGCTGCCGGCCACCTGAGGGACCTACACCGGTGACGGGATGTCGCTGACGCCTGCACGCGAGGTGTGCGGTGGCCGCCGCACACCTCGCGTGATTCTTCGCTCCCTCGCGCTCTACTGCCCGGTGTAGCTGAAGTACAGATCGGCGCGGACGCCGCTCGTCTTGCCGCGGTAGTGATAGCCGTAGAGCCCTGGCAGGTTCTGCGCGCTCAGCCGCACCTCAAGCGCCGGGCTGACCCCGATCCGCCCGCGGCTGTCGGTGGCCTGCGTGCCAGACAGCAGGTACAGCCCGTCTGGCGTGGTGATCCAGAACTCAAGCTGTTCGCCGGCGCGGAACCCCTGCGCCGTCAGCCTGAACGCCGTCCCTTTGCCGCCCTCCGGCGGGCTAACGCTGCCGTTGCGGCTCGGCGGGCGCGGCGTTCCCGGCCCGCCGACGAACGCCCTGGTCACGGCGAACGTCGCAGTCACGTTGCGCTTGGTCTTTACGCCCTCGGCAGTGATCGCCCAGGTGCCCTCGGTAGCCTTATCGACGCGGAAGCTGACCCGCAGGTTGCCGCCGTCGCGGGTGATCCCGCTGCTGACAGCCACAGTCCCACCGCCGTTCGGCCGCGTCAGCCAGACCCCCACCCGCTCGCCTGCGTCGAACCCGCCGGCGGTGAAGGTGAATGTCACCTCGGGCGGCGCGCCGATCGGGACGATCGAGCCGCCGTTGCTGGCCCCGAGGCCATCGTGGATCACCTGGTTGTAGCGGTTCGCATCGCCACCGCCGCCACCACCGCCGCCCGCTGGAGGCGGCGTGCCGCCAGCGACGATCTGGAACATCGCGACGGCGGTGCGCCCGCTGGCGTTGCCCTTGGCCGTCAGCGACCACGTCCCGACGCGGAAGGTTGAGTCGACCGTGAAGCGCACCTCGGCGCTGGTGATCGAGCCGTTGGCGTCGGCGTTCGGCCGATTATTGATCGGGCGCACCGTCTGATCTGGACCGGTGAGCCAGAATGAGACCTTCTCGCGCGCGTCGAAGCCATCGCCCTGGACCAGGAACGCCTGGCCAAACGTGCCGCTGCCTGGCACCACCGCCACCCGCGTGCCGCTGGCTGGCGGAGTTCCGCCGCCACCAGTCGGCGGGCCGCCGCCGCCGATCGTGAGCTGCGCCACGGCGGTACGCCCGCTGGTCTGGCCCTGCGCCGTCAGATACCACCTGCCATTGGCGTAGCCCTTGGTGGCGAAGCGGACCTGGGCGTAGCTGATCGAGCCGTTGACATCGGCGAGCGGCACGGGGTCGAGCGATGTGATCTTGCCGGCCGGGGACTCGGTCAGGAAGCGCACCCGCTCGCCGGGCTGGAAGCCCTCGCCCTGGACCAGAAACACCTGGTCGCCGCCGCCCTCATACGCCAGCCTGACCGTCGCGCGCTCAGCGCCTGGGCGGTAGCCGGCCGGAGGGCGCGGCGTCCCATCCTCGTTGAGCGGGCCGGGCGGCGCGATATCCGGCGGCCACGGGTCGAGCAACTGGAACGGCGCGCGCTGCGCTCCGAGCAGCCCGAACTCGACCCGGCTGGGGTAGAGCCGCAGCTCGAAACGCTGCCGCTCGAAGTACTGCACCACCGTCCACTGGCCGTTGATCTGCTCGGAGATCTCCTCGGAGAGCGGCAGACCGAAGACCCGCTCGGCGCCGCGCCGCTCCCAGGTGTCTTTGAACAGCCCGCGCAGGCTGTGGCCAGTCTGCGGGAAGTAGCGGACTTTGGCGGTGCTCTGGAACGGCGGCACCTGGGGGAAGATCCGCCCGCCGGTGGCCTCGGCGCCGAGCCTGCCGAGCTCGATCACGATCGGGTTGGACGAGGCGAGCTCGAAGCGCGCCCGCTGGAACCACTGCACGATCCGGCCGTCTGAGCGAAAATACTCCTCGGTGACCGGCAGACCGTAGACGGCGATGCCGCCGTTGCTCTCCCAGTACTGCCGAAACGCTCCGCGGATATAGTGGCCGGTCTCGTAAAAGTAGCGCAGATCGCTCTGGGCTGTGGCGGGGCGCGCCGGTGCGGCCAGCGTCAGACCGATCGCCAGCAGCAGCAGCGCCGCTATCAGACGCCGCGACCGCCGCTGTAGTTCGCCAGCCACCATAGAACCTCCTTACAGATCGATCTGCGTATAAGCCGACTGGAGCGCGTTTCTATCATAAATCGGCAGGTACATGCTGTCAAGCGATCTCTTGGCGTGAAGCGGTGAGGCGATGAAGCGGTGAGGCGATGAAGCGGTGAAGGGGTGAAGGGGTGAAGGGGTGGCGGAGGACCCGGCGACCGGAAGATCGGAAG
Source organism: Roseiflexaceae bacterium (assembly GCA_043754595.1). GTDB lineage: Bacteria > Chloroflexota > Chloroflexia > Chloroflexales > Roseiflexaceae > JAYUUK01. The sequence continues at coordinate 28,067 of JAYUUK010000362.1, read as the reverse complement.
ACCGGGAGATCGGTGTTCGCGCAGATGAGCGGCCAATATGTCCAGCTGCCCGGTATCTGTGTCTATCTGTGCCTATCTGAGGACAACCGCCCGGCTGCCTATCTGTAGATAGGCTGCTCGGCCTACTATCCTACGCCTCGACGGCCTCGATCGTCGGGATGAGCGGCAGCGAGAACGTGAAGCACGTGCCGACGCCCTCCTCGCTCTCGACCCACAGCCGCCCGCCGTGCCCCTCGACGATCTGCTGGCAGATCGCCAACCCTAGCCCGAGGTGGCTATCAGGACCGCGAGTGTGCTTGGCGACCCGATAGAAGCGCTGAAAGATCTTTGGCAGCTCGGCGGCCGGGATGCCGACGCCGGTATCGCGGATCCTGACCCAGATCTCGTGGTCGTGATACTCCGAGCTCACCGTCACGCTGCCGCCCTGCGGCGTCGCCTTGAAGGCATTCTCGGTCAAATTCGTCACCACCTGCCCGATCCGCGGCCCATCGAAGAACGCCTCAGGCAGCGCCGGGTCGACGCGGTTATACAGCGTTAGGCCGCGCTCCTCGGCGGAGAGCTGCAGCCGGTTGAGCATATCGGTCACCAGCGCCGAAAGATCGTTCCAGTCCGGCGCGAGCGTCAGTCGCCCGGCGCGCATCTTATTGAACTCGAGCAGCTCGGCGATCCGCCCCTTGAGCTGCTCGGTCTGCGCGTCTGCCATCTGCAGAAAATCCAGCTGCAGCGCCGTGAGCGCGCCGGCGCGGCCCTGCAGCACTACCTTGAGAAACCCGTTGAGCGTGTGGACCGGGTTGCGCAGCTCGTGCGAAACCATCGAGATAAACTCGACGCGCGCCAGCTCCTCGGCCTTCTGGTCGGTGATATCGTGGAATACCACCGCCACCAGTGGGTCGTCGCTATCATCGCGGTGGACCTGCGTGGCGATCGCCTGGTAGTAGCGCGGCTGCTCGTCCGGCTGCTCCGGCTGCACCTTCAGCTCGGCGGTCGCGGCGCTAGCGACGGTGTTGGAGTCGACGCTGGCGGCGAGATCGAGCAGGTGATCGCGGATCGAGCGATGCGAGGAGACTCTGGTGAGCAGCTGCGTCCCGAGCGGGTTGGCCATCACAATCGCGTTTGCGCTATCGAGCACCACCAGCCCATCGCTGATATCGCGCATCACGGCGTTGAGCAGACGCTGCTGACGGTGGATCTGGCTGTGGAGCTCGGCGTTGCCGATGGCGATCCCGGCCTGCGCAGCGAACGCCGAGAGATGCCGTGCGTCGCTGCTGGAGAAGGCGGCGAAAGTCTTGCTCACCACCGTCAGCGCGCCGCGGGCTTGCCCCTCGCCAACGTACAGCGGGACGCTGAGCACCGCGCGGAACCCCTCATCGGCCACGGCGGCGATATCTGGGCTGAGCGCCGCGTCAGCCACCACCGTCGGGCTGGCGTGGCTCATAGTCTGCCTGGAGACTGAGTCGGCCCAGCCGAACATTGTCTCCGAATGCTGCGCGAACGTGTGGTGGACCAGCCCGTGCTCGGCCTGGAGCGAGAGCGCCATGGCGTGGATGCGCTCGTGGCCGAAGGTCTGCACCGTGCTCTCCAGAATGTGGGTCAGCACATCGGTCACGCTGAGCGACGATGTGATCACCCGCAGCCCCTCCTCAAGCGCGTGGCGCTCGCGCATCCTGGCGCGCAGCTCGCCGGTGATCCGTTCGAGCTCCTCGACCCGCGCCTCGCGGATCTGCCGCTCGTTGCGCAGCTGATCGCGCATCGTGCCGTTGTCGCGCTGCTGGTTCGACGCCGTCCAGATCGCGACCACCCCAAAACCGAGGCTGCCGATCAGCAGCCCCCAGCCGCTCAGCGACTGTACCGGCGAAAGCGATGACAGCTGCGCGGCGGAGTACAGCGCGAAGAGGTACAGCGGCCCGAGAAGAAATGGTGTGACGGTGGCGGCCGGGGAGAGCCGATAGCGGGCGAGCACCCGCAGCGAAATCAGCAGGTACAGCGGGAAGATCGTGCCGCCGAGCGTGGCGGCCTGCGCGATCAGCAGCGCGCTGAAGCTCAGATCGGCCACGATGAACAGCGCCTCCATCGAGATCAGCGCCCGGCGGTTGGTCTGCGGCATCCCGATTGTCAGCACCAGCTGCGCGACACAGTACGCCATCACACCGTACCAGATCGTGGCGGGGATCGCGGACGCCGAAAGCATCCACCCGAGCACGAGCCCTGGCAGCAGCGTTAGCGCCCTGAGAAACATGTTGCGGTCGGTCACACGGGACCGAAGTTGGGCCGAGCGTAGGGTGTCCGCAATCATCGGTCCGCTTTCTTCGTACTGTCGAACATGGAGCCTGGCCGTCAGCCGCCAGCCAGTTCTATGACTCTTTTGTTATACAACAAATTTGTAACCCAGATTGCGGACGGTAATGACGTGGCGCGGGCGCTCGGGCTCCGGCTCGACTTTGGCGCGCACCCGGCGTATGTAGACCGCCACCAAATTGCTCTCGCCCTCATAGTCATAGCCCCAGACCTTGGAGAGGATCTGCTCGGCGTTGAGAACTCGGCCGGCATTCTTCATCAGATAGTAGAGCAGCCGAAATTCGAGCGGCGTCAGGTTGACCGTGCGCCCGTTGGCGAACTGCACCCGCTGCTCGACTGGGTCGAGCGTGACATCGCCAATGGCGAGCCGCGCCGAAGGGTTGAGCGCCTCGCTGTTGTGCCGCCGCAACACCGCCTCGACCCGCGCAATCAGCTCTGATGGCTCGAATGGCTTGACGAGGTAATCGTCTGCGCCGATCTGGAGCCCCTGCACTTTATCCTGCAGGCGCGCCCGGCCCGAGAGGAAAATGATCGGTACATCGGAGTTGCGTCGGATCTGCCGGCAGATCTCAAACCCGTCAGCCTTCGGCATCTCGATATCCAGCAGCACCAGATCCGGGTCGCTTTTCTCAAATTGCTGCATCACGGCGGCCCCATCGTGAACCCGCGCGACGCGGTAGCCAGCCTCTTCCAGCAGATATGATGTTAGCTTGACCGAAGAGATATCGTCATCGGCAACAAGAATATTCATAGAGGCTCCTTCATTATGTCATCGTAGACGCGACCAAACGGCTCATTCTGTACACTTCCTCATCAGTATGAATGCGAAACGTGATCAAAAAGTTACGCCCGATCGGCGGCAATTCATCGGCAATTCAGCTATAATGGCGCGAGCGATCGCATAATCGCCTAGACGAGGGACATAACCAGATGATGGACGAGCTGCTGACCCGCGGGGTCGCCGAGATCATCGTCGAGTCGGCCTTCCGCGCCCGGCTCGCGAGCGGGCGCACGCTGCGCTTCAAACAGGGCTTCGACCCGACAAAGCCTGACATGCACATCGGCCACGCCGTCGGGCTGCGCAAGCTGCGCAAGTTCCAGGATCTCGGCCATCAGGTCGTCCTGATCGTCGGCGACTGGACGGCGCAGATCGGTGATCCCAGCGGCCGCGACGAGACCCGCCCACGCCTCACCGCCGAGGCGGTGCGCGAGAACGCCGAGCGCTACATGGAGCAGTTCTTCCGCGTCGTCGATCGGGACCGCACTGAGATCCGCTGGCAGAGCGAGTGGTACGGCAATTTCAACCTGGAGCAGGCGCTCAATCTGGCAGGGCGCTTCACGCTGGCGCAGATGCTGGCCCACGATACATTCCGCAAGCGCTACGAAGACGGCGGTATGATCACCATCGTCGAGCTCATGTACCCCATGCTGCAAGGCTATGACTCTGTGGTGGTCAACCCCGATGTCGAGTTTGGCGGCACCGATCAGAAGTTCAATAACCTGGCGGGGCGCGAGCTGATGGGGCAGATGGGCATGACGCCGCAGGACGTGTTTCTAGTGCCGCTCATTCCCGGCACCGATGGTCGCAAGATGAGCAAGAGTTTCAACAACACCGTCGATATCCTTATGCCGCCGTTCGAGCAGTACAGCAAGATGCTCTCCATGAGCGACGATGTGCTGCCGCTGTACTTCGAGGCGCTCTCCGATGTGCCGATCGCTGAGGTCGCGGCGATGCGCCAGGCGATCGGCGATGGCTCGGCCAACCCGATGGCGTTTAAAATGCATCTGGCGCGCGAGGTCGTCGGGCAGTTCCACACGCCTGGAGAGGCGCTGGTCGCCGAGGCCGAGTGGGTCAAGCGTTTCCGCGACCGCGAGCTGCCGAGCGAGATCGCCGAGCACGCCGTGGCGGGGCCGATCGGCATCATCGATCTGCTGATGGCTGCCGGCATGGCCGCGAGCCGCGGCGAGGCACGGCGTCTGATCGGCGGCGGCGGAGTCCGCGTCGGCGGCGAGCGGGTCGAGAGCGCCGAGCTGAGCGTCGACCCGGCCGATGCGCCGGTGGTGCAGGTCGGGCGGCGGAAGTTCGTGCGGCTGGTGCGGCATGACCAAGCTCGATAGCCTCGGGGCCTGGATCATCGGCCGCTGGCTGATCATTGCCAACGTTGGGCTGCTGCTCTACGCCGGGCTGCCGTGGCTGTCGCCCTGGCTCAGCGTTAACGGCCACCCGCTGCTCGGGGCGCTGATTTTTGCGCTGTACCGTCCGCTCTGCCACCAGCGCCCCGAGCGCTCGTTCTGCCTCTGCGGCCGGCAGGTCGCGTTCTGCCATCGCTGCGCCGCCGTCAGCGCCGCGCTCGCACTAGGGAGCCTTGGCTACCGCGCGGTCCGCAGCCGCCTTGCGCCAGCGCCGCTGTGGGCCGGCTGGCTGCTGGCGGCCCCGCTGCTGCTGGACGCCGGGAGCCACGCTATCAATGACGCGCTCGGGCTCGGGTGGCGCGGCGGCGGCGATGCGCCGTGGTCGGTCAACTTCTTGCTGCGGATGACCACCGGCGCGCTGTTCGCGCTGGCGGCGCTGGTCACGATCTACCCGCGGCTGGACCGCGCCACGCGGAGGTGTGTATGACCCGCTCGCTCACGCTGCTGCTCGCGCTGACGGTGCTGATCGGGTGCGCCGCGCCGCAGCAGCAGACGCAGGTCGCGCTCGCGCCCAACGTCGCCGCCGAGTCGCGGCTGATCGGCGATGCGCGCGGGGCACTGCTCCAGCCAGGCGATGTCGCGCCAGATTTTCGCTACACGCTCGGCGGCGCGCAGCTCACCCTCGGCGCGCTACGCGGCAAAAAAGTGCTGCTCAACTTCTGGGCCACCTGGTGCGGCCCGTGCAAGGCCGAGCTGCCCGAGCTGAACCGCGTGGCAACGCGCCACAGCGATACGGTGGTGGTGGCGGTCAACCGGCTGGAGACGCTCGAACAGGTGGCAGCCTTCGCGAGCGCCACGCCGCTGGGCTTCACGCTGGTGGCCAACCCAGACGGCGACATCGCCGAGCGCTACGCCGCCAAGAACATCCCGACCACCTATCTGATCGATCCAGACGGCACGATCGGCGCGATACACATTGGTCAGCTCGATGGCCCGGCCATCGACCAACTGCTGGAGACGAGCCCATGACACAGCCAACGGGCGATGAGATTGTGCGACAGGCGCAGCGCGAGATCGATGCGCGCAAGCTGCACGCCGCCGAGCAGCGCGGCATCGATGAGCGCGGCTGGCGCATCATCTTCCTCGGCCTACTGGGCGGGCTGTTAGTGGCGCTGGTGGCCTGGCCGGGCGTGCCGCTCAGCTGGAAGATGTACAGCGTCGTCCACGGCGTCTGCGCGCAAATCCACAACGTCGACGTCGGCGGGATCCAGCTGCCGCTCTGTGCGCGCAACACCGGGATCTATGCCAGCTTCAGCAGCACGATCATCTTCCTGCTCCTGCGCGGGCGCGGGCGAGCTTCGAAGCTGCCACAGCTGCCGATCACGGTGTTGCTGGTGCTGCTCGCTGCGGTCATGGGCGTCGATGGGCTCAACTCGATGGCGCGCGACATGCTGCTGCCGCATATGTACACGCCGATGAACTGGCTGCGCACGCTGACCGGCATCGGGCTTGGCACCGGCGTGGCCGTGATCGTCCTAATGATCTTCAACCTCGCGCTGCGGCGCGATGTCCAGAGCGAGCAGCGGATCATCGATGGCTGGGGCGAGTTCGCCGCAGTCATCGGCTGTAACCTGCTGGTGGCCATCGCGATCTACGCCAACATCGCCGCGAGCTACTGGATCGTGGCGACGCTGGCGTGGGGCGGGATCGTCGGCGTGCTTTTTGTGGTGATGCTGCTGCTCACCGGCCTGCTGATGGGCTACGAGGGGCAGGTGATGCGGGTCGGGCAGCTGGCGCGGCCGGCCACGGTGGCGCTGCTGCTGACGCTCGTGATTCTCGGCGCGATGGGGTTCGGCCGCTTCTACCTCGAGTCGCAGGGGCTGATGCTCTCGTGATGGGGCGGGCGCGCTAGATATAGTACATCGACTCGCTGGTGCGCTGGCGTTTGCGCTGGCAGAGCTCGTCGAGCGTGACTGCGCCGAGCTCGCGCTCGATGGCGATGCGGGTCGTGTTCCAGACCTCGCGCACCACTGCTGCGTCGATCGGTGTGCTGGCAACATCGCGCGGCGGCGTCGGGTCGAGCGGCAGCGGCGGGCCATCGAGCGCGATGAATGCGTCGAGCACGGTGATGTGCGCCGGCGTCCGCGCCAGCCTATGCCCGCCCTGCGGCCCGCGGATGCTCTCGATCAGACCGGCGCGACGCAGCAGGATCAGGATCTGGTTGAGATAGTGCTCGTCGATCCCCTGTCGCTCGTGGATATCGTGGCTCTGGATCGGCCCCTGCCCGTAGCGCTGCGCGAGATCCAATAGCGCCCGCATCCCATATTCAACCTTGCTCGATATTCGCATGCGCTGCCTGTCTATACTTTAGCGATTTGCTTAAGTATAGCACGTTTATGCCAACATCGCAGCGACGCTTGTCAAATAGGTACATTTGTGCTACACTTATGCTGTGCCGCGATCTGGCAGCACACACACGCGCATGTACAGCGAATACGAGCAGGCCGCCGGCGCAACCGCCGCGGCGAGGAGAACAGCATGGCAACCCCCACACCGCGCGAGCGCAGCGTCACCCGGACGTACCGCTCCGCCATCCGCATCGGCGAAGACTACATCACCCTCGAAGAGACGATCACCCTGCCGATCGACGCATCTGACGAAGACGTGACCAAGGCGGTCGATCTCGGCTGGCGGATGTTTCAGGCCCAGCGCTCAGCGGCTGAGCAGCAGGCCGGCGCTATCCGCGAGGCAGCTGGCAGCCCGGCCGCGATCACGATCCGCGACCCAGAGGCACCGGCGAGCGACAAGCAGCGCAACTACATCGCCACGCTCCAGGATACGCTCAGCTGGAGCAATGACCAGATCAGCAGCTATGCCACCGAGCAGAGCGTCGATCTGGTCACGATGACCAAGGGCCAGGCCTCGCAGTTTATCGATGGACTGAAGAAGATCGCCGATGACCGCGTCAGCTATCGCACGAAGTCGGCAGACGCCGATGCCACAGCCCGCCAGGTGCCAGCCGCCAACGGCGCGGCCCCTGCCACCAATGGCGCAGCCCACGCCGAAGATTATCAGCCGATCAACGAGATGCAACTAGGGCGGCTCGAGGGGCTGGCGCGCAAGCAGAAGCTGGACCTCACCGCCGAAGTCCAGCGGCGCTACAGCCTCGACCCGGCCGAGCTGAGCTACGCGCAGGGTGCCGAGCTGTTCCGCGAGCTCCAGCGCAAAGCATAGCGGACAAAATCGGCAGTATACGCAGCTCCGCCAAAACTGGCATATCGCCGCCGTTTTCGCCTCGGTGTACTTGATGAGACGCACATACTGAGCGTTTATCGTACAAGGAGAATCGTATGCGGCAGTTCAAGGGGACGGTCAATCAGGTCGAGCTGATCGGGTGGCTCGGCGATGCGCCAGAGTCGCTTCAGCTCGCTGGCAGCTCGACGCTGGCACGCTTCAGCATCGCCACCAAACGCCCAGGCGCGCGCCAGCCAGATGGTCAGTACTCGGTCGAGACCGACTGGCTGAGCGTCGAGGCGTGGGACAAACTGGCCGGGCAGGCCGTCGGCAGCCTGCACAAAGGCAGCCGCGTGCGGGTTACCGGCTCGATCGTGATCAACTCGTGGGAGGATAAGGCCACCGGCCAGCGCCGCTCGCGCCCGGTCGTCCGCGCCGAGTCGCTGATGTTCCTCGACGCGCGCCCCGAGCAGACCGAGGCCGAGGCCGAGGCGCAGGCCGAGGAGGTCGAGCTGGCGTTTTAACGCCGGCGCACCGCTTTGGTGTGCCACATCACACGCTACCTACCGCAGCGCCCCACGTCGCCCGCGCCACCGCGCGCCGCTGACGTGGGGCGCTGCGTTTGCTCAGAGCCACAACCTGCCGTATAATGCCAAAGGGTTTGATATCGAAAGATACACAATGGCATTAGAAGGTATAACAGCGTTAGGCGAGCGGATGCGGGCGGCGCGCGAGCAGAAGGGCATCACCCTTGCGCAGGCCGCGGCGGATACGCGTATCATGCAGCGCTATATCGTCGCTCTCGAAGATGGTAACTATCAGGCGCTGCCCGGCGATGTTTACGTCCGCGGCTTCCTGCGCAACTACGCCGGCTACCTCGGCCTCCCGATCGATGAGATCGTCGAGCTCTACCGCCATGACCGGGGCCGATCAGAGCCGATCACCATCGTGTCGACAACGTCGACACCGCGGGTGCGGACGTTCATTGCCCCGAGCGTCATCGGGGTGTTCCTGGTAGTCTTGTTTCTCTCGGGCATCAGCTATGTGGTGCTGAGCGCCACCAACCGGATCGGCGAGAGCGCCGCAGTGCCCACCGCAGACCTGATCCCGACCTACGCGCCGCCGCCGAGCCCACTGCCGACGTTCACGCCGCTGCCGACCGATGCGGCGCTGGCCGTGGGCGCCGCGCCGACGGTCGCCATCGCCGGCGTCGGTGTGGTTCCGACGACGATGCCAGAGCCGAGCCCGACGCAGATCGCGCCGATCGTGGCCGAGGTGCGGATCGATGGCGGCGATAACCCTGGCTCGTGGCTCGAGATCAAGACAGATGGCAAGTCAGTCTTCCGCCGCGTCCTGCCTGCCGGCAACAGCCTGCAGTACACCGCGCAGCGCTCGTTCTCGGTCCGCGCCGGCAACGCGTCGGTCGTCCTCGTCACCGTCAACGGCCGCGAGCAGCGCCTCGGGACGGTCAATGGCGAAGTTGTGACCTACAACTGGCCGCCGTAAGGATCTTATGCCAGCCGAAAGCACCTTCGATATTGTCTCCGAGTACGATCGCCAGGAGCTCGTCAACGCCGTCGACCAGGCGCAGCGCGAGATCAACTCGCGCTACGACCTCAAAGACAGCGCCACCGAGGTCAAACTTGGTGAGAAAGAGCTGACGATCACCACGTCATCTGAGATGTACCTGACTGCGATCCGCGATCTGGTGCAGACAAAAGCGCTGCGCCGCAATCTCTCGATCAAAGTCTTCAAGTTTGGCGATATGCAAGAGATCGGCGGGATGCGGGTGCGGCAGGTGGCCACGCTCCAGCAGGGCATCCCGGACGATGTGGCAAAGAAGATCCAAAAGCTGGTGCGCGATGCGTTCCCCAAGGTGCAGCCGCGCATCCAGGGCGATGCGCTGCGGGTCGGCTCCAAGAGCCGCGATGAGCTGCAGGGCGTGATGAAGCTGCTGCGCGAGCACCAAGATGAATTCCCCGTGGCGCTCCAGTTCAATAACTTTCGCTAGCCGCGCCACACGATGCGCTGCGAGGCAGGTGCGGCTTCGGCCCGCCTGCTTTTTTACCGACCACTGAGACACTATGAAATACCATATCATCACCCTCGGGTGCCCAAAAAATACCGTCGACAGCGAGGGGATGAACGGCATTCTGCAATCGCAGGGCCACACCCGCGCCGCCACCAGCGACGATGCCGATGTTGTTATTGTCAATACATGTAGCTTCATTGCCGCCGCCCGCGACGAGACCGTCGATGTGCTGGCGAACATCGGCGCCACCAAAAAACCTGGGCAGCGGCTGATCGCCGCCGGCTGCATGGCGCAGAGCCACCCGCAGCTACTCGCCGACGTGCGCGGCGTGGACGCGCTGCTCTCGACGCAGCAGTGGATGCGGATCGGCGAGGTGCTCGGCGAGCAGCCGACCGCGACCGCCTCTGCCGCCCCAGCGATCGACTTCATCCCGCTGATCGCCATGCCGCTGCCGCAGCCGCTCGAGCTGGCGCTCGCGCCGGTGGAGACGCTGATCACGCCGGGCGACTACGCCGACTGGCGGACCGCGCCGATCAGACGCCACGCCGGCGGCCCATCGGCGTACCTCAAAATCTCCGACGGCTGCAACCTGCGCTGCGCCTTCTGTACTATCCCATCGTTCAAAGGCGATATGCGCTCAAAAGCCGTCGGCGCGATCCTCGGCGAGGCGCGCGAGCTGGCAGCACAGGGAGTGAAGGAGATCGTGCTGGTGGCGCAGCACCTCACCGACTACGGCCGCGATCTGCGGCTCAAAGATGGGCTCGCCACTCTGCTTGAAGAGCTGTGCGGCGTGCTCCCCAGCGATGTCTGGGTACGCTTGATGTACGCCTACCCCCACGGCATCAGCGAGCGCCTGATCGAGGTGATGGCCAGCCACCCACAGATCTGCGCCTACCTCGATATGCCGCTCCAGCACGCCCACCCCGCCACGCTCAGACGCATGCGCCGGCCTCCAGACGCCGACCGCACGCGGCGGATCATCGCCGATCTGCGCGCGGCGATGCCAGATATCGCCATCCGCTCGACGTTCATCGTCGGCTTCCCTGGCGAGACCCGCGAGGAGTTTCAGGAGCTGCTGACCTTCCTCAACGATGTACAACTCGACCGCGTCGGCGTCTTCCGCTACTCGCAGGAGCCTGGCACCAACGCCGCCACGCTGCCAGACCAGGTGAGCGCGCGGGTCGCCGATCGCCGCTGGCACGAGGTGATGCAGCTCCAGCGCGAGATCTCGCTGGCCCGCTGTCGGCGCTGGGAGGGGCGGATAATCGATCTGCTGGTTGAGGGGAATGGACAGGCTGACGACGGCCGGCCGCTGGTGGTCGGGCGATCGTTTCGCGACGCGCCCGAGGTCGATGGGCAGGTCTTCGCCTGGGGCGCGGCCGATGTCGGCAGCTTCGCGCGGGTGCGGGTGCAGCGCGCCGCCGACTACGATCTGTGGGGTACGGTCGAGGCGTGATGGCCAGCGGAATCACAAGCCCCGCCTGTGGCGGCGGGGCTTGCTTGGCAGCGGAGAGAATGTTTAGGCGACGAGGGCGCTGATCGACTTGTGCAACCGACGCAGCTCGGTCGGGTTGCGGCGGTCCAGGTAGTCCACCATATAGTCCACCGCCGTAGCGCTATAGTCGTCGAGCAGACCATCGAGCACCTGCTGTACCACCATCGTCACAAAATCATCTTCGGTGATCGCCGGGATGTAGACGTAGGCCAGACCTTCGCGATGACGGTGGAGCACGCCCTTCTCGGAGAGGCGGCTCATAGTGGTCATAACGGTGGTGTAGGCGATATCTCGGCCCTGCGAGAGCTTCCGATGGATCTTTTTCACCGTGCTGCGCTCATCCTGCCAGACGATCTGCATGATGTCGGTCTCGAGTGGGCCAAGCACCTTGACGAGGCCATCCTTGGTTGGGCTGAAGCGAAAGCGCATGTTCAACGGCATACAACATCCTTCCCGTCAGAAATCAGATTGAGTGCGACCAAGCGAGCGATGCCATTGCGGTAGAGCGATGAGCGTGTGGCATACGATCGCGTGTGTACGCTCTATCAGTGTACTATTCACTCACGCAAACCTCAATGCGGTCACATTACTTCCTGCTTACAGAGGATGAAAAGACAGTAACATGAGCGATTTCAACGGGCGGGCGTTGATCCAAGATGCCATGCGCGCGGCGTTTCCGCTGGCCGAGGCGCGGGTGGCAGAGTTCTACGGCATGCAGGAGTACCATCTCGGCTGGCGCAACGCAACGCTCGCGCCGGCCAGCGGCGACCCAGGCAAGCTGCTGCGCCCGATTATGGCGCTCGCGGCGGCCCGCGCAGCGGGCGGCGATCCGCTCTTGGCGCTGCCGCTGGCGGCCGGCATCCAGCTGCTCCACGATTTCTCGCTGATCCACGACGATATCGAGGACGACAGCGACATGCGGCGCGGCAGGCAGACGCTATGGACGATCTGGGGTCTGGCGCAGGGGATCAACGCCGGCGACGGCATGTTCGTCATCGCCCATCTCTCGGTCCACCGACTGGCGGATGTGGGGCTGCCGGCCGAGCGGGTGCTGGCCATTCTGCGGCGCTTCAGCGAGACGATCCTGACGATCTGCGAAGGCCAGTATCTCGATATCAGTTTCGAGGGTCGGCTGAGCGTCAGCCAGGACGACTACCTAGCCATGATCCGGCGCAAGACTGCGGTGCTGGTTGGGGCAGCCGCCGAGCTCGGCGGGGTGGCTGGCGGCGCAGACCGCGCGACGGCGGCGGCGCTCTGGACGTTTGGGGTGAGCCTGGGGTTGGCATTCCAAGTGCAGGACGATGTGCTTGGTGTGTGGGGCGACCCGGAGCGGACCGGCAAGCCATTCGCCGCCGATCTCTACCGGCGCAAGCTCAGCCTGCCGGTGATCTACGGCATGGCCTCGCCAGACTACGGCGCGCGGCTCGCCGAACTCTACGGTGCCGCGCCAGACGACCGGGCGGTGGGGGAGATGCTGCAGCTGCTGGATGCCGCCGGGGCGCGTGCGGCGACCGAGGCGGTGGCGACGAGCTACCATCACGAGGCGATGGCCGCGCTCGGAGCGGTGCGCGGGGACCCCTCGTCGATCGCCGCGCTCGGGGCGCTCGCCGAGGGGCTGCTGGGGCGCAGCCGCTAGCTCGCGCGCCGCGCCTCGATCACATCCGGCAGACTGTTGATCTTGGTGATAATCCTGGTCAGGTCGGGGATATCACCGATCTGGAGCGTGGCGCGCAGCACCGTAGTGCCGTCGACCCGGCCAGTCGTCTGCTGCACCTCACTGATGTTGATTCCGGCGTCGGCGATGATGCTGCTGAGATCGCGCCACAGCCCGACGCGGTCCCACACGTCGATCACGATCGGGACCGGGAAGCCACCTTTCGGCACAAGCGACCCCCACGAGACATCGACGATCCGCTCGCGGTCGCGCCCGTTGAGGATCAGGCGGCAGTCGGCGCGATGGATCGTCACGCCATTGCCGCGGGTCACAAATCCGGTGATCGGCTCGCCGATGACGGGGTTGCAGCAGCGCGCCAGCCGGTGGTAGATCCCGCTCTCGCCGCGCACCCGCACGCCAGGGTCGACCGGCGGGCGGTGAGCGTGCGGCAGCTGGGTCGGCGGCACCTCGGTAGGCGCGACGAGCGGCGTCATGCTCGCCAGTACGCGCTGCGCCACAGTGCGGGCGCTGACGTCGGTGCTCCCGATCTGCGCGAACATCTCATCGGCCGAGCTGAAGCGCGCGTGCTGTGCCACCTCTTCGTGCGCGATGCTGATAGCGAGCCGCTTGAGCTCGCGCTCCAGCAGCTTGCGCCCCTCGGTGATATTCTCGCTTCGGTCGTTGCGGCGAAAAAACCGCCGGATGTGCGATTTCGCCCCGGCGGTCTTGGCAAAGTTGGCCCAGTCGCGGCTCGGGCCGCGCGAGATACGGCTGGTCATGATCTCGACGATCTCGGCGTTTTTGAGCTCGTAGCTGAGCGGCACCACCCGCCCACCGACTTTGGAACCGATGCAGCTATTGCCGACCTCGGAGTGGATGCGGTAGGCAAAATCCACCGGGGTGGCACCCGCCGGTAGATCGACGATCCTGCCTTTGGGTGTCATCACGAAGATCTGCTCTTCGAACTCCTCATTTTTGATCGTATCGACGAAATCCTGATCTTTGGCGTCGGTGTTCCAGTCGATTAGATTGCGCAGCCACTTAACTTTGGCGTCGAAGCTGGCCTCGGCGCGGCCGTACCCCTCTTTGTAGCGCCAGTGGGCCGCGATGCCGTGCTCGGCCACCTCGTGCATATCGCCGGTGCGGATCTGGATCTCGCACGGCTGGCCGCCGGGGATGAGCACCGTGGTATGGAGCGACTGGTACATGCTCTCTTTGGGGTTGGCGATATAGTCATCGAACTCGCCGGGGACCGGCGGCCAGGCGAGGTGTGCCAGCCCGAGCACGCGGTAGCACTCGCCGACGCTATCGACGACCACGCGCACCGCCAGCTGGTCGTAGATTTGATCAAGGCTGACGCCCTTGCGCTCCATCTTGCGGTAGATCGAGTAGACGTGTTTTGGGCGGCCGCTGATATCGGCGCGCACCCCTTCCTTCTCAAGCAGCTGCTGGAGACGCTGGATCACCCGCTGCACCGTCTTCTCGCGAACATCGCGGCGCGAGGCCAGCGCGCGGGTGATCTCCTGATATTTCTCCGGCCTGAGGATGGCGAAGGCGCGGTCTTCGAGCTCCCACTTCATCTGCCCGATTCCGAGCCGGTGGGCCAGCGGCGCGTAGATCTCGATCGTCTCGCGCGCGATCCGCTGCTGTCGCTCAACCGAGAGCGAGGAGAGCGTCCGCATGTTGTGCAGCCGGTCGGCGAGCTTGACGAGCACCACCCGCGGGTCGTTGGCCATGGCGATGAACATCTTGCGGTAAGTGCCGGCCTGCGCCTCGGCCTTGTTCTTGGCCTCAAGCGATGTCAGCTTGGTGACGCCATCGACGATATGGGCCACATCGGTGCCGAACAGATGCTGAAGCTGCTCTTTGGTGATACGGGTATCCTCGACGACATCATGGAGCAGCGCTGCGGCGATCGTATCTTTATCGAGGCGGAGTTCGAGCAGGAGGTTTGCCACCGCCACCGGGTGATCGATATACGGCTCGCCAGACGTGCGCCGCTGACCATCGTGGGCCTGGTAGGCGGTCATGTACGCCAGACGCACCATATGCTCGGCTGCCGATCGCTCGTCAGGGGTGCGCTGATAGGCGACGATCCGCTGGGTAAGTTCGGTTGCGACCGGCGAGGCGCCGAGATCGATCAGCGACGGGGCGGGCGGCGATGCGGAAGGAGCGGCGTGCTCGATCGCGCGTGGAGCGATGTCCGCGACTGTATCCATGGGGGCTCGCTTGGCGCGACCGGCGCCGATGGGCCGAAGGTGGTATCTGTAGGCGGTAGGATAGCACGCTACGACGCAGCGTGTCAAGCCTGCGGCTCGTCCAGCGTTTTGAGCACGCGGTGGGCCTTAAGCGCCAGCCAGAGCGCCAGCCGGTCCTCGGCGTCGTCGAGGTTGAGGTTGGAGATCTCGGCGACGCGGGTCAGCCGGTAGAGCAGCGTGTTGCGGTGGACGTGGAGCGCATCGGCGGTGCGGGCCAGATTGCCGAGGTTATTGAAGAAGGCGTCGAGCGTCTTGAGCAGTTCGGCCCCCTGCCGCGTATCGTACTCGGCCAGCGCGCCAAGAGTGGCGCGATAGAACTCCCACATCTCGGGCGACTCGCGCATCAGCACCAGCAGCCGGTAGACGCCCAGATCGCTGAAGCGCAGCACGCGCCCCGTATCGAACAGCTGCCGCCCGATCCTGAGCGCCTGCTCGGCCTCGCGTAGTGAGCGCTGCCACGCTGCCACGCTGCCCGCCTCACGGCCGAGCGCCACCACCACGCCGGGGATCTCGCCGCTCAGCTTGAGGCGAATCTGCTCGGCGACCTCGTTGGTTCGCCGACCGCGTTCGCCGAACGGGAGGTAGCATAGCACGCCGTCGGCGCGGCGCATGGTGGGCGCGGCCACGCCGAGCTGGCCGAGTACGGTGCTGAGCAGCCCAGCCGCCCGCAGCGCGCCATCGTCGACATCGCCGATGGCGCAGAGCATGGCGATGTGGGAAACGCCGAGGTCGTAGCCAAGCTCGCGGCCACGCTGCAGCAATGCCTCGCTATCGGCTGGCGGGCCGGCCAGCACCGTCTGGACAAAATCGCCGCGCAACCGCTCCTCGGCGGCCATGACCGCCTGCTCTTTGGTCAACTCCAGCGCGAGCGCTGCGGCTCCCTGCTGCGCCGCCAGACGATCCCAGTCGTCGAGCGCATCGCCACAGATCGCCAGATAGCCATAGGGCCGGCCGCTCTCGCTCGCGCCGATCGGCTGGATCCACACCTGCTGCCCGAGCTGCGTCAGCTGGCCGGCGGCGCTCGGCTGGAGCGTCTGCAGCGCCACCCGCGCCGGGCCTCTGGCGCGGATAGCGCGCGGCTCGCCGGTGGCGCTGTAGCAGGCCACGCCGCTGCCGGTGCGCTCGGCGACCGTCTCGATCAGCCCAGCGAGCCCGGCAGACGCCAGCGAACGCTGGGTCAGCAGCGCGGCGAGCTGCGCGGCGCGGCGCTCGATCTGCGCCTCGTAGTCGCTCACCAGGCGCTGCACCTCGCGCTCGACCTCGCGGATATCGACCTGATCTGGCAGGTGGAACAGCGGTATGCGCGCCGCGTCGGCCGCCGCCGTTGCCGCCGCCTCGATCTCGCCGCTGACGCCGATGGCGGCGATCGGCACCAGCGCCAGGCGCTCGATCAAGCTCGTGAGCGTCAGCCGGTCGTCCAGGGTCTGCAACGTCGCCGCCGAGACCAGCGCCAGCTCGCCGCCGTGCAGATTAACGAAGATCGGGGCGGTGGCGCGCGGCATAACCACCCAGCTCACCTGGTGCGAGAGGCCGCCCTGGCCGGCCACCAGCGTCGTGCCGGCCGGCAGCGCCAGCCGATAGACTTCGCGGACGGTTATCGGCGACATGTTCGGCTCACTTCGCCTCCCCGGCGCGCCACGTCTGGCCTGGATGAATCTGGCCGGTCTCGCCAGTAGAGGGGTAGACCACGGTCAGCGGCCGGTCGCCCGCGCGATGGTGGACCGTCACGCTCCCGGCCGCGATCGTCAGATCGAGCCGCTGCGCGCCGATCGCCAGGTCGGTCAGCTGAACCGAAGGCCAGTGACTGGGCAGCCGCGGGTCGATGCTGATGGTATCGAGATGGGCCAGCGGCACGATGCCGCAGATACCCTCGACGACGATCTGCGCGTAGAGCGCGGCGCTCCAGAGCTGGACGAAGCAGATCCCGATCGGGATGAGCTCTTTGAGCAGCCCGAGCGTGCCGTGGCGCGCGGTGGCGGCGAAGCCGCGCAGCAAGCTCAGCCCCAGATCCGCCCGGCCGTGGCGCAGCGCGGTCAGCGCCAGCAGCCCGCTCGGCAGCGTCCAGACCCGCTCCTCCACGCCGCGGGTGTGAACCAGCCCCCACTCATTCACCCAGCCGCCGCTCACGATCCGCTCGATCGTGCGCCTGGCCCGCTCGTCCGCCGCGATGCCGACGTGGGCTGGGACCACCACCGTCCAGTGCCCATCCAGCTGCGTCACCCCGTCGAGATGCATCGAGTCGGCGTAGAGCTGCTCGTCCTCCAGCCACCAGTCGCGCTCGAAGCGCTCGCGCAGCGTCTCGGCGTGCGCGGCGAAGCGTTGGGCGTCGGCGTCGTGCCCGAGCGCCAGCGCCATATCGTACAGCGCGCGCAGCCCCTGGTACAGGTAGCAGACGCTATCGAGCTTACAATCGCCCATGCCCAAACGCTCGACCATACCATCGCCGATCGGGTAGGGGCCGCCGACCAGCGTCCAGCCGAAGTGCTCCAGCCCCTCGACGCACACTGGGTAGACATCGCGCAGAAACGCCAGGTCGCCGGTCCAGCGGACGTAGTCCCAGCAGCCGACGGCGAGCTGCGGCGTCTCCTGAGCGTTGCCTGGGTGGAAGACGCGGCCGTTGGTGGTGATCTCGTGTGGCGAGCGGCCGCACGCCCGCTGCGCGAAGCTGGCCAGCCCGCGCAGCGCAGCGCCGATCTGCGGCCCAAACCCGGCCGCCGCCGCCCCCGCCACCGAGTAGGTCGTATCGCAGCCGAAGAGCTGCGGGTACTCGGGGATGCCGGCCAGCATGTAGGGCGGTAGATCGGCGTAGCTGGCGCTGAGCAGCTGGAGATTGTGCTGCGCCATGCGCCAGACAGCATCGATCTCGTCATCGCCGGTCACCAGCGCCGGGAGACCGTCGCCGGCGTGGGCGGCGATCGTCTGCGCCAGCAGCGCCGGCACGTCGTCAAGCAGCAGCGCAGCCAGCGCGCCAGCAGCGGCCCGGCCGCCACTGTGGGCCGCCGCCAGCACAAAGGCGATCGTGGCCCGCCCGTCGGCCGCCAGCGCCAGCGGGAAGTCGGCGCTCGCCACGCCGTCGGCCAGCGCCCAGCCCACTGCAGGGTGCGCGCCGAGTGCGATCGACCGGCCGGCGTACGGCCCGTTCTCGGCGGCGTAGGTCAGTACCGTCTCGCCGCTGGCCTCGGGCAGGGCCGCCTCCCAGCCGCTCATCCAGCAGCCGCGCAGGTCGAGTTCGGCCCGCAGCTCGATGCTGCCAGACCACGGCGCCTCGGCCGAGTTGTGTATTTCCACCACCCCGACCAGCGCTGGCGCGGCCAGTGTGCCCGCCGCGACGAACTCGGTCCAGCCGACCGCCAGCCCGTCCACGGCGAACCGGCGCACCAAATGCGAGCCATACAGCTCGCAATCATCGGCCGCGTCCAGCTGCCTGATGCCGGCGGCATCGCGCAGCGTCAGCGACCAGCCGTGGAGCAGCCGCAGCGGGTGGGCCCACGCACCGCCCATCCGCCCGACGAGGTGCTCGTCGCCGAAGCCGCACACCGCACCACCGATCGTCGTGACGTAGTAGAGCTGCGGCCCGGCCAGAAACGCCGGCGTCTCCGGCGGGGAATCGGCGTGCCACACCGTGGTGGGAAGATACAAATGTTGCTTAGTCATCGCTGCTCTCTGCCAGATCGCGGGCGCGACATGCGGCGATCGATGAAACATTCGACTGCCGATTTGTACGTATTGTACAACAGTTTGCGCGGTCGCCGCAGCGCCCGCGCCCCGGTAGACGATCGCAAGCTCCGCGTAAGCAGCACGTAAGATCCGGCGCGTATGCTGGCGATAAAGGAGGTCCAATGCGCCTATTTGCCTGTGTCTCGCTCATGCTGCTGCTCAGCGCCTGTGGACGCCCGGAGACTGCGGCTGTGCCGCTCAATCAGCCGGCCGCGCGCCAGCCAGCCCCCACCGCCGCACCTGCGCTGGCGCAAACAGCCGTGGTCGCCGCGCCAACCGCTGTGCCGCTCGCCGCCACCGCCGTGCCGCCCGCACCGCTGCCCGATGGCTACGACGCGCCAGATTTTGTCGGCGGCCAGGAGTGGCTCAACTCCAAGCCGCTGACGCTAGCCGACCTACGCGGCAAAGTCGTCCTCGTCGATTTCTGGACCTACAGCTGCTACAACTGCCGCAACACCCTGCCGGCGCTGCGCGGCTGGTGGGCCAAGTACAAAGACCAGGGGCTGGTGATCGTCGGGGTGCACACGCCGGAGTTCAGCAGCGAGCACGAGCTGGACAATGTCCGCAAGGCGGTCGCCGACCAGGAGATCGGCTGGCCGGTGATCCAGGACAACGACTCGGCGATCTGGCGATCGTATAACAACCACTACTGGCCACACATGTACCTGGTGGATAGCCGCGGCAAGGTGATCTACGACCATATCGGTGAGGGCGCGTATGACACCACCGAGCAGTGGATCCAAACCGCGCTCGCCAACCGCTGATGTGGTACACTGAAACGACATAAGTGAGATCGAGCGTCTGGGGCAGTGCTATGCGCCATCTGCGCGCCGAGTCAACCGGGAGCGTCGCCGAGAGCACCATCCGCGGGGTGCTGACCGGGCGCGGCTATGTCGAGCAGACCACGCAGGAGTCGCAGGAGGCCGCGCCGCCGGCCGAGCAGACCGCGATGTTCCGCGATTTCAGCCGCAAGCCGCGCCCAAGCCGCTACTTCGTGGCGCAGTACCCGATCGGATCGAGCATCTACGGGCTGCCGCTGCTGACGGACTTCTACGTCGTCGGCGCGCCAGGGCAGCCTGGCGGCCTGGCGATCGAGGTCAAGTGGCAGCAGTCCACCGGCAGCGTCGATGAGAAGTTCCCCTATCTGGTCCTCAATATTCAGCAGTGCTACCCGTGCCCGGCGCTGGTGATCGCCGACGGCGGCGGGCAGCGCAATGGCTCGCTGGCGTGGCTGCGCGGGCAGGTCGGCGCCAACCTGGCGGCGGTCTACACCGTCAGCGAGTTTCTGGTCTGGGCCAATCGCAACCTCTAGCGAGAAACAATGATCGCCATTAAACAGGCGCTCGCCACCGGGCAGAGCGTCATCGGCAGCATGGTCACCGAGCTGCGCACCCCAGCCATCGCGCTCATTCTGGCCGAGGCTGGGCTGGACTACCTGCTGCTGGATATGGAGCACGGGGCGCATACCTTGCCGGAGATCGCTGACACGCTGAAGCTGGCGCGGCTGCGCGGCATCGCGCCCATCGTTCGCATCCCCGATCTCGCCTACCATTTGGTGGCCAACGTGCTGGACGCCGGGGCGGCGGGCGTGATGCTGCCGCGGGTGATGCGCCGCGAGCAGGTGGAGCGCCTGGTGGCGTTTAGCAACTACCCGCCCGTCGGTGAGCGCGGCGGGTACGCCGGCCTGGGGCGCGACCTGTACCGGCCGCAGCAACTGGCCGGCTACGCCGCGGCGGTGAACGCCGAGACGCTGGTGATCATCCAGATCGAGCACCGCGACGCGCTGGATCGGCTCGACGAGATCTTGAGCGTGCCTGGGCTGGACGCAGTGCTGATCGGCCCGTTCGACCTTGCGATCTCGTATGGGCTGGCCACGCTAGACGACCCGACGCTGGATGCGGCGATCGCGACGATCATCGACGCCTGCCAGCGCCACAGCGTGGCACCTGGGATCCACGTTGACAGCATCGACGCCGCGCGACGCTGGCGCGAGCGCGGCGTGCAGCTCTTGTCGTGTCGCAGCGATCTGAGTTTTCTGCGCGCGGGCGCGGCCGAGGTAGTGGGCGGGCTGCGCGGCTAGCGCGCAGCCACAGCATCGCCCTACGCTGCGCCGCGCCGCAGCTTCGGCTGCACGACGCGCAGATAGACGAAGACGAGCAGACCGATGATGATCGCCGCCAGCACCAGCTTCTGGTACTGCCCGATCCAGGTCAGCACCTGATCCCAATTCCGCCCGAGTATGACCCCGGCGTAGGCCAGCAGAAAGCTCCAGATCGCTGCGCTGGCGGTGGTGTAGAGGATGAAGATCGGCAGCGGCATGCGCTGCATCCCGGCCGGGATAGATATCAGGCTGCGCACCAGCGGAATGAGCCGGCCGATGAAGATCGCCAGCGGCCCGTGGCGGGTGAAGAACGCCAGCGCCCCGTCCAGATCAGCCTCGCTCAGCAGAAAAAAGCGGCCGAAGCGGCGGACAAAGCGCCTGATGATCGCCTCGTTGCACCACAGCCCGACGTAATACAGCACGATCGCGCCGATCAGCGAGCCGAGCGTCCCGGCCACAACCACGCCGATGAGCGTCAGATCGCCGCCGACGGTGAGAAACCCGGCCATCGGCAGCACCACTTCAGACGGGATGGGCGGGAAGATATTCTCGATCGCCATCACCGCCACGATTCCGGGGTAGCCAAAAGCCAAAATGATCTGCTCGACCTAGACCCGCAACTGCTCGACAATCTCGGTCATCGTAATGCGTTCCTTTCATCGTTTGCCGCTCAATCCTACCATAGAACATTCCTATTACAAAAAGGGGGGAATCTCGGGGGCTGCGCCCCCACACTCCCTGCGCATCCAGCTTGTTCCACGGAACCGATTTTTGACGCTGCGCCGTCCGCTTTTTCAGCCTGCGGCAGCGCGGTAGCTTCTGTTTTACTGCTGCTGCGCAGCTCCGCTGCGCAGCAGCAGAAAGAGATATCGCTTCCACAGCGCGGAGCGCCCCGCGCAGAGCGCGTCAGAAAAAGAAGCGTGATGTGTATGGGGCGCAGCCCCCAAACCCCTCTACATTGGGCTTCGGCCCTGCTGCACGCGACCGGGCGTGGCCGCGGCGGGCTGCGCCGCGCTTGGTTGCACGGAACCATTAACGCTGCTATAATCGCGACCACGGATGGAGGGTGCAATAAACGAGCGACGCTGCTTTGGCGCAGCAGATGCCACGCCGGTGTCGGCGTCGTAGCTGGTGCGTTTTGTGTTCCCCCATCTATCCGGTGGCCCGTGCGTGGGCCGCCGCACCGCTACAAGGAGGAAAATTCCCCATGCGAAAGTCGCTTGTGACGACTCTGGCGCTGATGATGACGCTGCTGATGGCCGCCTGCGGCACCAGCGGCACCGCCACCGCGCCGACGACGGCCCCGGCCGCCACCACCGCCCCAGCGGACGCGACGGCCGCCCCGGCTGCGGCCACCGAAGCCCCGACGGCAATGGCTGAGCCGACAGCCGCCCCAGCGGCAGCCACCGAAGCCCCGACGGCAATGGCTGAGCCGACGGCCCCCCCGGCCGCCACTACCGCCCCGGCCGGCACGAAGAAGCTGAAGGTCGGCCTGGTCACCGACGTGGGTAAAGTCAACGACGGCACGTTCAACCAGTACGCCTACGAGGGCCTCAAGCGCGCCGGCGACGAGCTCGGCGTCGAGATCGCCTATGTCGAGACTCAGGCCCCGACGGACTACGAGAAGAACCTGCAGCAGTTCGCTGACCAGGGCTTCGACATGATCATCGGTGTCGGCTTCCTGATGGGCGATGCGGTCAAGGCCGCGGCCGCCAAGAACCCGAACATCAAGTACGCCATCGTCGACAACGCCTATGACAACACCGCGCCGACCAACCTGCGCGGGCTGGTGTTCGCCGAGGACCAGGCCGGCTACCTCGCCGGTGTACTGGCCGCCTCGATGAGCAAGAGCGGCACGGTCGCGGCGGTCGGCGGCATCGAGATCCCGCCGGTGCAGAAGTTCCTGCTCGGCTACGAGGCCGGCGCCAAGTCGGTCAACCCCGACATCGCCGTCAAGAAGGTCTACATCGATAGCTTCACCGATCGCGCGCGCGGTGCCGAGGCAGCCAAGAGCTTCATCGCCGAGGGTGCCGACGTAATCTTCGGCGCTGGCGGGCAGACCGGCTCGGGCGGCATCCAGGCCGCCGCCGCCGATGGCGTGTACGTCATCGGGGTGGATCAGGACGAGTACGTGACGACGTTCCAGGGCGGCAAGGCCCCCGGCGCCAACAAGGTGCTGTCGTCGGCCACCAAGCGCGTCGATGTGGCGGTGTTCAGCGCGATCAAAGACGCGGTCGATGGCACGTTCAAGGGCGGCACCACCGTCTACGACGCCAAGTCCGAGGGCGTCGGCCTCGCGCCGTTCCACGACACCGACGCCGCCATCCCGGCCGACGCCAAGGCGGCGGTCGAGAAGGCGCTCAAGGGTCTGGCCGATGGCTCGGTGCTGACCAACGTCAAGCTGCCGTAGTCGCTGCTCATAGCGTTTCCTGCGCCGCGCGCCGAATCTCGGTGCGCGGCGCTTTGCTCTATAATAGGCGCACCGCATCCGGCTCAGGTGGAGGAGGACCATGTCGCCAGTCCTTGAAGTCCGCAATATCACCAAGCGCTTTCCCGGAGTGCTCGCCAACGACCATGTCAGCTTCACCCTCGAGCCTGGCGAGATCCACGCCTTCCTTGGCGAAAATGGTGCCGGCAAATCCACTTTGATGAACATCCTCTACGGCCTGTACGCCCCCGACGAGGGCGAGATCCTGATCAATGGCCAGCCGGTACAGATCAAGGGGCCGGGCGACGCGATCGGGCGCGGGCTCGGGATGGTCCACCAGCACTTTATGCTGGTGCCGACGCTGACGGTGGCCGAGAACGTCATGCTCGGCACCGAGATCACCGCAGGGCTGCTGCTCGACCAGAAGACCGCCAACGCCAAGGTCGCCGCGCTATCGGCGAAGTATGGCCTCGACGTGCCGCCAGACGCGCTGGTGATGGATCTGCCGGTGGGTGTGCAGCAGCGCGCCGAGATCATCAAAGCCCTCTACCGCGGCGCCGATATGCTCATCCTGGACGAGCCGACAGCGGTGCTGACACCGCAGGAGGCCGACGAGCTATTCATGGTGGTCAGATCGCTCAAGGCCCAGGGCAAGAGCATCATCTTCATCAGCCACAAGCTCAAAGAGGTCCTGGCGATCGCCGATCGGATCACCGTGCTGCGCCGCGGCCGCGTGGCCGGCATCGCCGAACCGAAGACCAGCACTGAGGGCAGCCTGGCGGCGCTGATGGTCGGGCGCGAGGTGATCCTGACCGTTCCCAAAACCGACGCCGCGCCGGGCACTGCGGTGCTGACCATCGCCGATCTGACCGCCAGCGACGACCGGAAGCTGACCGCCGTCGACCGGCTGAGCCTGACGGTGCGCTCCGGCGAGGTGCTCGGCATCGCTGGCGTCCAGGGCAACGGGCAGACCGAGCTCGTCGAGGTGATCACTGGGCTGCGGCCGGCGCAGAGCGGCACGATAGCGCTGCTCGGCCAGGATATTACCAATATCCCGCCGCGCGCCGTGATCGAGAGCGGCGTCGGCCATGTGCCAGAAGACCGCCACCGCCACGGCCTGGTGCTCAGCTACCCGATCTGCGATAACTTGGTGCTCTGCACCTACTACTGCGAGCCGTTCGCCCACGGTGTCGTCATCGACGATGACGCCATCGATGCCAACGCCGATGTGCTGGTCAAGGAGTTCGATGTGCGGACGCCGAGCGCGCACGTCAATGCCAGCACGCTCTCTGGCGGCAACCAGCAGAAAGTCGTGATCGCCCGCGAGCTTTCGCGCGAGAACCGGCTGCTGATCGCCGCACAGCCGACGCGCGGGCTAGATGTCGGCTCGATCGAGTTCATCCACCGCAATATCATCGCGCAGCGCGACCGAGGGGCGGCAGTGCTACTGGTCTCGGCCGAGCTCGACGAGATTCTGGCGCTCGCAGATACGATCGCCGTCATGTTCAAGGGGTCGATCATCGCCACACTCCCACGCGCCAGCGCCACCCGCGAGAGCCTCGGGCTGCTGATGGCCGGGGTCACGACACAGGAGCCGTAGTCTATGGCAGCATCCGAACGCGCCGCCCGGCCATCGATCGACATCCGTCAGACCATGACCGATCTACTGGTGCCGGCGCTGGCGATCTTCACCGCGCTGGTGATTGGAGCGGTCATCATCTTCTTCTCCGGCGCGAGCGTCGCCGCCGCCTACAGCGGTCTGTTCAGCGGCGCGCTCGGCTCGCCAAAGGCGATCGCCAACACGCTCGTCGAGGCCACGCCCTACATCCTCGCCGGGCTGGCCGTCGCGATCGGCTTCAAGTGCGGCCTGTTCAACGTCGGCGCCGAGGGGCAGATCATCGCCGGCTCGCTCGGCTCGGCGATCGTCGGCGCGGCCACCATCCCCATCCCTGGGTTCATCCATCTGCTGCTGGCGCTGCTGGCCGGCGCGCTGTGCGGCGCCTTCTGGGGTGCCATACCCGGTATCCTGCGCGCCCGCACCGGCGCCCACGAGGTGATCACGACGATCATGCTCAACTATGTGGCCATCCGCCTGGCCGACTTCCTGATCAAAGGACCGTTCCGCGACCGGACATCCACAGCGCCGCGCACCCCCACGATCCGCGAGGACGTGTGGCTTCCGTACCTGTTTGGGCCTGAGTATCGGCTGCACGCCGGCTTTCTGCTGGCGATCGCGCTGGCGATCTTTATCTGGTGGCTGCTGGAGAAGACCACGATCGGCTTTGAGATCCGCACCGTCGGGCAGAACCCAGACGCGGCGCAGTACGCTGGGATGAGCATCACGCGCAACTTCGTCCTGGCGATGTCGCTCAGCGGCGCGCTGGCCGGGCTGGCGGGGGCATGCACCATCCTGGGCGTCGAGCATAACTACAAGGCGGCGTTCAGCGGCGGCTACGGCTTCGATAGCATCGCCATCACGTTGCTAGCCAGCTCCAACCCGATCGGCATCATCCCGGCGGCGATCTTCTGGGGCGCGTTGCGCAACGGTGCCGGCCTGATGCAGCTCCAGAGCGGGATCTCGATCAACCTGATCAACATCATTCAGGCGCTGGTCATCATCTTCGTCGCGGCAGACCAGATCGTCCGCTGGATCTACCGGCTGCCTGGCAGCGGCGGTAAGCGGATCACCTTCACTCGTGGCTGGGGAGGCTAACATGACAAGCGGCTTGCACCTCACCCGCCAGCGCGCGGTGGCGATCGTCGGCGCGCTGATCGCCATCCTGATGCCATTGCTCGTCGGCAGCCAGGTGGCGCTGGCGAAGATCTCGACGCTGCGGATCACCTACGCCGGCGCGCGCCCGGTGGACCCGCCACTGCTGGACATCCCACTGCCGACGGTCGGGACGGTGGTGTTTATCTGTCTGGCGCTGCTGGCCTGCGCCGTCTATCTATTTGTGCGGCAGCCAGAGCGCATGATCGGGCCGTACGTCGGCCTGCTCATCTTCTCGGTGATCTTTATCATCCTGCTCTGGGCGATCAACGGCAGCCGGACGGATCTGGTGGACATGCTGGCGCGCATGGTGCGGCTCGCCACCCCGATCGTGCTCGGCGCGCTGGCCGGCATCCTGTGCGAGCGCTCGGGCGTGATCAATATCGCGATCGAGGGGCTGATGCTCACCGGCGCGTGCCTCGGCTTTATCGCGGCGATAGCCACCAGCAACACCTGGTTCGGCCTGCTGATCGCGATCCTGGCCGGCGGCGGTATCGTGATGATCCACGCGCTGCTCTCGCTATACTTCAAGATCGACCAGATCATCAGCGGGACGGTGATCAATATCCTGGCGGTCGGAATCACCGGGTTTCTGCGCACCAGCATCATCCTGCCGATCACCGAGTCCGGCAAGGTCAGCGCCGGCGCATTCCCCGCCTACCCCATTCCGCTGCTCTCCAGCATCCCCGTCCTCGGCCCGATCTTTTTCAACAATCGCCCGATCACCTATCTCATGCTGATCCTGGTGCCGCTGCTCCACATCCTACTGTTTCGCACCGCCTGGGGCCTGCGCACCCGCGCCATCGGCGAGCACCCGCGCGCCGCAGATACCATGGGTATCAACGTCAACCGGCTGCGCTACCTCAACGTCCTCTTGGGCGGCATGATGGCCGGGCTGGCTGGCGCGTGGTTCTCGCTCGAAGCGACGTTCAACTTCGACGACCTGATGACCAACGGCAAGGGGTTTATCGCGCTCGCGGCGATGATTTTTGGCAAGTGGACGCCGTTTGGCGCGCTCGGCGGGGCGCTGATCTTCAGCTCGGCGGACGCGCTGCAGATCAAGATCCAGGGCTTCGACTTCGTGCTCCCGGCGCAGTTCCTCCAGATGCTGCCGTATGTGATCACGATCGTAGTGCTCGCCGGCGTGATCGGCCGCGCCAGGCCGCCCGCAGCGCTCGGCAAGCCGTACGAGAAGTGACGCTACGGCGCGCGCACCAGCTCGGCGCTGACCCATCCGGTCAGGTCCCCGACGCGAATGGCGAGCCACGAGCGGCCGTCCGCGGCGGCCCGCTCGCCTGTCAGGCGCACCTCGGTCCCCGGCGCGAGCTTGGCGACGATGGTCGCTTCGAGCCCCGGCGCAGCCCGCAGATTGACGCGCCCGGTCGCCCGGCCGATCACAGCCAGACCCTGCCGATCGGGCGCAGTCGCGGCATCGGCTGCTGCCCGCGATAACACGGCGGCGGCTGTCGGCGAGACCATTGTGGTAGCTGACAGCTCCGGCGCGCCCGTGGGCTGCTGCGGCCGGCTGTAGCTGTTGCGGCTCAGCGCGCTCGAGCAGCCCGTGACCGTGCTCGCGATCGTGGCGCACCCCAGCACCAGCGCGATTAGCGTCCAGACCAGCGAGCTGGAGAGCGCCCCAAGCAGCCCGCGCCGCAGCGCGCCGACGATCGCGGCGAGCGCGCGGCCGACGCCGCGCACAACCCACCCCCCGCCGCGCGCCAACCCGACGCCGCGGCGCGGCGGCGCAGACGTACCTCCCACCCGGTCAGCGTCGCGTCGCTCGGCCCATATCTCTTCGGCCGCGCCCCCCCGCTCAGGCCCATACTCGGCGAACAGCTGCAGCACCAGCGACTCATAGGCGACGACGTCAGCGCGGCTGCATGCGCAGCTGCCGCGATGGGCGAACTCGTTGCGCAGCCGGTTCCAGCAGCGCAGCGATCGGGCATCGGC
>JAYUUK010000361.1:0-3384 GCA_043754595.1 Roseiflexaceae bacterium | reverse complement strand
GCTGACGCAGCCCCTTGACGAACCCGCCGGTCTCCGAGTCCGCCTGCCAGCCGTACTCGCTGTGCATGTCGAAGATCAGGTTTGAGGCCACGCCGGCCTTGATCGTGCCGCATAGCAGCAGCCTGGTCAGAAAGCTCTTGCCGGTGCCGCTCTTGCCAAACACGCCGTTCGAGCGCTCCACTAGCCGCTCCAGATCGAGGCAGACCGGCACGTCCATGTCCAGCGGTCGGCCGATCTCAAAGTGGGTCGCGTCTTCGCTGCCGAACACCCGCTGGAAGTCGGCCTCATCGGCGTCCAGCACCGGCGCGAAGTGGTGCGGCACCGTCTTCGGCGGCCGCAGCCCCTCCTGCACGTCGCTCGGCAGCATCAGCTGCGGCTTGAGCGATAGCGAGCCGTACGTCGATGTGCCGCTTAGCACCTCGTGGAAGAAAAGATCGCCGTCGGGCGGGTCGGCGAGCACTTTCTGGTTGGTCGCCTCAAGCGCCACATCGGTCACCATGCAGAAGAACTCGTTTTTCTCGCCCTGGACCACCACGAATTTGCCGACCCGCATATCTTCCACGCTACTGCCGCCGGCGAGCCGCGCGGTCAGACCCGTGGTGAGCGAGCCGCTGGTGATCAGCCCGAGTTTGTTACGCATGTGTGCTGGCATAGCTCTCCTCATCGGTAGTGAACACAATTGTACTCTATTCCTATCGGAGAAGAAGAGGGAGGATCGCGGGGGCTGCGCCCCCGAACCCCCGTTTGCATCACGCGATCCACTGCATCCGGTCTTTCGCGCTGGAGCGCGCTGGTTTTGGCCTGCGGCAGCGCGGTGGGTCCCAGTGTAGCTGCTGCGCAGCAGCATGAAAGCGTGCTTCCATGGCGCGGAGTGCCCGCGCGGAGTGCCCGCGCGGAGCGCCTCAGCATAACACGCGTGATGCGCACGGGGGCTCCGCGCAGGTGCAAGGGGCGTTGTTTGCGCCAGGGGCCTGATGATGCTATACTATGGGACGAACGTTATTCCGGTCGCTCGCAAAGTGGGTTCACCCCACTTTTCTTGTTGTTAGCGGCCATATAGACCGAGCCTCGCGTCAGCGGCGCGGCATGAGAGGGGCAATGAAAAGCGATTTCTACGCCGCGATCTCGCAGATCGCGGCCGAACGTGGTATTCCAAAAGAGGCGATCCTCGATGTCATGGAGCGCGCCCTGATCACCGCGTATAAGCGAACGCTGGGCAATAACCCGCCGCCGATCGAAGTCTCTGTCAAGCTCGATTCGCAGAGCGGCGCGTGGCACGTCTACGCCGAAAAGCAGGTGGTAGACGACGTGCTGGACGACCGCTTCGAGATCGATATTAGCGACGCCAAGCGCACCAAGAGCGATGTGGAGCTCGGCGAGACGATTATGATCGAGAGTACCCCGAGCGACTTCGGCCGGATCGCCGCGCAGACCGCCAAGCAGGTGATCCTGCAAGGGATTAAAGAGGTCGAGCGCGAGCATATCTACGGCGAGTACATGGAGCGCGAGGGCGAGCTCGTCACCGCGACGGTGCAGCGGCTCACCAAGGGCAATGTCATCCTGGAGATGGGCAAGGCCGAGGCGATCATCCCGCCCAAGGAGCAGGTCGAAAACGACCGCTACTATCACGGGCAGCGGCTCAAGGTCTACCTGATGGAGATCCGCAAGGAAGATCGCGGCACGCGTCTGATCGCCTCGCGCACCCACAAGCAGCTGATCCTGCGCCTGTTCGAGATGGAGGTGCCGGAGATCTATAACGGCACGGTCGAGCTCAAGTCGATCGCCCGCGAGCCCGGCCTGCGCACCAAGGTGGCGGTCGCCGCGCGCCAGGATGGGATCGATCCGGTCGGCTCGTGCGTCGGAATGCGCGGCATCCGCATCCAGAATATCGTCAACGAGCTCAGCGGCGAGAAGATCGATGTGGTGCAGTGGTCGCCAGACCCCAAAGAGTTCATCGCTAACGCGCTCTCGCCGGCACAGGTCGTCGAGGTTCATCTGCGCGACGATGAGCACGCCGCCACCGTGATCGTCCCCGATAAGCAACTCTCGCTGGCGATCGGCAAAGAGGGACAGAACGTGCGCCTCGCCGCCAAGCTGACGAGCTGGCGCATCGATATCAAGAGCGCCACGACGCTGCTCGACGAGGAGCGAGCCGTGATGGAGGCCCGCGATGCCGTCGACGCCGAGGCGCTCGCGAGCGAGGTGGCGCTGGCTAACGCCAAGGTCGAGAGCCGCAAGGTCCGTGCGGACTCGACGGTGGTCTACCAGAATCATCGCTACGGCCCGCTCGGCGATGACCTGATCGGCGAAATGGTACAGCTGCGCGCAACGTCGCAGAAGCTTAATCTGTATCGCGATGACCGGCTGATCGCGTCGTACATGATCGCCGACGATGAGCAGCCAAATGAACAGGCGGTGGAGAACGACGAGGAGTGATCGTGGCACAGCCGGCGCGCCAACGCCATGTCCCGCAGCGGACATGTATCGCCTGCCGCCGCACCGACGCCAAGCGGACGCTGGTTCGCCTGGTTCGCGGCGCAGATGGTAGCGTGACGCTCGATACTCGCGGCAAGCTCGCTGGGCGCGGTGCCTACCTGTGCCAGGATCCGGCGTGCTGGCAGCAGGCGCTCAGACGCAATGCCCTGGCGCGCGCGCTCAAACTTGAAAAGCTTCGGCCCGATGACCTTGCGACACTCGATGCATACGCTGCGTCGTTGTCGCCTGGGACGATACCTGAGACTACGGTGGATGGAGAGGAAACGCGATGATCGGACAAGCAGCGATGAGACAGGCTGAGATGATATATGCTGGCGGCTACGGCGGTGGCTCGGGCGGCGGCGGCCGTGGCCCGGGTGGTGGCTCAGGCGGCGGCGGTGGCTCCGGCGGCGGTCGTGGCCCGAGTGGCGGCGGTGGTGGCAGCTCAGGCGGCGGCGGTAGCTCAGGCGGCGGCGGTAGCCGTGGCCCGAGCGGCGGTGGTGGTGGCAGCTCAGGCGGTGGTGGCGGCAGCTACGGCGGTGGTGGCGGCGGTAGCCGTGGGCCGAGCGGCGGCGGTGGTGGCAGCTCAGGTGGCGGCAGCTACGGCGGCGGTGGCGGCGGTAGCCGTGGGCCGAGCGGCGGTGGTGGTGGCAGCTCAGGCGGCGGCGGCGGCGCTAGCCGCGGGCCGAGCAGTGGCGGCAGCTACGGCGGCGGCGCTAGCCGTGGGCCAGGTGGTCCGGGTGGTGGAGCAAGTCGTGGCCCCAGCAGCGGCGGTGGCGGTAGCTACGGCGGGGGCGGCGGGGGCGGCGGTGCCGGCCGTGGCCCAGGCGGCGGCCCAGGCGGCGGCCCAAGCAGCGGCCCAGGCGGCGGCCAAGGTGGCCGTGGCGCGCCCGGCGCTGGACCAAGCGG
>JAYUUK010000360.1:0-3391 GCA_043754595.1 Roseiflexaceae bacterium | reverse complement strand
ACCTAGAGGGGCCAAACCCCCATAGCAAATAAGGAAGAGATATTATGGTGCGCTCACGAATAGTTCAGACGCTCGGCGCAGGCGGGCTTGCGATCGCGCTAGTCGCGTGCGCCAGCCAGGCGGCGCAGCAGCCGACCCCGGCCACCACACCGCGGACGCAGGCCACCGCCGCGCCGCAGCCCACCATAGCGATCGATGTCAGCGCGCTCAACGGCGCCAGCGGGCAGAGCATCAGCCTCGGCGTGACCGGCTCGGGCGAGATTAAGGCGGCGCAGGACGCCAACCTGACCTTCCAGTCCCAGGGAGTAGTCGATCAGGTGCTGACGACCGAGGGGCAGATGGTGAAGAAAGGCGATCTGCTCGCGGTCCTCGATGTGCGCGGCTTCGACCAGCAGGTGGCGCAGGCCGAGGCCGGATTGGCCAACGCCAAGGCGCAGGAGTCGGCGCTGACCGAAGCTCCAAAGGCGCTCGATCTGGCGGCGGCGCGGGCCGGCGTGTCACAGGCGCAGGCCAGCCTGTCGCAGCTCCGGGCCGGTGCCAAGTCCCAGGATGTGACCTCGGCGCAGGCGGCGGTGACAGCGGCGCAGATCAATGTGCAAAGCACAAAAGATCGGCTCTCGTTCGCCAAGACCCAGGCCGAGCTGTCGCTTGAGCAGGCTAACTTCGCGCTGACGCAGTCGCAGGCGCGCTACGCCCAGACGAAGTTCAACTGGCAGTATGTCCAGGATACCGGCAACGACCCGATCGTGCCAAAGGTGACCACCGCCACCGGCAAGCAGCTGGACAATAAGCTGAGCGATGGGCAGCGCGAGAACTACTACGCGCAGTTCGTCCAGGCCGAGGCGGCGCTCAAGAGCGCCGAGAAGGCGCAGGAGCTGTCGGTCAAGGTGCTCGAGAGCGCGCGTCAGACTGAGATCACCGGCATTCAGGCCGCTGACCAGCAGGTTATTCAGGCCCAGGCCCAGCTGGACAAGCTCAGGCTCCCGGCAGACAAAGACCGGATCGCTGCGGCAGCGGCGGCGGTCGCGCAGGCGCGGGCCAGCGAGGCACGGCTGCTGCCAGATCCGAAAGCGAGCCAGAAGTCGGCGGCGTCGGCGGGCATCGCATCGGCTGAGGCGGCGCTGACGCTGGCCAAGATCAACCGCGAGCGAGCCGAGCTGCGCGCCCCGTTCGACGGCGTGATCGCGGTGGTCAACATCGACCCAGGCGACCCGTCGACGACGCAGGGCCAGCCGGCGATGCAGATCGTCGATATTAGCAAGCTGCGCGTCGATATGCGGATCAGCGATGTCGATATCGCCCGCATCAGCGTCGGCCAGAGCGCCACGATCATCGTCGATGGGCTGAGTGGTAAGACCTACACCGGCAAGGTCAGCTCCATTGCCCCGACGGCTACCGTCGTCGGCAGCGTGCGGACTTTCCTGGTCAAGATCGCGCTCGATAACACAGCTGACCTGCGGGCCGGTATGAGCGCGCGGGCCACCATCCAGCCCAAGTAAGTGCAGCTTGACAAAAACTGTGCAACTGGTATACTCAGGCCAAGTTGGGGAGTAGCCACCGAATATATTCGGATCGACTGAGCCGTCAAGACGAGGGATGACCTCCGGTTCACCGGCGTTTTTACGCGGCGAGACCATCACGTTTTTTACGTGAGGTTTCGCCGCGTTATGATTCCGGCGGCCTCACCAGCGAAAGGACATGGCCCGATGGATCAGTCGATTTGGTTCTGGGTGATCTTCAACGCCGCGGTGCTGGGGCTGCTGGCATTGGATCTCGGGGTGTTTCACCGCGACTCACACGAGGTTTCGGTGAAAGAGGCGGGGATGTGGAGCGTGGTATGGATCACGCTGTCGCTGCTGTTCAACGGCGCGATCTTACTCTTCTGGGATCGGATGATGCCGGCGAGCACGTACACCAATAGCGAGGCGGCGCTGGCGTTCCTGACCGGCTACCTGATCGAGTACTCGCTCAGCGTTGACAACATCTTCGTCTTCGTCCTGACTATGAGCTTCTTCGCGGTGCCGGCCAAGTATCAGCACCGCGTGCTGTTCTGGGGCATCATCGGGGCGCTGGTGATGCGCGGCCTGATGATCTTCGTCGGGGCGGCGCTGATTAAAGAGTTTCACTGGGTGCTGTGGATCTTTGGCGCGTTCCTCATCTTCACCGGCATCAGGATGGCATTCCACAAAGAGCAGGAGCTTCACCCCGACGACAACCCGCTGATCAAGGCCTTCAGGCGGATCATGCCGGTGACCGCCGAGTATCGCGGCGACAAATTCTTCGTCCGCGAGGCCGGCAAGTGGATGGCAACCCCGCTGTTCCTGGTGCTGCTGATGATCGAGAGCACCGACCTGGTGTTCGCGGTGGACTCAATCCCGGCGATCTTCGCGGTGACGCAGGACCCATTGCTGGTCTACACCTCAAATGTCTGCGCGATCTTGGGGCTGCGCTCGCTGTACTTCGTGTTGGCCGGCGTGGTGCATAAGTTCCACTATCTTAAGCTCGGCCTGGCGGTGATCCTCTCGTTCGTCGGCATCAAAATGCTGCTGCCGGACGCGACGAACATGCTGATCGGGACGGCGATTAAAGTGCCAACTGCGCTCTCGCTGGGCGTGATCGTGCTAGTGCTTAGTATCGCCATCGCCGCATCGCTGGTGCGCGCACGCAGGATCGAGACGAGCGGCGAGGTTGCGAGCGCCTGAGCGAGTGGTGGGCGGAGCACCAGCAGGGGTTTGGGGGCCGGGTACCCTCTGGGTGTCCCCGAGATCATCCCTTTTCTCCTCCAGTAGGCTGCTACAGTCGATACATGATGGCGAGAGGATACCACTATGGGCTGGTCGTTTCGGGTAGCGCGGGTGTCGGGGATCGACATCAAAGTCCACGCCACATTTTTTCTTATTCTCCTGCTGGCGGCGTGGCAGGGCGGGCGAAATGGGCCAGCCGGCGCGCTCTACGGCATCGCGCTGATGCTGCTGCTGTTTCTGTGCGTGACGCTCCACGAGCTCGGTCACAGCGTCGCGGCGCAGCGCTTCGGCATCCCAGTGCGCGAGATCGTGCTGATGCCGCTGGGCGGCGTGGCGTTTCTGGGCGAGAACCCCAAGAAGCCGTGGCACGAGCTGGTGATCGCCGCCGCAGGGCCGCTGGTGAATGTGGCGATCGCGCTGGTTCTGGCGCTAATCGCCGGCGTGGCGGTGGCCACCGGCGCGCTCGCCATGGACGCCCTGACACTCGGGGTTGGGCTAGCACCATCCTGGAGCGGGATGCTGCTCTGGCTGCTACAGGCCAACATCGGGCTGGTGCTGTTCAACCTCATACCCGCCTTTCCACTCGACGGCGGGCGCATGCTGCGAGCCGCGCTGGCCATGGGGCTTGGGCAGGCGCGCGCAACGCG
>JAYUUK010000359.1:0-3395 GCA_043754595.1 Roseiflexaceae bacterium | reverse complement strand
CATTGACGATTGACGATTGACTATTTCTCCAGCGCCTCGCGCAGGGTTTGCTCCGGCATCGAGCTAGCGTGCTTGGCCTCGGGGAATGCGTGCGAGCGGACGGCGTCGAGGTAGTCTGCGGCGGCCTGCTTAACGAGCGCGCCGAGCTCGGCGAAGCGCCTGGCGTGGCGCGGCGCGAAGTCCGGGTCGAGGCCGAGCAGATCGTGGAGCACCTGTACCTGGCCATCGCAGGCGGCCCCCGCGCCGATCCCGATCGTCGGGATGGAGAGCCGCTCGGTGATGGCGGCGGCGAGCTGGGCGGGGAGCAGCTCAAGCACCACGGCGAACGCGCCGGCGCGCTCGATACTCTCGGCGTCGGCGACGATCTCGCGGGCGGTCTCGGCGTCTTTGCCGAGCACCCGCGGCCTGCCGAACTGCAGCGCCGACTGCGGCGTATAGCCGAGGTGGCCCATGACCGGGACGCCGGCCTCGACGAGCCTGGCGACGATCTCGGCGACGTGGCGCCCGCCCTCAAGCTTGACGGCCTGCGCGCCGCCCTCCTGGATCAGCCGCCGCGCGGTCTCGAACGCGTGATCCTCGCTGGTGTAGGTCAGAAACGGCATATCAGCCACCACCAGCGCCCGCGGCGCGCCGCGCACCACCGCCGCCGTGTGGCGCACCATATCGTCGAGCGTGACCGGGACCGTCGAGCCGTAGCCGAGCGTCGTGTTACCGACCGAGTCGCCGACGAGCAGCAGTGGGATTCCGGACTCGTCGAGCAGCCGGGCGAACAGCGCATCGTAGGCCGTGACCATAGCGATCGGCTCGCCGCGCA
Organism: Roseiflexaceae bacterium; assembly: GCA_043754595.1. Lineage (GTDB taxonomy): Bacteria > Chloroflexota > Chloroflexia > Chloroflexales > Roseiflexaceae > JAYUUK01. The sequence continues at coordinate 2,581 of JAYUUK010000359.1, read as the reverse complement.
GCTTCATCTGACGAATATCGAGGGTGGAGATACGCATGGGCGCTCTTTCTAGGGGGATAGCCGCCAGGGACGCGGCGCTGCGAAGCGCCGGCCGCCGCATTATACCACCCGCGCGCGGCCGAGCGATGGTGCCGCGCAGACCGTTGCGCGGCGCGTCTAAGTAGAGTATCATGCGCCGCAGAAGCTATCGTATTACCATTTTGCACAGCGAGGAGGTGGCGGGGCAACGCACAGACCGAACGCTCGCCGCGAGCGCCTGTTTCACATTTGCGCCGCGCGGGGCCCGAAATATTTTGTATTATGGAGCCTGTATGTCAACGAATAGCAACGATGCACGAGACGGTATGCGCTGGCTGCGCACCGATTTGCATATACACACGCCCGCCTCTGAAGATTATGCCGAGCCACAGATTTCGTACCTTGAGATATTACAGGAGGCGGAGCGGCGCGAACTTTCGCTGATCGCATTCACGGATCACAACACCGTGGCTGGCTACGAGCGGATGCGCCGCGAGATCGACCTGCTGCAGATGCTGGTGTCCAGCTCGCGCGCCACCGATGATGAGCGACGGCAGCACGATGAGTACGGCCGGCTGCTGGCGATGATAACCGTCCTGCCGGGCTTCGAGTTCACCTCGCACTACGGCGCGCACGTGCTCGGCATCTTCGCTTCGGACTACCCGACCAGCCTGATCGAGGCGACGCTGTTCCAGCTCGGGGTGCCGGCCGAGCTGCTGAAAAAAGGCGCGTGCTCGATCCCCAACACCCGGCACGTCACCGAGGCCTACGAGATCATCGCGCGGGCCGGCGGGATCGTGATCGCGCCGCACGCCAACGGCCCGAGCGGCGTGATCACCGAGACGCTGCGCATGGGCACGAGCGGGCAGTCGCGGGTCGCCGCCACGCAGCACCCCAGCCTGGGGGCCATCGAGTTTATCAACTTCTACACCGACCATGAGACGTTCACCAACCCCGGCTTCTACAACGGCAAGACTGAGCACTACGAGCGGCGGATGTTCTGCATCCAGGGCTCCGACGCGCACCGGCTGCGGCGCGCGCCCGCCAGCGACGGCGACGGCTGGCACCGCCACGGAATCGGCGACCGCTACGTGGAGCTCATGCTGCCCGATTCGAGCTTCGGCGCGCTCAAGCAGCTGCTCGGATCGCAGGAGTTCGACCGCGTGCGGGTGCCAAAGCGCGATCAGAAGCAGTGGGAGGTGGACACACTACGCTTCGGCCAGGCCAGCGAGCGGCAGGTGCTGCGGCCGGAGAGCGCGGCCGGAGACGGGCTGCTGTGGCGCGATGTGGTGGCGCTGGCCAACGGCGGCGGCGGCGTCCTGATCATCGGCGTGACCCCGGAGGGCGTGACCGGCGTGGCGCGGCCGAACCAGGTGACCGAGCAGATCGCGCGGGCGATGCAGGACCACGTGGTGCCGCAGCCACAGCTCAACTTCGAGCTGATCAACTATGAGGGGCGGGATCTGGTGCGGGTCGAGGTGCGCGCCAACGAGCCGCCGCCGTACCTCGGCGGCGACGGCGTGGCATACGTGCGGCGCGACAACGAGACGATGGCGGCCGATCGGGGCGAGCTCATCCAGCTGTGTCGGCGCGCGCTGGCCGAGGGCGCCTCGTCGCCGCTGGACAACGGCGAGGATCTGGAGTTCCCGCGCTCGGGGGTCGAGGTGGTGAGCGTCCAGAAGCGGGCCGGTATCTGGTACTACGAGGTGCGCGACCTGCGGACCACCGCCGGCGTGACCCGCGATAGGGCGCAAGGGCTGTGGGGCTACGCCATCGGGCGCTACGAGGATCTGCGCGAGGGTAAGGCCGATATTCAGAGCCAGGTGCGTTGGCGCGGCAGGCTCGGGCTGTGGCGCGCCTACCGCCAGGGCAACCGCACCAAGTACGATCTGGTCCACCGCGACGCCAACGGCGTGATCGACCACATCTTCTTTGGCGTCTCCGACTGGGGGCTCGGCGATGAGTGGCAGGCGCTGCTCGGCGAGCGATCCACCGAGGAGCCAGAGCAGGAGAGCCGAATCTTCCGCGAGGATGAGCCGCAGACCAGCGGCCCCGAGGAGCCGCCGACCGAGCAGACGTGGGCTGAGCGGCGCTACCGCTGGCGCGGCAGGGGCGGGCTGCTGCGGGTCTACCGCGACGAGAACGGGCAGGCGCGCTTCGATCTGGCGATGAAGGACAAAGAGGGCGGCGGCAAGCAGGAGTTCCCCAACGTGCCGTACGATAAGCTGACCGACGCCTGGCGCGGGATGGTGCGAGTCGAGCGGCCGCGCACCGGGATCGAGGTCATCAGCCAAAGCATCGAAGACGATGGGACGCCGACGTTTGTGTTCCGCAACCTGCGCACCGGCGAGGTCAGCGGGACGCCGTGGCGGCTCAATGATATCGAGGAGGGGACGGTGCGGCAGTACGCCGCGCGCACCGCGCTCCAGCCGGACGCGATGATCGAGGGGCGGATCCGCTGGTGGGGCAACATCGGCTACATTCGGCCGATGCGCTCGCAGGTGGATCTGATCTACCGCGACGAGTTCGGCAACGACCACGTCTACTACGCGGCGCGGCGCGA
>JAYUUK010000358.1:0-10256 GCA_043754595.1 Roseiflexaceae bacterium | reverse complement strand
GGTGAATATAGACGGTGTAGTTTTGCGACAGCGGCCGGGCGGCGCGCCAGTAGAGTGCCAGCGGCAGCGTGGCCCCGGCGCGGACCTCGGCCGGGTAGCGGTATCCCTCCAGCAGCAGCGCGCCGGTCCCGAGTGTGGCCCCCGACGCGGTGCGCGACTCGCCAGAGTCGTCGGCCGCGCCCACGCTGAAGATCGCCAGGTTCGGGCCGTGACGCGCGTCGTCGCGGGCGAAGCTGACCAGCGGCGCGCCGAACGCCGACAGATCCTCGCCGGTCTCGGTGTGGACCACTAGGTAGCTGAACCCCTGCTGCGCGTACCATGCCGGCGGGTTGCTGCTGACCGGGCGGCCGCCGCGCACCAGCAGCCGCGACGGCAACGTCAGCGTGTTATCCTCCAGCCAGATCTTGCTGCCTTCGGGCGCGTTGGCCTTCACCCACGCGTCCGCCAGGTTGCGGGTGGTAGGGCTGGCGCGCAGCGCCTCGTCGTGGGCGGCGCGCAGGAGTGGCTGGGCCATGCAGATGACGAGAATCAGCGCCGCCGCCATCCACGGGCGGGGCGCACGGCCAGGCGGGAGCGGCAGGCGAGACAGCGCGGCGCTGGCGACGACGATCATTTCGCCAGCGAGGATGCAGATGACCGGCAGCAGCGGCATGGTGTTGCGAAAGAAGACGACGGTGACGCCGGTGAGCTGGAGCACCGATGGGACGAGGAACGCCAGCAGCAGCAGATCAGCGCGCGATCGGCGGACGAAGGCCAGCGCAGTGCCGCCCAGACCCATGAGCGCGAACGGCAGCCCCTCCTGGCTCAGCGCCCACCAGTAGAACAGCGCCGGACGCTTGGACTCGGCGCCGGGGTGGCCGGTGAAGCGGTAGTGAATCACGATCGAGGCCAGGTCGCTCAGCAGTCGCTGGAGCTCGGCGAGCCAGAGCGGGACGCCGATGGTGAAGCCGATGGCGACCCCGGCGACGGCGGCGATCGGCAGCGCCGCCACAGCGGACGCGCCGCCCCGCCTGCGCCAGATGCTCGCCAGCAGCAGCGGCAGTAGCAGCACCGCCACGTTGTACTTCACGGCGCAGGCCAGCCCCACGACCACGCCGGCCAGCAGGAAACGCAGCAGACGATCTGGCGGCTCGCTGCGCTCCGTCGGCTGCGCGTCAGACCGCCCAACACCCCCAGCCCAGACGATGGCGAGCAGCGCGGCCAGCGCGAAAAACATCGCCGGGGTATCGGTGGTGACGTAGTGGGCGTCGCCGGCGACGGCCGGGAGCACCGCGAGCATGGCGGCGGCGAGCAGTCCGGTACGGCGGCGGTAGAGCGCTCGGCCGAGGATATAGGTCAGACCGACGCTGGCGGTGCCGAGGATCGCGGTGAGCGCGCGGGCCCAGGGATAGAACAGGGCCGGCTGGATATCGCCGAGCGCGCGGTACAGCCCGGCGCTCACGCCCCAGAGATAGTGGACGGCGGCGACGGCCACCTGCATGTAGATGTAAAGCGTCGGGTAGGTATAGGAGAATGGCGAGTAGCTGCCGCTGCGGAGCATGCGCAGCGCCTCATCGGCCACCGCCCACTCATCGGGGTGCTCCAGGTAGGGCAGGCCGAAGCGGATGCCCGGCAGCCTGAGCGCTGCGGCGAGGACGACGACGGCGGCGATTGCGGCGTAGTGCAGACGCAGCGGGTGGCGCAGCGCAGCGGCGAGCCGGCGGCGCGCGCCGGGCTGCACGATGACGGCGGCGGCGAGCAGCGCGGCGAGGATCGCGGCGAGCGGCGCGGCCAGATCGCCAAGAACGGCGCGGCCGAGGGCGATGGTCAGGAACAGCAGCAGCGCGGCGATGCCGGGGGCTGCGGCGATCAGGTTTGGTCTGCGGGACACGTGCTGCCTGCTACGCGGATATCGTGGGGCGTAGTATACCACCGGCGGGCGGCGCGGGGGCGGGCGGGGCGCGGGGCGCAGACAGAAAACCACTATAATGTATACCACAATCACGAGCCAATCAGTGCGAGTTTGCGGCTGAGGGCTCGCATGAAAATCATTGTCGTTGGCTCCTGCCCGACGTTTCTGGAATGGGACTGCGGCGCGAGCCGTGCGTCGCGCTCGCCGATGACGATCCCGCGCCGCATGAACGATGGAAGTATGAATAGGCTCGCTGCGATGACGATCCCACCATTCAAACTTGAGCGATTCTTTGTGCCGTACGAATTCAGCGCGCGCTACCTGCTCGGCAGCTCTGACTGTGAGTCCATGGCCGTCGGCGAGCTGCTGGCCATGGAGCCGGGGGCGGCCGAGCGCCTCCAGCAGCTGTGGCTCGGCTACACCGAGTACGAGGGCGCGCCAGAGCTGCGCGCAGCGATCGCCGCGCTCTACGATGCTATCGCGCCGTCGCAGGTGCTGGTGTTCGCCGGGGCCGAGGAGGCGATCTTCGCCTACATGCACACCGCGCTCGCACCTGGCGACCACCTGATCGTCCACGCGCCGGGCTACCAGAGCCTGTACGAAGTGGCGCGCTCGCGCGGCTGCGACGTAACGCTGTGGCAGGCGCAGGAGGATCATGGCTGGGCGCTGGATCTCGACGAGCTGCGCGGCATGATCCGCCCGACCACCCGCGCGGTGGTGGTGAACTGCCCGCACAACCCAACCGGCTACCTGATGGGCGCGGCCGAGCAGCGCGAGATGGTCGATCTGCTGCGCGAGCGGGGAATCCTGCTGTTCAGCGATGAGGTGTACCGCGAGCTGGAGCACGACGCGGCGGATCGGCTGCCGGCGGCGTGCGAGCTCTACGAGGGCGCGGTGTCGCTGGGGGTGATGTCTAAGGCATACGGGCTGGCTGGGCTGCGCATTGGCTGGGTCGCCACGCGGGACCGCGCGCTGTTCGAGCGCATGGCGAGCTTCAAGGACTACACCACAATCTGCAACAGCGCGCCGAGCGAGTTGCTCGCCGCCGTGGCACTGCGGCAGCGCGAGCGAATCGTGGCGCGCAATCTAGCCATCGTGCGGCGCAACCTCGCGCTGCTGGACGCCTTCTTCGCCCGCCACGCTGCGCTGTTTTCCTGGGTGCGCCCGCGCGCCGGCCCAATCGGCTTCCCGCGCATGCTGATCGAGCGAGACAGCGAGCGCTTCTGCGTCGAACTCGTCGAGCGGCGAGGCGTGATGCTGATCGCCGGCAGCTGCTTTTTTCACGGCGAGCGCCACCTGCGCTTCGGATTCGGGCGCGAGAATATGCCAGAGGCGCTGGCGCAGCTCGATGCGTATCTGGGCGAGGGCGGCTTGGGGGCGTAGGTACGCGCGGCGCGCGGGGATGGCGTCGCTGCGCCAGCACGCGACGGCACCGCAGCCCAGCTTCCGGGACGCTCGGCCGTGGTGCGTGCGCGACCGCGCGAGCCGCGTCCCGGAAGCTGGCACCGCCGTCAGCGGCGCAGCGCTGCATCGCACTGCAGCGGGGGGCTGCTATGAATCCGTTGGGGCACGATAGATTGTGCCTCAACGTGGTCATTGCTCGCAATACAGCCGCATCGGACGCAGCAGGCTGCGTCCCTACGAGTGCCTATCTGTGCCTATCTGTGGACGATCTGGCGATCGTGTTTTACACCACCACGTTGACCAGCTTGCCGGGCACGACGATCACCTTGCGGATGGGTTTCTCGCCCACGAAGTGCAGCACCCTCTCGCTCTGCCGCGCCCAGGCCTCCAGCTGCGCCGCGTCTGCGTCGGCAGGGGCCATGATCTTCTCGCGAACCTTGCCGTTGACCTGCAGCACCACCTCGACTTCATCGAGCACCAGCGCAGCCTCGTCCCACGCCGGCCAGCCGGCGTCGTAGATGCTGCCGACGCCGCCCATCCGCTCGTGCAGCTCTTCGGCCAGGTGCGGCGCGAACGGCGACAGCAGCCGCGCGAACAGCTGCCCGGCCAGCGCGAACACTGGCGTGACCGCCGACCGGCTCGCCTGGTAGCGCACCAGCTCGTTGAGCAGCTCCATCAGCCCGGCGATGGCAGTGTTGAAGCGGAACGCCTCGGTGTCCTGCGTCACTTTCTTCACCACAGCGTTCAGCTTGCGGAACAGCGCGCGGTCATCACCGGCGAAGTCAGCGCTCTGCAGCGCCAGCAGCGACTCGTAGGGGCGCTCAGCGATCGCCGCAGCGTCGGTTAGGAACAGCCCCGCTACCCGGTTCAAAAACCGCTGCGCGCCGGCCACGCCCTCGTCGGTCCACTCCATGCTGTTCTCCGGCGGCGCGGCTGCGAGCACCACCACCCTGGCCACGTCCGAGCCATACTGCCGCACAAACGGCCCGACCGGGATACCGTTGCCGGCGCTCTTGGACATCGTCACTGGGCCGGAGACCGCCGTGTAGGTTCCATCGCTTTCCTGCTCCAGCGTATAGGACTCGGCCCGCAGCAGCGCCAGCGCCGCATCTGGTGTGTGCGCGCCCTCCGGCAGCCCGACCTTGCGCCGCAGCTGCTCGGGGAAGACGATGCCGCCAGCGTCGGTCTCCAGCGGCGTGCGCACCCGGCGCTGCACCATGCCCTGGGCGAACAGCGCCTTGAATGGCTCGCTCTCCGGCACCAGCCCCTCGTCGTACAGCACTTTGGTGATGAAGCGGGCGTACAGCAGATGCAGGATGGCGTGCTCGATCCCACCGATGTACTGGTCCACCGGCATCCACTTCGCCGCCGCCTCGGGCGAGAAGATCTTCGCGGCGTTCTGCGCGTCGGTGAAGCGCAGAAAGTACCACGATGAGCAGACGAAGGTGTCCATCGTGTCCGTGTCGCGCCGCGCCGGCCGCCCGTCTGGCGCGGTGGTCTGCACCCAGGCCTCGGCCGAGGCCAGCGGGCTCTTGCCCTTGGGCAAGTAGTCCTCGATCTCGGGCAGGACCACCGGCAGCTGGTCATCTGGCACCGGCACGATGCTGCCGTCCTCCAGATACAGCATCGGGATGGGCGTGCCCCAGTAGCGCTGCCGGCTGATCAGCCAGTCGCGCAGACGGTAGATCACCTGCTCCTCGCCCGCGCTGTTGGCCTCCAGCCAGTCGATCGCTGCGGCGATGGCCGGGCTCTTGCGCCCCTTCTCGCCATTGTTCAGCAGGCCATCCAGCGGGCCGGAGTTGACCATCACGCCTGGGCCGACGTAGGCCTCGGTCATCGTGGCCGGGTCGAACGGCGGGGCGTCCTGCGGCTGCACCACCGCCACGATCGGCAGGCCGAAGGCGCGGGCGAACGCGAAGTCACGATCATCGCCGTACGGCACGGCCATGATCGCGCCGGTGCCATACCCCATCAGCACATAGTCGGCGATGAAGATCGGGATGGACGCGCCGTTGACCGGGTTGACGGCCGACGCGCCGATCGCCACGCCGCTCTTCTCCTTGGCGGTGCTGACGCGGTCGATCTCTTTCTTCAGCCGCGCTGCGGCGATGTAGGCGTCCACCTCGCTTCGGCGCTCTGGCGCGGTCAGTTCGGCCACCAGCGGGTGCTCAGGCGCGATGACCATGAACGTCGCGCCCCACAGCGTATCCGGCCGGGTGGTGAAGACCTCGATGCTGCGGCCGCCCGCCACCGCAAAGCGCACCGTCGCCCCCTCGCTCTTGCCGATCCAGTTGCGCTGCATGGTTCGAACCTGCTCCGGCCAGTCATCGAGCGCGTCCAGGTCGGTCAGCAGCCGCTCGGCGTAGTCCGTGATCTTGAAGAACCACTGCTCCAGCTCGCGTTTTTCGACTTTGGCACCGGATCGCCACGAGCGCCCGTCGGCGTCCACCTGCTCGTTGGCCAGCACCGTCTGGTCTACCGGATCCCAGTTCACCAGCGACGAGCGCCGGTAGGCCAGGCCGCGCCGGTACAGCAGCTGGAACAGCCACTGGTTCCAGCGGTAGTAGTCAGGGGCGCAGGTGGTCACCTCGTGGCTCCAGTCGTACATGATGCCGGCGATCTCCAGCGAGCGCTTGCTCTCGGCGATGTTGCCGTAGGTCCACTCGCGCGGGCTGCGCTTGGCCTTGATGGCGGCGTTCTCGGCCGGCAGCCCGAAGGCGTCCCAGCCGAACGGGTGCAGCACATCGTAGCCGCGCGCCGCGTAGTAGCGGGTCAGCACATCGCCGATGGCATAGTTCTTCAGGTGGCCCAGATGGAGGTCGCCGCTCGGGTAGGGGAACATCTCCAAAATGTACTTGGTGGGCGCGCCTGGGCGGCGGCCGGCCTGGAAGATGCCGCGCTCGGCCCAGAACGCGCGCCAGCGGGCCTCGATCGCCGGGTCGAAGCGCTCGGTGCGCCGCTTGGGTGCTGTCTCGATGGTCATCGTGTCCCCCTCGTCAATGGCACAAAAAAACCTCCGCCCCAGCCAGGGACGAAGGAATGCCTCCGTGGTACCACCCCGATTCGGCCGATTGATGGATCGACCGCACTCGTGCGCGCGCTAACGGGCGCTCCCGGCGCGAGCTAGACGCATCTGCGCTTCACCCGCACGGCGCACGGGGCGAGTTCGACGCAGGTCCAGCCTCGCACCATCCGGCTGGTCTCTGTCTGACGCGTCTACTACTCCCCGGCATTGCCTATGCGCGTATTGTAGCGTAATCCTGGCGCGCGGGCAAGTCGGTCATTTGGACGAAATCCGCCCCGCCGAGCGCGCTCGGCGGGGCGGATCTGGTGACAACTACGCCGGTGTGCCGCGCACTAGCTGCCGTGCGAGGCCGTGAGGTCGCCGCCGGCGGCCTCGATCCGCCGCGCCCGCACCAGCGAAGCGACGATCGCAACGGTCAGGATGACGGCCACCACTCCGAGCGACGCCCCAGTCGGGATCTTGTAGTCGGTATCTACCAGCAGCATCTTGACGCCCACAAACGTCAGCACCACCGAGAGCCCGAGCTTGAGGTAGTGGAATTTGTGGATCACCCCGGCCAGCACGAAGTACAGCGAGCGTAGCCCGAGGATGGCGAATACGTTACAGGTGTAGACCAGAAACGGATCCTGGGTCACCGCGAAGATCGCCGGGATCGAATCCACCGCGAAGATGAGGTCGGTGGTCTCCACCATCAGCAGCACCACGAACAGCGGTGTGGCCATCAGCACGCCGTTACGCCGAGTGAAGAACCGCTGCCCGTCGTACTCGTCGCTCACTGGCATCATACGGCGGAAGAGCGTCACGAGCGGGTTCTTATTCGGGTCGATCTGCTCGTTCTTGTGGAACGCCATCTTAATGCCTGTGAAGATCAAAAACGCGCCGAAAATGTAGATAATCCAGTGGAACTGCTTGATCAGCGCCGCGCCGGCGAAGATCATCCCGGCGCGCATCAGCAGCGCGCCGATGATGCCCCAGAACAGCACCCGGTGCTGATACTTGGCGGGCACGGCGAAGTAGGTGAAGATCAGCACGAAGACGAAGATATTGTCGATGCTGAGCGACTTCTCGATCAGGTAGCCGGTGAGAAATGCCAGCCCAGCCTCGTTGTTGGTATAACTGCTGGTGGGATTGATCTGCTGCCAGAAGAGGAAAATGCCGACGTTGAACAGCGCCGCCATGCCGATCCAGACGCCGCTCCAGGTCGCCGCCTCTCTGATCGAGACGATGTGCGCCTCGCGGTGGAACACGCCGAGATCGAGCGCGAGCATCCCGATCACAAACAGGTTGAAGAGCAGCCACATCCACATCATTGAGTCCATCATCGCCTCCGTTGAGTACACAAAAGGCGAGACCATCTCGCCTTACGCGAAGATGGTCTCGCCTCGTTGTTGCCAACGGAGACGACCGGGAGCCGAGGCCCCGGATTGACGATCGTCTCGGCTGCGCACGCAGCCCGCTACTCCCCATTGCTACGATCATAGCATGATGCACAGCTTTTGTCAAGGTGTTCTTTGGTCGGCTCACAGGTCGATTGAGTCTTCAACGGCTTCCAGCGCGGGCATGGGGGCGCAGCCCCATGCGCATCCAAGTTTCCTTTTGGCGCGCCGCGCCTATTGAAACACTTTACTGCTGCTGCGCAGCTCCGCTGCGCAGCGGCACAACAGGAGCTACCGCGCTGCCGCAGGCCCAAAAAAGTGTGCCGCATATGGGGCATGGAGGCGCAGACCCTGGAAAACCTCTTTTTTGACCGCGCCGCCGGCGCATACGTCTAATCGTCGCCGAGCTACGTATCATCGGCGCACCACGATAATGCAAGGAGTACGTTGTGACCACAGACCAGCCGGCCACGCCCAGCGGCGGCCTCGCCTACAAATGGAAGGTGCTGATCTCGGTGATTTTTGGCATCTTCATGATCATCCTGGACAGCACCGTCGTCAATGTGGCTTTCACCACATTGCGCGCCGAGTACGGCGCGAGCCTCACCGACGCGCAATGGGTGCTGAGTGTCTATGTGCTGGCGCTGGGCATCACCACGCCGCTCTCCGGCTTTCTGGCAGACCGATTTGGCATCAAGGCGATCTACCTCGCCGGCCTGCTGGTCTTCACCGCCAGCTCGGTGCTGTGCGGCATTGCCCCATCGCTCGGGGTGCTGATCGCTGCCCGCGCCGTCCAGGGCATCGGCGGCGGTCTGGCGCAGCCGCTCGGCCCGGCGCTGCTGTACCGCACCTTCCCGCTAAAGGAGCAGGGCACGGCGCTCGGCTTCTTCGGCATCGCGCTGGTGCTCGCCCCGGCGCTCGGCCCGATCCTCGGCGGCCTGCTGGTGGACGCCGACCTCTGGCGCTGGATTTTCTTCATCAACGTCCCGATCGGGGTGACCGGGCTGTTCATCGCCAACCGCTTCCTGCGGCCTGAAAAGGATGACCGGCAGCCGGTGTTGGACCCGCTCGGGATCGTCACGTCGATCGTCGGCTTCGGCGCGGTGCTCTACGGTGCCACCATCGCCGCCGACCAGGGCTGGACCTCGCCAAACGTGCTGCTGTTCTTCGGCATCGGGGCGGTGGCGCTGATCGCCTTCGCCATCGTCGAGCTGTTCGTGGTCAAAGAGCCGCTGCTCGATCTTCGGCTGTACCGCAATCGCACTTTTGCGATCGCCAGCCTGGTTGGCTACGTGACCGTTATCGCGCTGTTTGGTGCCGAGTTTCTCATGCCGGTCTACCTTCAAGCGCTGCGCGGGCGGACGGCGCTGGAGACCGGGCTGCTGCTGCTGCCGCTGGCGATCGCCTCCGGCTTCGCCACCCCGATCGCCGGGCGATTCTACGATAAGATCGGCCCGCGCCCGCTGATCGTCATCGGCTTTCTGCTGCTGATGGTCAACACCTGGCAGCTGGGGCAGATTCAAGCCGATACGCCCATCCCGTGGATCATGGCGCTGCTGGCGCTGCGCGGCGTGGCGCTCGGCATGACGATCCAGACCACGCTCTCCACCGCGCTCGGTGCCGTCCCGCGCGATAAGCTGTCGCGCGGCTCATCGCTCATCAACGGCACGCGCTTCGTGGTCCAGTCGATCGGCGTGGCGATTCTGGCCACGGTGCTCAGCAGCGCGCTCTCGCCGGAGGTCAAGGCCCAGAGCCAGCAAGCGCAGGCGAGCGCCCTGCCGACGCAGGCGCGCTTCGGGCTGTGCGAGACGCCCGGCGTGGCGGCCGCCCAGAACATCCCGGCGGCGGCGGCCGAGCAGATCGCGACGCTGCCCGAGGCGGCGCGGGCCAAAGCCATCGTCGCCATCCGTGCCGGCGTGCAGCGGGCGTGCGACGAGAACCTGATCGGCTTCGAGCGTACCTACCAGGTCACATTTGTGGTGGCATTGCTCGCGGTGCTGCTCGGGCTGCTGCTGCCGGGCTGGCCTGGGGAGTGGGCCGGGCGAGGTGCGCCGGCCGGCGGCAAAGAGACCCCCGCCGGGCCGCCGCCGATGGCGCACTAACGTATTGACGATTGACGATTGATGATGTGCGGTGCACCGCACGGCATCGCAGTGACCGTACCCGCCGTAGGGATAAGGAGGAAATCGCAATGGCAGACGAATCGCATTCACCCCGCAGAACGTCGAGCGCTACCCGCTCCAGATGGTCGTCGGCGTGGTGCCGGCCGCGCGCCGAGGCGCTGCGCGCCGGCGATGCGGTGATTCGGGTTCAGATCGCCGATGCGGTCGAGACCCTGTGATGCATGGCGCGCTGGAGGACGCTGCGCTGCGCTAGAGCACGATACATCGTGCCCCAGTGCGGTCCTTCATCGCACTCCTCTGGCGTTTGGCGCTCCGCTCGATCGCTTCGAGCTGATCTGCTCGATATCTGTGCCTATCTGTGCCTATCTGTGCCTATCTGTGCCTATCTGTGCCTATCTGTGCCTATCTGTGCCTATCTGTGCCTATCTGTGCCTATC
>JAYUUK010000357.1:0-10296 GCA_043754595.1 Roseiflexaceae bacterium | reverse complement strand
CCGCGATCCGCTGCCGGTGGAACGCCGGCGCGGCTATCCGCCGCTGACGCAGCCAGAAGTCGCCTTGGCTCGTCAGCAGTCCATTCCCGCCCACCCAGCGCACCATCGTGTAGCTCAGGTGATCCTTGGTATAGTTGCGCACGTTGTCCTGCAGCACACGCTTGATCCCGTCGGGATGCTTGACCAGATAGGATTGCTTTGGCCCCAGTCGGTAGCCGATCACCGGCTCCGGCCGCCCGACGAGCCGCTCCATAAACCCGATCGGGTCGCGGCGAATCTCGGGCAGCACGCCGAGCGGGTGTCGGCTCGGGAGATGCGGCGGCAGCTTCGCCGCCCCGTCGATGATCTGCGTCGTCATAGCACGTCCTTAGTTATCTGTTCGCCGCGCTGCACGAGCGCCATCACTAGGCCCAGCAGCGCCAGCCCGGTCCCGATGACGAGGATGCCGCTGATCAGCGGCATCCCGATCGCTTCGTTGTTGCGCGCGTAGTCCTGCACCGTCGGCCCATAGCTCGTCTGCGCCATCTGTACCGCGTTGACCACTGCCAGGTAGAATACCCCAGAGACGATATCGATCCCCAGCCCAATGCCGAACAGAATCTTGCCGATCATCACATGCTCCTTGGCGTGGCACCGGCCAGCAGCAGATCGAGGATCTGCGCAGCCAGCGTGAGAAAGTCACTCGTATCGTGTCGTAGCCACTCGAAGACCGCCATGAAATAGCTGCTGCGAAACAGCGCCACCAGCCGCTCGCTCGCAATATCGTCGCGTAGCTCGCCCCGTCGCTGCGCCGCCAGTACGATCGGTAGCAGCAGCGCGTCGAAGCTGTCGATCCCCTGCGCATCGCCGCCGAAGCCGTCGCGCTGCCGAAATCCCTCCATCGTCGTGAGCAGTACCAGCTCGCGCTGTCCGTCGATCCCTGCCCCGAGCGTGGCATAGATGATGCCCAGTTGCTCGCGAAAACTGTTCGACGCGAACGTCGGGTGGTCGCGCACTATGCCGTTGAGCCGCTCAACCTGCATCCGGCTCAGATGGCTGATAACCGCGTCTTTGCTAGGGAAGTGGACGAAAAATGTCCCTTTCGCCACCCCAGCCGCTGCCGTGATCTGCTCGATCGTGGTGGCTGCGAACCCCTGTGAGGCGAACAGCCGCATCGCTGTGGCGAAGATCGCCTCGGCGGTGTCGGCGCGCTGCTGCTGCCGCTTATTCATCATCCTCCCGCTATTCTTTGTCAATGACCTTAGTCACTGACTTCGGTCATCATAATATCACCGTCGATGCCACCTGTCAAGCGCGATCGCTCGGCAGTTGCTACGATCTATCGCCCGCTATCCGGTGTGGCAGGCGAAAACCGAGCGTTCCCTATCACCGCACTGGGGCGTCGAAGCTCGTGCTCAACTCAATTTAGCATCTACCTGTAGATGCAGAGGTAAAGGGTCCGACCCGATCTGTGAAGTGTCCGTTACACTTGTGCGCAGAATTGTTACAATCATTTCATAATGATTCTGTGTAAGAAGCTGAGAGAGAACGTTTTTCCTGCATTGCAAAGCCATGTTCTAAAAGATGATACCGCACACATCGTATGTGCTCAGGTTGACATTCTCAGGTATCATTCATCGTATCAACGATTCGAGACCAATGTATCATCGTCGCGGAGCAGTGTTCCCCATGCGGAGCATGCGTCGCGCAGCACCGATGATCTTCGCGAGGAAAGGAGTTGCTACAAGGCTACACGAACGCGTAACGATCGCGAGCCACGAGTCGTCGCTCGGTGTGGCACTGGCGCTATACACCTGGCGCTCACCTGCGTTGCACCCCAGCGTCAGCGCAACGCAGCCGTGTGAAGGTATGACCCGATCCGGTAGATTGCAGCCGGGCGCAGCGCCGCATGGGCGGCACTCCGGTTATTAACGGATGTTGATGTTCACAATCATCAAGGAGTATCGATGCGATATCGTAGTTTTGTAGGTCGTCTGGCGACGCTGGCGCTGATGCCAGTGCTGGCGCTGAGCGGTCTGACCGCCGCGCGCGCAGACGAAGCCAAACCCCGGCTGGCACCGGCCGTCGTGCAGCCCGAGTTGCTCAATCAGGAGAGCCTGGCGGTCAAGAGCAGCCAGGCGGCACCGAGCCCGTCGGCGCGCGCCGCCGCCCCTGTCAAGCAGATCTCAGTGCTCGTGAAGCTCAATACCAAGTCGGTCGTCGCTTATAAAGGCGAGCGCGCCGGCTATGATGCCCCGGTGGTCTCGGCCGGCAAAGTCGATGTGACGTCGACGTCGGCGGTGCGTTACCGCGGGCTGGTGCAGTCCGAGATCTCGGGCTTCGAGCAGACGGCAACTGCGGCGATCGCTGGCGCGAGGGTTATCTCACGCTACGATCTAATCATCGGCGGCGTCGGCATGCTCGTCCCCGCAGACCAGGTGAGCGCGCTCGCCGCCCTCCCTGGCGTCGAGGCGGTCTATGAGAATACCCTGCAGCAGCCCGAGACCTACCGCAGCGTGGCGTTCATCGGCGCGCCAGTGGCGTGGGCCCAGGTCGGCGGCGCATCTGGCGCCGGCGAGGGCGTGATCGTCGGCGTGCTGGACTCCGGTATCTGGCCGGAGAGCGCCTACTTCTCCGACCCTGACCCGGCGGGCAAGCCTTACGCCGCAGTGCCGGGCACCCGCGACTGCGATTTCTCCAGCGGCGCGAACCCCGGCCCGGCCTTCAGTTGCAACAATAAGCTGATCGGCGCCTATCGTTTCCAGGATTCCTACGAGCTGATCAGCGGCCTCACCCCCGAGGAGTTCACCTCGGCCCGCGATGACGATGGCCACGGCACCCACACCGCCTCGACCGCCGCCGGCAACTATGGTGCCACAACGGTGGTCAATGGCCAGACGTACACGCTCACCGGCGTGGCCCCGCGCGCGCATATCATCACCTATAAGGTCTGCGGCCGAACTGGCTGCTACGGGCTCGATAGCGCCAGCGCGGTCCAGCAGGCGATTGCCAACGGCGTCGATGCGATCAACTTCTCGATCTCCGGCGGCGAGAACCCCTACTCGGATATCGTCGAGCTCGCCTTTCTCGATGCCTACAACGCTGGCGTTTTCGTCGCCGCGTCGGGCGGTAACTCGGGCCCGGGCGCCGATACCGTCGCTCACCGCTCGCCGTGGGTCACCACCGTGGCCGCCAGCACCTCCGATCGGACGTTCATTAGCAACGCGACGCTGATGGGTGCCACCGGCACGATCAAGCTCGAAGGTGTGAGCTCGACCAAAGGCATCGCGACGCCGGCACCGGTGGTCAGCGCCGCCGATGCGCCCTATAGCGATGCGCTCTGCTCGACGCCGGCCCCCGCCGGGACGTTCACCGGCAAGATCGTGATCTGCCGCCGCGGCGTGGTCTCCCGCGTGACCAAGGGCGCAAATATCCTGGCCGGCGGCGCGGTCGGGATGTTCCTCTACAACGCATCGCCGTCCAGTCGCGATGCCGATCGCCACGTGCTGCCCACTATCCACTTCGATAAGCTCCAGGGCGACCAGCTCCTGGCGTTTTTCGCGGCGAACCCGGCGGGCGTGACAGCCACCTTCACCGATGGTGCTGAGGGTCCGCAACAGGGCGATGTGGTCGCCGGTTTCAGCTCGCGCGGCGGCTCTGACCAGAACCTTGGCGTCAGCAAACCCGACGTGACCGCCCCCGGCGTCAATATCCTCGCCGGATTCACCGGCCTGGAATACGGCAAGCCGGTGGACAACTTCACCTTCCTCAGCGGCACCAGCATGTCCGGCCCGCACGTCGCTGGCTCGGGCGCGCTGCTCAAGTCGATCCACCCTGACTGGACCCCAGGCCAGATCAAATCGGCGCTGATGACCTCGGCCAGCACCGCCGGACTCGTCAAAGAGGATGGCACAACGCCGTTCAACTCGTTCGACGCTGGCTCGGGCCGTGTGGCGCTCAACCGCGCGTGGAACCCCGGCGTCACCTTCGATGAGACCGGTGCGAACTACCTGGCGATGCAGAATACGCTGTGGGATACGAACTACCCCAGTATCTTCCACCCGACGTTCCCCGGCATCTATAGCTTCACCCGTATCGCCAGAAACGTGACGGATCGCACGATCCGCTACCGGCCGTCGATCTCGTATATGGGCGACCGGACAGACTTCAGCGTCTCGGCCAGCAGCTTCACCATCCGGCCAGGCCAGACGATGCGGATCACGATCAACGTCGATGGTCGCAATCTGCCGCAGGACGCTGTCCGTATGGCGGCCGTCACGTTCACCGCCTCGGGCGCCACCAGCGTCCGGATCCCGGTCACGGTCATTCGCCGCGATACGGCCATCTCGTTGAACAGCACCTGCGCCCCGGCGCCGGCCACGGTCGGCGATACCGTGGCATGCTCGGTCACCGCCACCAATAATACCTACAGCGCGGCCAACATCAAGATGCGAACCCGCGTCCGCGATACGCTCAAAGTCATCAAGAGCACCGTCACCGGCGGCACGCTCAAGGATGAGACGATCGCGTTCAAGGGCCTGCTCCAGGGCGCGAGCCCGCCCGATGTGCAGGTGGCGCTTGGCACCACGCCAGCCGGGTTCTTGCCGCTCAGTACCTTCGGCGTCACGCCGATAACTGGCGTTGGCGACGAGACGATCAGCAACTTCAATGTCCCGGCGTTCACCTACGGCGGTGAGAGCTACACCCGCCTCGGGATCGTCTCGAACGGCTATGTGGTGGTCGGCGGCGGCACGGGCGGCGATATTGCCTACGCGCCGAACGGTCTGCCGAGTCCGCAGCGACCGAACAATGTGCTCGCCCCACTCTGGACCGACCTCGATCCGAGCGATGCGACGACCCCTGGCTCGGTGTCGATCGGGTCGCTCTCCGATAATGTCAGTGGCAACGGCTGGATCGTGGTCGAGTGGAAAGATGTGGTAGCCTACGGCTCCGCATTTAAGAACTCGTTCCAAATCTGGATCCCGCTCAGCACCAACACCGGCACCGGCAGCGACGTCAACATCAGCTACGCCTACGCGCAAATCACGCTCGGCTCTCTTGATGGTGTGGCGATCGGCGCGGAGAACTTCGATGGCTCGCGCGGCGGAGCCGTGTTCCAGAACAGCGTCGGCGAGACGTTCGCCAACATCGTCAACGGCGTCCAGGTGACGTCATCGGTCGGAACGCCGTCCGAGCCGCATACGATCGCTTTCTCATCCAAGGCGGTTGAAGACGGGCGGATGCGCGTCGAGACCCGACTGACGAGCGATACCTTCGGTGGCACGCTCACCGATCGCTTCCTCAGCAAGATCAACGAGCCTTAGTCGCCCTCTGGCCGCGCGGAGAAGTCCGCGCGGTCATCGTTCCCCCATGAGCCGGCGCGAACTCCTTCGCGTCGGCTCGTGCCATGTATACCTGCGCTACCGCACCGTATCGATCTGGAAGACCACGATCGCCCCATCGCGCACCATCCCCTCGATCTGCACGCTCCCCGCGCGCACAGCGCCAGAACCAGATGGCGCGAGCGCTGGCAGCACATCGACGGAGCGCGGCAGTTCGAGCTTGATCTGCCGTGAGCCGCCGCTCGGCATGCCGCCACTTCCCACCCGATCGATGAGCAGCGCCTCGGTCTCGCCGACCAGCAGCGTCCCGCTCAGACGCACGAGCCGCCCGCTAAACGCTTGGTTGGCGCTCACCTGCTGGATCGTCGTCTCGCTCGGCGTCAGCTGCACCACTTTTGGCCGCACGATCTGGTAGCGCGCCCGCCCGTCTGGGCCGAATGCCCCAGGCCCCACCAGCGTACCGCTCACCGTGACCACCACGAGCTGCCCAGCGTTCGCCGTCAGCTGCGCGCCATCGATCCAGATTGGCCACGCCCCTTTCCCATCACGTGCTCGCCCGGCACCGAGCAGCGCGCCGCCAGCGCGCTGCTCTGCCACGCCCACCACGGTCACCGGCGCACTGCGCGCCCCGGCATCTACCAGATCATCGACAGTCTGGGCCGCCGGAGCTGGCTGTGACACTGGCAGGCGTACCGGCGGCGCGCTCGATTCGCTGCATCCGGCCAGCAATAACGCCACAAGTATGACCCATCGCTGCATTGCTCCATACCTTTCATACAACGTCTCCAGAGGACGAACCTGAGAGCTTTTGACGGTCGTTGCCTAGCCTCTGATTGCCCGCCAATGCTATACTCGCTTCACATCGGTGCTGATGCTGGTGTCCGCAAACAGCAAAAGGGAGTGTATGGGTACGCGTAACTCACGCCTCGGGGGATTTTACCAGCTCAGTCCGCTCGAACGTCTCCAGGCGGTCAAAGCATTCGATGGCCTCACTGATGAAGACCTCCGCTCACTCTATGGTGGCGGTACACTGTCCGTCGAGCGAGCCGATAAGATGATCGAAAACGTGATCGGCACCTACAGCCTTCCGCTCGGCATCGCCACCAACTTCCAGATCAATGGCCGCGATATGCTCGTCCCCATGGTGGTCGAAGAGCCGTCGATCGTGGCCGGCGCATCGTTCGCCGCCAAGCTGGCCCGCGATGGCGGCGGCTTCGTGGCGACCTCCACCGCCCCGCTGATGATCGGGCAGATCCAGCTCGTCGATGTTCCCGACGCCGCAGTTGCGGAGCGCACTATCATCGCGTCGAGCGTCGAGCTCCTCGCGCTCGCCAATCGCCAGAGCAGCAGCATCGTCACTCTCGGCGGCGGCGCCCAGGGCATCGAGGTCCATCACTTCCCGATCACGCCGATGGGCCCCATGACCGTCGTCCATCTGCTCGTGGACTGCCGCGATGCCATGGGTGCCAACGCGGTCAATACGATGGCCGAGGCGATCGCGCCATTGCTTGAGCGCCTCAGCGGCGGTCGGGCGATCTTACGCATCCTGTCGAACCTGACCGACCGACGACTCTCGCTGGCCCGCGCAACGATACCGGCGGCCTCGCTCGCTCGCGATGGCCTCAGCGGCCAGGAGGTCGTCGAAGCTATCCTCTGGGCCCACGCCTTCGCCGTCGTCGACCCGTACCGCGCCACCACCCACAACAAAGGGATTCTCAACGGGATCGACCCGGTGATCATCGCGACCGGCAACGATTGGCGCGCTATCGAGGCCGGCGCGCATGCATACGCCGCTCGATCTGGACAGTACACCAGCCTCTCGCATTGGGAGCGCGACGCCGCCGGCGATCTCGTCGGCACGCTTGAGATGCCACTCGCCGTCGGTATCGTCGGCGGTGCCACGCGCGTCCACCCTGCGGCTCAGGCTTCCATCAAGCTGCTCGGTGTCCAGCACGCGCACCAGCTCGCCGAAGTCTGCGTCTGCGCTGGGCTCGCCACCAACCTGGCCGCCATGCGCGCGCTCGCGACCGAGGGAATCCAGCGCGGCCATATGGGGCTTCACGCCAGACAGATCGCCATGGCCGCCGGCGCTCGCGGTAGCGAGGTGGATACGATCGCCGCGCAGATGGTCAGCGAGTGCATTATTAAGCCGGCCCGCGCCGCGCAGTTGCTCGAAGCGATGCACGTCGCTGTCTGAGCGCCTGCGCCCGGCCGTCGCCCTGTGCTATCTATGCGGTACGATACCTTCTACGTGGAGTTGTGTATGGTCATGCGTCCGAATATACCGGTTGGCATCGTCGGCTACGGCGTCTATATCCCGCGCTACCGGATAGCGTCGCGCGAGATCGCTCGCGTCTGGAACAATGTTGGCGGCGTCCCGGTCGAGAGTAAGAGCGTCCCTGGACCCGATGAAGATACGATCACGATGGCGATCGAGGCGTCGCGCCACGCTATCGCCCGCGCTGGCATCGATGCTGCCGACCTCACGGCGGTCTGGGTCGGCTCGGAGAGCCACCCCTACTCGGTGAAGCCATCTGGCACGGTGGTCGCTGAGGCGATCGGCGCATCGCCGTGGGTCAGCGCCGCAGACTGGGAGTTCGCCTGCAAGGCCGGCTCCGAGGCACTCACCGCCGGGACGGGCATCGTCGGCAGCGGCATGGGGCGCTATGTGCTCGCCATCGGCGCCGATACCGCTCAGAGCCGCCCTGGCGATGCGCTGGAGTACACGGCCGCTGCGGGGGCGGCGGCCATCCTCGTCGGTCCAGGCGAAGAGTCGCTCGCGCTCGTCGATGCTGCCATCTCCTATGTCAATGATACACCTGATTTCTTCCGCCGCGCCGATCGCGCCTACCCGGTCCACGGCAATCGCTTCACCGGCGAGCCGGCCTACTTCCATCAGACCCGCGGCGCGGTCGAGCGGCTGCTGAGCGACACCGGCGCTAAACCGGCCGATTTCACCTACGCGGTCTTCCATCAGCCAAACGCTCGATTCCCCCAGACCGCCGCCAAACAGCTCGGCTTTCTGCCAAAACAGATCGAACCAGGGTTGCTCTCGCCCACCATCGGCAACGCCTACTCGGCCGCCGGTCTGCTCGGTCTGTGCGCCACGCTCGATGTCGCGCAGCCTGGTGAGACGATCTTACTCTGCACCTATGGCTCGGGTGCTGGCTCCGATGCCTACGCGCTCACCGTCGCGCCGCCAATCATCGAGCGCCGTAATCGCGCCCCGCTCACGGCCACCTACCTTCAGCGCACGACCTTCGTCGACTATGCTATGTATGCCAGATGGCGCGGCAAGCTGGTGATGGCATGAGTAACCTATCGACGAACGCAGTCTATATCGTCGGCCACGCCGCCACGCCGGTCGCTGAGCACTGGGAGCGCACTGCAGTTTCGCTGGCGCACGAGGCGCTCGCTGCGGCGCTCGGCCCCATCGATCCGTCGCGTATCGGAGCGCTCTACACCGCCAGCGCCCTCACGCCTCTGATTGGCGGTCAGAGCCAGATCGCTCCAGCCGTCGCGCAGGTCGGCGGTCTTGTCAATGCGGAGGCGGTCAGCATCGAGGGCGGCGGGGCTGCGGGGGGCGTGGCGATCCGCCAGGCGGCGCTCGCCATCGCCGCTGGCGTCTACGACCTTGTGGTGGTCCTCGGCGTGGAGAAAGTCAGCGATGTGCTCGACCCGACGCGCGATGCGGCGCTCGCCCTGATGGGCGACCCTGACTTCGAGGCGGTCCACGGCACCACCCCCACCGCGCAGTGGGCCATGCTCATGCGCCGCTATATGCACGAGTACGGCTGTACCGCCGATGACTTCGCCGCCTTCCCGGTCAATGCCCACGCCAACGGTGCGGCCAACCCAGGCGCGCTCTATCGCTTCCCGATCACGGTGGAGAAGGTGCGCGCTGGTTCGCCCATCGCCGACCCGCTCGGGCTGCTCGACTGCTCGACCACCGCCGATGGCGCGGCGGCGATCGTCCTGGCCTCGGCGTCGGTCGCCGCCGAGCTCGGCGCGCCATTGATCCGCATCGCCGCCACCGCGCACGCCGCCGATCGCGTTGCGCTCCATGCCCGGCAGAACCCGCTCTGGCTGGCCGCCGCGGCGCGCTCGGCGCAGCAGGCGCTCGCCGCGGCCAGATTATCTATCGCCGATATTCAGGTGCTCGACGTCATGGATCCACACGGTATCGCCGCAGCGCTCGCGCTTGAGGCGATCGGTCTGGCGGAGCGCGGCAGCGCGCCAGCCGCGGCGCGGGAGGGGAGCATCCGCCCGAACGGCGCGACGCCGCTTGCGACCGCCGGTGGGTGTAAGGCGCGCGGCGATCTGATCGGCGCACACGGCGTCTATCAGGCGGTAGAACTGACGCGTCAGCTCCGGGGGCAGGCGGGTGCGGCGCAGGTCAAGGGCGCGCGTGTGGCGCTCGCTCAGACGCTCGGCGGCATCGGCGTAACCGCCGTCACCACCATTCTCGTCGCTGAGTAGCAGGAGCTCACATGAACCTCGCCAAACACTGGCGTCAGCGCGCTGCGCGCTACCGGCTCGAAGGGCAGCGCCATACCCAAAGCGGCGCGCTGCGCTTCCCACCGGCCGATGACCAAGACGCAGCGTGGCAGCCGTATCGCTTCAGCGGTCGTGGCACCGTCTATAGCTTCAGCCTCGTGCGTCAGCCACCAGATGGGTACGATACCGGCGATCCATACCTGCTCGCGCTGATCAAGCTGGAGGAGGGGCCAATGATCACGGCGCAGATCACCGACTGCTCGATCGATGAAGCGTCGATCGACATGCCCGTGGAGATGGTCACGCGCAAGCTCACCGATCTTGGTCCTGAGGGCCTGATCGTCTATGGCTATAAGTTTCGCCCGCTACCGCAGCTGTAGAACAAACGGATGTGAGCTAGAAATACGCGCGTCGTAGAGCGGGGAATATAGGAACGCTGTAAAGTAGGAACGCGGTAAAGCACGACGCGGCGCGCTCG
>JAYUUK010000356.1:0-3407 GCA_043754595.1 Roseiflexaceae bacterium | reverse complement strand
GTGCGCGGCTACCGGCTGGCGTTTCGCAGCGCTGGCGCGGCGAAGGCGACGCTCGACGCACCGGCGACCGTCGTGCTCAGCTTCAGCGCCGCCGACCTGGGTGGGCAGTCGATCGCCGATGCCGCGCCGCAGCTCGTGCAGTGGGATACTGCGCGCGGCCAGTGGCTGCCGCTCGCAGCGCAGCGCGACGACGCGGCACACACGATAAGCGCCAGCGTGACCACCGCAGCGAGCCTGGCGCTTGCCATCGACGCCCCGCCGCTGCGGCTGCTGTACCTCCCCTGGGCCAGCGGCCGTTGAGACGATGCCGCGAGCAGCCCAACTCCCACCGCACGGGAGTAGGGTTGACACATGCTATAGACTCGGCACATATGTGACGGATGCGTTTTCTGACGAGCCGGTAGACGTGAGCGAAACACATGCCGAGGAGGGACATCGCTATGACCGGACGCAAACGGACACCCGCCGCGAACAGCCCAAGTTTCTTCGATACCAGCGAGACGCTGCGGATCGTCCAGGCGCACTTCGTCGAGCAGCGCGACATCGCCTTCGATGAGCTCTTCGTCGGCTATAGCCGTCTCAAGGTGCTGACCTACTCAAATAGCTTCTCGATTATCAACCGTGTGGCAGAGCTGATCGACGATGTTGAAATCATTTTTGGGCGCGAAGATATCCTGAGCCGGATGGAGCAGTATCTCCATTTTCAAGAGTTGCTGCTAACCGAGCTCGTTCAATCGGTCAAGGGCCATGATTTCGTCCGCGACAAGATCATTCGTGAGCAGCTGCGGCTCTTCGTGGTCCAAGGCCTCATCTCCCACGAGAAGCTGTATCTTCTCGATGGCCCGTCGGGAACGCGTGTGATCACAGGCTCGGCAAACTTCTCCGAACGAGCGTTCAGCGGCACCCAGAACGAGAGCTATATCTGCTTCGATAACGATGCCGCCGCCTTCGATGCCTTTCTTGAGCGTTACGAGCGGATCAAAGCCCAATCCACCACCCGTATCCTCCCGCGCGCGTTCGTCGAGCCATTCACCATTGAGCATCTGCCCGCGTTTGCTGCCGGACAATCTGATGAAGACACCCCAAAACTGATCGTTGTCGCCGATCGCCCGCCCACCCCGAGCATTATTCAAAAAACGCTTAGTCAAAAACCGCCAAAGCAGTTCAGCGGTCTTACAAGCGTGCTCACCACCGAACAGGGCGCCGTCCGCCTCGATCGCAACACCGCTCGCCGCGCCGTGCAGTATATGAAAGCCAACATACGCACCGAGACCGACAACCCCGAAGAGTACCTCAGCATCGATCGAGCGAACCGGCTGGTCCAGCTCTCCGGCACAACCCTCGACCTCGATCCCGCGCCTGAGGCCGTTGCGGCCGACATCGACATCCTCGTTAGCTACTTCACAGGGTTCGAACAGTTTCGCGGTGGCGACCCACAGCGTCTGATGCGGGACTATTTTACATTTATGAACTGGCTGTATATCAGCCCGCTGATCTGCGACATTCGTAACCGCGCGCTCGCCCGCGACGAGTATTTGCTCGACTATCCAGTCTTTGGGCTGCTCTACGGCAAGAGTAACTGTGGCAAATCAGAGCTTATTCGCACGCTCACGCTCTCGATGTTTGGTCGGGAAGGATTTTTGCCAAACGACTGGCTGACGAAGTCGCAGGTACCCGGTCTGCGCCAGCAGAATCGCCGCTACCCGCTGCTGTTCGATGATCTGGATCGTACCCGGTTTGATAATCACGCGGCAGCGCTGATCAAAGATGACTTCGTCTCGCTCAGCGAGTATCCCGTCACGGTGCTCTCGATGAATGGCGAGAAGGATACGTTCGAGACTGAGATCCGCAAGCGTTGCTTGATTATCTACACTGGCGCATCGCTCCCCGATCACACCGGTACGAGCCGCGCGCTGGCGACGACGATCAAAAAACTGAAGCGCAGCCTTGGCACCAACCTGTATCGCGCCTATCTCAATCGGCTGCTAACGCTCTTACACGATGATCAGCCACGCGACATCCTGGCTTGCTCATCGACCATTCTACGCGAACTGTTCGGCGAATATCGGCAGACAGTTCCCGACTGGTGCCGCGTTGTGAGCATGGACGAGTATGTGCAGGCGAAACACGATAAGGTGAAAGACGAGCTCATTCAGTTGTGGCAGCACAAACCCGATGCCTGGACGGTGCAAGGACAAAAGCTCGTGCTGCGCCTCGACGATGTGATCAGTATTCGCAAGCTCAAAAAAGACATTCCCGATTATTTAATTGCATCGGGCTCACAGGGCGACGTCATTGTCTTCAACCGGGCCGACCTCAATGCTTTTTTGGGTAGTGAGATCGGTCACGCGCCATCGGCCAAACGCCCGTGGATTGCACGGCTGTTTGGTCGGCGCCCGCCTACATTGTGATCAGAAGCATACGCCGTTGCTTCAAACACGCTGGCGCCATGCCTGCGTGTTATACTTACGCTGCGTGGCCGTGGCACACCACAGGGGGTGTTTATGTCTCCATCATATCGCTCGCTGATTACGCTCGAACCAGGCAAGCGGAGCGGCAAGCCGACGATCCGTGGTATGCGTATCACCGTCTACGACGTGCTTTCCTATTTTGCATCGGGTATGACGGCTCAGGAGATTCTTGACGACTTTCCGTATCTCACGGAAGCAGATCTGCACGCATGTCTCAGCTACGCGGCCGATCGTGAGCGCCTCGTTGTCGTTGCTGCCGGATGAAACTCCTCTTTGACCATAATCTTTCACCACGATTGGTCGAACGTCTTGCGGATCCGTATCCGCAGAGTAGTCACGTTTTTCTCCTTGGGCTCGACCAAGCGCTCGATAGTGTGGTCTGGCATTATGCAGCCAGCCATGACTACACTATCGTCACCAAAGACTCGGACTTTAGTGATTTGAGTGTTATGCTCGGATTTCCCCCAAAAGTCATCTGGATGCGGCTGGGGAACTGTGCGACCTCCGTTGTCGAACAGCGACTACGCGATTCGAGCAGTCTCGCTGAGGCGTTTTTGTACGACCCAACCGGTGGCATTCTGGAACTCCTCGCAGCCTAGATCTTGTGTCGGATCGCTTTAGACACTCGGTGTCACGAACGATAGGGATTCGGTGTAGCCGTACAAAGCTCGCACGCTCTGCGTACTCCACTATGTCGTCGCGGCACAGGTCGCCCGCATGCTTGGACTGCGGCTTCGTGGCACACCCAACGCGCCAGGCTTCGATGGTTGGGATGCTGAGCAGCGGCGCTATGAGATCAAATACTGCCAGCCGCGTAACATCATCGACATCAACGGATTCGACTTCGATGTGCTGGTGCTCGTCAACCTCAATGCACGCTATCAGCCAAGCGGTATCTGGACGCTGGATGTTGCCACAGCACAGCACATAGCCGTG
>JAYUUK010000355.1:0-10301 GCA_043754595.1 Roseiflexaceae bacterium | reverse complement strand
TCGTCTACACCGCCACCGACCGGACGCTGGCGATCGGGGCGGGACAGATGAGCCGGGTCGATAGCTCGCGGATCGCCGCCTGGCGAGCGCAGAGCTCGGGGCTCGATTTACGCGGCGCGGTGATCGCCTCAGACGCGCTGTTCCCGTTCCCCGATGGTGTCGAGACCGCCGCCGCTGCCGGAGCGACCGCCGTGATCCAGCCTGGCGGCTCGATCCGCGACGACGACGTGATCGCTGCCGCCGATCGGCTCGGGCTGGCGATGGTCTTCACCGGTACGCGCCACTTCCGCCACTGAGCATTGACTATTGACGATAGCAATCCTCCGTGCGTTGTCCACGCGCGAAGCGCAGAGCGAAGGTTTGGGGCGCAGCCCGCGAGCTCTCCCCCTTCCCTACGCTGATAGGATTGCTCTATTGACGATTGACAGCGGCAAAACCTTGAACAATAGAGCAATCCTATGTAATATGTAAACGCGCAAAGCGTAACGCGGGGTTTGGGGCCTCAACCCCCGCGATCATCCCTTTTCACTCTCGTAGGATCCTAATAGTCAATAGTCAATCGTCAATAATTATGGAATCACTTACCTACACCGACGTTCTGATCCCCGCCATCGTGCAGCATGCCAGGAGCGGCGAGGTGCTGATGCTGGGCTACATGAATGAGGCGGCGCTGCGGATCACGCAGGAGAGCGGGCTGGTGACGTTCTGGAGCAGGAGCCGGGGTGAGATCTGGCAGAAGGGGGCCACATCTGGCAATCTGCTGCGGCTCGTCGAGATCCGGCAGGACTGCGATGGCGACGCACTGCTCATACGCGCCGAGCCGGCGGGGCCGACGTGTCATACCGGCGCGCCGACCTGCTTCCACCGCGATCTGGCTGGCGCAGAGGTGGCCGAGCGGCTACCGCCGAGCCAGATCCTGACCGAGCTGGCTGACATTATTGCGCAGCGCGATGAGCAGCGGCCGGATGGCTCATACACCACGAAGCTGCTGATCGGCGGGGTGGACCGCATCGGCAAGAAGATCGGCGAGGAGGCCGCCGAGGTCATCATCGCCGCCAAGAATCGCTCGGCCGATGAGCTGGCGTGGGAGCTCTCGGATCTGTTATACCACAGCCTGGTACTGCTGCGCGAGCAGGGCGTGACGCCCGAGCGGGTGTGGGACGAGCTGCGCAAGCGACACAGCGGCTAGCGCGCTGACATACCCTCCAGAGCCGACCCGTCCTAGACGATCGGCTGCTCATCAGGCTGCGCCGGCCGCCGCGAGCCGCCGCGGACGCCTCTGAGCACCAGCAGGATGAGTACCGCGCCGACAACCGCCCAGATGATATCGATCCGCACCGTGGTGATCCTGATGATCAGCGGGCTCGGGAGCTGGATCAGATTGGCGATCGTCGAGCCGAGGAACGCGCCAAGTATGCCAATGATGACCGCCACCAGGATGCCGGCCAGCCCGCGCGCCCCAAACCCAACGATCAACTCGGCAAACGCGCCGCACAGCCCGGCGAGCGTCAGCACGATCATCAGCTGCAAAAAGTCCATGCCATCCTCACTTCTTTAGCATGCCCCGCGGCGGTCTCGGCACCCCCACGCCCGCCCTGCGCGCGACGACGATCACCACCACAACGGCCACGAGCAGCGATAGCGTCGAGAGCTCCAGCACCGCGCCAAACAGCGGCTGCCGCGCATTGAGCGCGACGAGCGGCCCGACGATTGGGTCGGTGAACCACAGCAGCGCCGCAACCAGCGGATGATCTGGCCGCGCCGCGAACAGCCGCAGCACGAGCCTGGCCGCGAGCAGCCCGCCGAGCCCGCCGAGACACGCCAGCGCTGCACGAGACAACCATGCCAACCATGCCAAACGCCACCCTGATAGCCACTGTGCGGGTGTTTTCATCATCGCTTCAGAATACCACAATCGCCGCCTGGCATGGCACGCCGTATGCTATAGAGAGCATAGTACCACGGCGCGAGGAGAACAACGATGCTGCACTCAACCACTCAGAAGGCTCAGCCATACGCCAGCGCACAGCGCTGGTACGCGGCGCTCTTCGCTGTGCTCATCTGTATCGCGTGCCTCACCGCCTTCATCGCGATCTCTGGCCTGCCAAAGCCAGACCCGATCGCCGCGCCCAGTCAGATGAGAACCGCTGACGCGCTCGTTGTACGCGCCGCAGCGCTGAGCTATCTCGACGACCGAATCGCCGATCCGCTGGTGCAAACGGTCCACGGGCAGCGCCACAGCAGCGCGGTCGGCGGTTTTGCCCTCAACGGCCAGGTTTACTACTACTTCTTCAACGATGCTCCGCGCGTCGACCCAGTCGGTGCCGGCCTCGTTGCCTCCGCGCGCATGACCACAGTGCTGAGCGAGCCTGAAGGCGATCGGTTGCTCACAATCTATACCATCGGTCGCTGATCAATTACCCCTTCGCGCGCTGTTCAGCTAGCGCGCTCGATCCGCGCGCCGAGCGCCGCGAGCCTCGCGTCGATCCGCTCGTAGCCTCTATCTATCTGCCCAATGTTAAAGATCTGCGTCTTGCCGCGCGCCGCGAGCGCCGCTATCAGTAGCGCCATGCCGGCGCGGATGTCAGGGCTCGGCATTCCATCCGGCTCGCCGTAGAGCTGGCTCGGCCCAGCCACCACCGCGCGATGCGGGTCGCACAGGACGATTTTTGCCCCCATCCCGATCAGCCGGTCGACGAAGAACAGCCGGCTCTCAAACATTTTCTCGTGGATCAGCACCGTGCCGCTAGCCTGAGTCGCGACGACGAGCGCGACGCTGAGCAGGTCTGGATTGAAGCCAGGCCACGGTGCCGAGTCGATCTTGGGTATGGCGTTGTGGGCATCTTCGCGCACCCGCAGCTCCTGATTGGCGGGCACGACGATATCCTCGCCCTCATCGCGCCACGTCACGCCGAGCCGCCCGAGGCCGATCCGGCTCATGCGATGGTCGCGCGGTCTGGCGTCGCAGATCCGCAGCTCGGAGCGGGTGACGGCGGCGAGGCCGATGAACGAGACGACCTCCATGAAATCTGGGCCGATGCGATAGGATCCGCCGTGGAGCGCGCCGACACCTTCGATCTGCAGGACGTTGGAGCCGATGCCACCGATCTTCGCGCCGAGCGTGTTGAGAAAGTGGCAGAGATCCTGGACGTGCGGCTCTGAGGCGGCGTTGCTGATCGTCGTATGGCCATCGGCGAGCACGGCGGCGGCGATCGCCTGCTCGGTGCCGGTCACGCTCATCTCGTCGAGGAAGATATCGGCCCCGCGCAGCCGGTCGGCGCGGATGGTGTAGGCGGTGGGAGAGACCTCGACCGACGCGCCGAGCGCGGTGAGCGCCTCCAGATGGGTGTCCAGCCGCCGCCGCCCAATCGCATCGCCGCCCGGACGCGGCAGCACCACCTGCCCGCGACGCACCAGCAGTGGCCCGGCGAACAGCATCGAGGCGCGGATGCGGCGACACAACCCGGCGTCGGGATCCTGGTCGCCCAGATCCTCGTTATTGATCGTCCAGGCATTCGGGCCGCGCGGCTCGACGCTGCCGCCCAGGCGACGCATGATCTCGACCATTGTCTGGACATCGCCGATCGCCGGGAGGTTTTCGAGCACAATCTCGCCGTCGGTCAGCAGGCTCGCGGCCAGCAGCGGCAGCGCAGCGTTTTTATTCCCGGCCGGCGTGATGCTGCCGCTCAGCCGGTGCCCACCCTCAATGATGAATCGCTCCAAAGTACGATGCTCCTGCTACTTGGAAGATGGGTCATCCGAGCGATCGGCGGGGGGGGGCGGTAGCGCTTTGGCTTTGGCTCCAGGCAGCCGTCTGCGGATCGAATCGAGCGCCGTGCCGCCCCGGCGTCGCGCCGTCTCACCGCCGCGCTCGCCAAGCTTGCGGCCGCGGTCGATCAGCTCTGCGGCCCGCTCGCGCCCGATCCGCATCGACTCAGCCATGATCTGCCGCAGCTGCCCAGTATCCACCAGCTGGCCACTCTGATACCAGCGCCAGGCAGCCACCCCCGATGTGTAGGTGCCGCCATAGGCCACGGCGACTTTGGGCAGCAAGCCCCAGACTGGAATCAGCCCAATGAGCGACCGCGCCGCCTGCCGCCAGAAGAACGCGCCGCCGATTACCGGCAGCAACTCGGCGATCCGCGCCTGAAAGTCTGGCGGCGCGCCGAACGCTAGCGCCAGCCGATAGACCAACATCGCCTGATTTTTGGTCAGAACCAGCATATCAGCGGCGGCGATACCGATGTTGATGCCGGGGATCTGCTCGGGCAGACCGGAGGCCAGCGCGTACGAGGCGTTCGAAAACGAGGTGCTGGCGATCAGATCACGGGCGAAGCTATCGCGCAGACCGGGGAGACGTCGCGCCGCCGCCAGATGCAACTCAGAAGGAAGGCGGCGCAGCACCTCGGCCACAAACGCGGCGGCGGCGGCTGGCGACTGCGAATCGGCCACGAACACGACCCGCCCGGCGATCTCCGGCGGGAGCGCCGACCCCGCCAGCAGACGTTCGGCGAACAGCGCCACCACCACCACCGGGTGACGCAGCGCCGGCAGCTGTGCGAACGCCGCCGCCTCCTGCTCGCGCAGACCGGCGCGGGCGTCGATGGCGACGACGATCAGGTCGGCGGTGCTGAGCGCGCCACCGTGCGCCGCGATCGCCGCGATATCCAGCGCTACCACCGGCGACGGCATGCCGCTCGGATAGCGGTCTGGGCCGTAGCTGAGCAGCCGCGCCGCCGCCTCGGCCGCCGTTGGGTGCCCGACGACGATGATGCTGATCGAGCGCTCCGCCTCATCGCGCACCACGCCGACATCGATCTCGCGCAGCGTCGACCAGAATGTTCCGAGTTGTTTCATAGGCGTATTATACCGCGTGTGCGGCGCAACCTTCACTTCTGCACCATCGTATTATGAGCACACGGTGCTATACTCATATCATTACATGTTCTGAAATGGAGCTTCGCTATGTCCGAACCTCGTCGGCGCAAGAGCCGCCGGAAGCTATGGATCGGTATCGTCGCTGCCGTACTCATTGTTGGCGCGCTCGCCTTCGCCCTGATCCCGCGCAGCGCCCCGGTGACATCCGGCCCGCCCACTGGCTGGGTGGCGGATAAGGCTAGCAGCGGCACGATCGACGCTTCGGTCAGCGCCACCGGCACGCTCGCGCCGCGCACGCAGGCCGAGATCCGCTTCAGCAGCGATGGCACGATCACCGAGGTGCTCGTCACACCGGGCGACCGCGTGACCATCGGCCAGCCGCTCGCCAAGCTCGACCCAATCGACGCCCAGCTCGGCGTGGCGCGCGCCAATAGCGATATCGTCCAGGCCAAGGCGGCCTATGAGAAGCTGCTCGGCGGCGCGCAGCCGGCCGAGCTCGCCCAGGCGCGAGCATCGCTGGCGCAGGCGCAGGCGGCCTATCAGCAGACATTGGCCAAGTACTCGGGCTCGGATGTCCGCGCCGCCCAGGCCAGGCTCGAACAGGCCCGCGCCCAGCTGACGCAGGTTCAGGCCGGCGCCAAAGATACTGACGTCCGCGCCAGCCGCGCCGCGCTCGAACAGACGCAGACCCAGCTCCAGGCCGATAAAAATCGGCTCTCGGCCAGCAAGAGCAACGCCGAACTGTCGCTCCAGCGCGCCACCGCCGATCTGACCCGCGCCCAGTCCAGCTATGCCACTGCCAAGCAGAACTGGGCGTTCATCCAGGAGACAGGCCAGGATCCGACTAATCCCGAGATCATAGGGGCCGATGGCAAGAAACGGCCCAACAAACTCGGCGATACCCAGCGGCAACAGTACTACGATGCATTTGTGAGCGCCGAATCCGGCCTCAAAAGCGCGGAGGCCGCCGTCAGCCAGAGCCAGATTGAGTACGACGCGACGCGACAGGCCGAGGCCACCGGCGTGACGAGCGCCGAGAAGAGCGTGAACAGCGCCCAGGCCAACTTCGACAAGCTGACCGCCGGGAGCGACCGCGACCAAATCGCCAGCGCCCAGGCCAGCGTCGCCAGCGCCCAGGCCGATCTCAACCGGCTCACCGGCGCCGATAAGAACGCCAGCGTCGCCAGCGCCCAGGCCGGGGTGGACAGCGCGCAGGCCGCCATCGATAAGCTGTTGGCCAAGGCCGACGCCAACGATGTGGTGCGCATCGAGGCCGATGTGTCCAGAGCCGAGACCGCGCTTAAGCAGGCGCAGCGCGCGCTCGACCAGACGACGCTGACCGCGCCGCTGGCCGGGACGGTCTCGCGCGTCGATTTGACGGTCGGCGAGCGGCCGGGGACGACCAGCAGCGTGGTGATCGTCAACCTGGACGGCTATTTCGTCGATGTGCCCGTAGACGAGCTCGACATCACCCAGATCAAGAGCGGCCAACCGGCCACGGTGCAGCTCGACGCGCTGCCGGACGCGCCGCTGAGCGGCAAGGTGACGACGATCGAGCCGCAGGCGCGCAAGAGCGATAAGGGCACCAACACGTTCCAGACGCGGGTCGAACTGAGCGGCGCGGGCGCGGCGATGCCGGGGATGAGCGCCAATGTGCAGATCATCACGCAGCAGCACCAGAACGCGACGCTCATCCCACGGCGTGCGGTGCAGTCGGAGAACGGCCAGAGCTTCGTCTACGTCCCGTTCGCACCTGGGACGCCGCCCGCAGCGCCGAGCGCGCCGGGGCAGACGCCGCCGCCTGGCGAGCGCCGCAACGTCAAGCTCGGGCTGAGCAACAGCCAGTCGGTCGAGGTGCTCGAAGGGCTCAAGCCGGGCGATGCGATTCTGCTGCCAGATGTGGTGCAGACGATCAACCCCAACTTACGCGGCGGAGGCTAGATGACAGCGCTGATCGAAGTGGCCGACCTCGCCAAGACCTACCAGATGGGCGATGTCGAGGTGCACGCGCTCCGCGGCGTCTCGCTGACGATCGATCGCGGCGAGATGGTGGCGATCATGGGGCCGAGCGGCAGCGGCAAGAGCACGCTGATGAATATCATCGGCTGCCTGGACCAGCCGAGCGCGGGGACGTACACCCTGGACGGCGTGGACGTCGGCGCGCTGAACGACGACGAGCTCGCCGAGATCCGCAACCAGAAGATCGGCTTTGTGTTCCAGCAGTACATGCTGCTGGCGCGCACCACCGCGCTGCGCAACGTCGAGCTGCCGATGCTGTACGGCAACGGGGCGGACCGCACCGCGCGGGCCAAGGCTGCGCTGGAGGCGGTCGGGATGGGCGAGCGCATGGGGCACAGGCCAAACGAGCTCTCTGGCGGCCAGCAGCAGCGGGTCGCCATCGCTCGTGCCCTGGTCAACGACCCGCGGATCATCCTGGCCGACGAGCCGACCGGCGCGCTCGACACCCGCACCGGCGACGAGATTATGTCCATCTTCAAGCGACTGAACGCCGAGCGCGGCATCACCGTCATCCTGGTGACCCACGCGCCCGAGGTGGCGGAGAACGCAAGGCGGGTCATCAGCGTGCGCGACGGGGCCATTTCGAGCGACCAGGCGCATTGACATTTGAGTACATGCGCAGCCCCCGGAGAATCTCCCTCTTTAATCTATGAACATTATCGAATCCTTCCGGCTGGCGATCGGCGCGCTGGTCACCAACAAGATGCGCTCGCTGTTGACGCTGCTCGGCATCGTGATCGGCGTCGGCTCGGTGATCGCGCTGCTGGCGTTCGGCAACGGCTACGCCGCGTTTCTCGAAGGCGAGCTGAATAAGTTCGGCGTCGGCTCGTTCTACGTCATCCCTGGTGTGGACAGCCGGCGCGCCGATGTGACGCTGACGCCGCAGCTGACAGCTAGCGACGCCGAGGCGCTCGCCGCCCCCGGCTTCAGCCCCAACGTCAAGAATGTGGCGGCGGTGATCCAGAACCGGGTCACCGTGACCGCCGGCGGGCAGCGGGTCAGCTACGACCTGACCGGCGGACAGCCGGCCTACTTCGCGATCACCGCCAATACGCTCGGCGCGGGGCGCTTCACCACCGAGGCCGACGAGGCGACGCGGGCGCGGGTGGCGGTGATCGGCAGCAAGGTGGCCGAGCGACTCTACGGCAGCATCAGCGCGGCGATCGGGCAGCGCCTCAGCATCGAGGGCGTCGAGTTCGAGGTCATCGGCGTAGTGACCACCAAGGCGCTGTTCGCCGGCGACCCGCAGAAGTCGATCTATGTGCCGTATAGCAGCGCGCGCGACTGGCTGTTCCGCAACCAGTTCGTCGGCAAGCTGAACGTCTCATTTCTGCTGGTGCAGGCCAGCTCGCGGCAGCAGGTGACGCAGACGATCGAAGACGTGACGGCGCTGCTGCGGGCGCGCCACCGGCTGACTTACCAGCCAAACGATTTTAGCATCTTCAACCTTGAGCAGCTCGGGCAGCAACTGGCCGGTATCATCGGCGGGTTCAACGCCTTCCTCGGGATCGTCGCCGGGATCTCGCTGCTCGTCGGCGGCATCGGGATCATGAACATTATGCTGGTCAGCGTCGCCGAGCGGACGCGCGAGATCGGGCTGCGCAAGGCAGTCGGGGCCAAGCGGCGCGATATCCTGCTTCAGTTTCTCGTCGAGGCGCTGATGCTCGGGCTACTCGGCGGCGCGATCGGCACCGTCTTCGGGCTGGCGCTCGCCCCGGTCGGCACGCTGCTGCTACAGAGCTTCCTCCAGGATCAGGCGGCGCGCGCGCTGGTCACGCCCGCCTCGATCCTGCTGGCGACCGGCGTGGCAGCCACTATCAGCGCGATTTTCGGCTTCTTCCCAGCGCTCCAGGCCTCCAGGATGCGCCCGATCGATGCGCTGCGCTCGGAGTAACGATGAACATCTTTGAGGCATTTCGGGTGGCATGGACCTCGATTCTGACCCATAAGGCGCGGGCGCTGCTGACCATGCTCGGCATCATCATCGGCGTGGGCGCAGTAATCGGGATGCAGAGCATCGGCAACGGGTTCTCCAACTATCTGCGCGGCTCGTTCTCCAAGCTCGGCGACTCGGTGATCTATATCGCGCCCGGCGCTGCGAGCGACGAGAGCGATGGCACCAGCACGATCGAGCCGCGGCTGACCGCCGCCGACGCCAGGGCGCTGCTGGAGCCGGGGCGCGCGCCGGCGGTGCGGCGGGCCGCCATCGAATTTAATAGCTTCAGCGAGGTCAGCGCCGGGCAGGGACGCTACAACTACACCGTCAACGCGATCTCGCCGACGTACTTTCAGATCGGGACGAATAAGGTCGCGGCCGGCACATTCTTCAGCGATGCAGACGACGCCGCAGCGGCGCGGGTGGCGGTGCTGGGCACCAAAGTGGCGCGGGCGCTGTTCAGCAGCGATGCCGCAGCGGTCGGGGAGCGAGTCACGCTGGATGGCGTGCCGTTCACGGTGGTGGGCGTGCTGAACAAGCCGAACAACAACGCCGGCGGCGGCTTTAACGATGCATCTGAGGCGGTCTACATTCCGTATAATACAGCGCGCAACCGTCTGTTCCGCAACCAGATGAGCCCGCAGGTCGATGTCTCGCGGGTCACGCTCGAGGCGCTCTCGCCAACGCAGATCGCGCAGGCCAAGCGCGAGATCACGCTGGTGCTACGCGAGCGCCACCGGCTGACCTACCAGAAAAACGATTTTACCCTGACCGATGTAGCCTCGGTGGCCGAGCAAAGCCAGCAGGCGGTGGCGGGGTTCACGCTGTTTCTGCTGGCGATCGGTGCTATCTCGCTGCTCGTCGGCGGGATCGGGATCATGAACATTATGCTGGTGAGCGTCACGCAGCGGACGCGCGAGATCGGGCTGCGCAAAGCAGTGGGGGCCAAACGGCGCGATATCCTGCTCCAATTCCTGATCGAGTCGATGGTGCTGAGCCTGGCCGGCGGCGGGATTGGAATCATCATCGGCTACCTGCTGTCGTTCGCCGGCACATTCGTGCTCGGCTCAGTGTTTCTGCTGGAGAACGCGCAGGCGGTGGTGACGCCGATCTCGGTGATTGTGGCCGCCGGAGTCTCGGCCGGCATTGGGCTCTTTTTTGGAATCTACCCGGCGGTGCGGGCGGCGCGGCTCAGCCCGATCCGGGCGCTGCGGACGGAGTAGGCCGGGCAGGTTGTCTACAGATTGACTATTGGCTATTGACTATTGGCTATTGACGATTGACGATTGACGATTGCCGGGCAGGTTGTCCACAGATAGGCACAGATAGCCACAGATGCCGGGCGGGCGGGCCCATTGACCATTGACCATTGACCATTGACGCGCGAGTCATCAGCTCATTGGCCGAATGGGGCGCGAATGGCGCGCGAATGCCACGTAGCGGAGAGCGGGGAGCGCGAGGGGCGTTG
>JAYUUK010000354.1:0-3419 GCA_043754595.1 Roseiflexaceae bacterium | reverse complement strand
CTCGGGCAGTACGCTCGCGCTGGCGGCGTGCTCGATGATCTGCCGCGCCCTGGTTCCATCAACTGGTACGCCAAGGAACCGGGGCAGCTCTATATTGGGGGTGACCCATCAGTTATTCCTTGGTCGGGGCCAGTTGTACGACAGGCCGCAAAACAGCTGCGTGATGGGGCATTACGAGTCCATGTCCCGACACGACAGGTAGCTGAAGAGTTATTCTTACGTCTGTTTGTGGGCGAAAATCCACACTATCGTAACACCACCGGTATGACATCCACAGAGGCACGACGTTTCTTCAATGGCCGGGCGCGCACCTACCATTGGGATGATCAGGTCGGGCCAGATGGTCGATTGCTCGATCATACGCCAGGCGAAGCGAACGCCCAATATCGCCACCTGCAGGTTCATACTGATACCGATGTTATTGTTATCTCGTATGGTGATCCGCTGGTGTGGCCATAATTGATCTTGTTCCATTTCAGCAAGCGCACATATGGGACAAGCGGCTCAACTATCGCATACCTCGTTTGGAAAGATCGGGTCGTATGAACTTGCCATCCCATATTCGCTACTGGCTAGTGCAGCAGCAGCAAATGGTCGCTGCGGAAGTCCAAGCACGTGACGCGCATCATCGAGCCTGGGTTGGGGTTTATCCGCCGCGGAGTTCGCGAAACACCTTCGTTGTCAGGTATTTTGAAGTCGATCGGGAGGTGATGGCAGCCGAGCATGATATCCACGAAGAGCAACTCGAACATCAAGAGAAATTCTTCGTTCGTGAAGAAAGTGATCTGGTTCAGCTCTTGTCACGCTGGCTTACCAATTTGGATGCGCTTCAATACCCGTCGTTCGTTGATTATCCGATCTGAACGTGATAAGCACAACCACACCCGTGTGATACGTCAGGATGGAACGCCCTCTGGTTCTGGCAATGCCCTCGAACACTATATCCACGGAAATAGGTAAGATATGAGCGAGTCTCGATACTGGCGCGGCGTTCCACTCGACAAGCGCGCAATGTGGTCACGGGTGTTTGCGCAGTCACGTGAAGGGATCGATCTTGCGGCAGCATGTCCAATTTGTGGGTCGCCCACCTTGCACCACTACTATCTCGTCGGCAAGCCGCTTGACCGGGTGATTGACGCTGAACGGTTTGTCGCGGACGGCGCACGCTGGGAATGGTGTAGCACATGTGCGACCTATGACCATAGTCAGGCGTTGGTACCGGCGTGGTGGTCAGATCCGCACTTGGTCATCAACGGTGTGCTCACCGCCGAACCCGATGCCCTTGAGCGTGCGC
Organism: Roseiflexaceae bacterium; assembly: GCA_043754595.1. GTDB lineage: Bacteria > Chloroflexota > Chloroflexia > Chloroflexales > Roseiflexaceae > JAYUUK01. The sequence continues at coordinate 2,125 of JAYUUK010000354.1, read as the reverse complement.
TTCGCCAATGATTCAGTGTCCTAACGCGGCATATGGAGGGACAGTATGAGCCTCAAACCACAGCCACCCGCGCCGATCGATGACGCGATTGCCGCGTGGGGCGCGCGGCATCTCGCCGGGGCGAGTCCCTATCGCTTGGTTGGTGATACGCTGTTTGCGCAATTCCACGACACGGATTTCACCGATTTGTACCATCCTGAAGGCAAACCTGGCCTGTCGCCGGTGCTCCTAACCTTTGTGACCATCTTTCAACAGCTGGAAAAGCTGTCCGACCGTGCCGCCGTGACCGCGCTGGTGACCCGACTGGATTGGAAATACGCGCTGCATCGCCCGCTCGACGATGCCGGGTTCGATGCCAGTGTCCTGGTCGAGTTTCGCCAACGCCTGCTTGACCATGCCGCCGAGGCGCGCTGCTTCGAGGCCATCCTCGCGCAGATGCAGACGATGGGCTTGCTCAAGACCCGTGGTCGCCAACGCACCGATTCGACCCACGTCCTTGGCGCGATTCGGGCGCTCCACCGGCTCGAACTCGTTGGCGAGACGCTGCGGGTTGCGCGCAACGTGCTGACCACGGCCGCACCCACCTGGCTGGCTGCACAGGTTACCACTTCCTGGGGCGACCGCTACCGTGCGCTGTTTCAGCAATGGCATCTGCCGCAATCCGAGGCCGCACGCACGACGCTGGCCGTACAGATTGGGCAAGATGGGCGACAGATTCTGCGTGCCTGTTGGGCCGCGAGCGCGCCACCGGAACTGCGCGATCTGCCAGCCATCCGCATCCTACGGCAGGTCTGGGTGCAGCAGTACCTGTGGACGAGCGACGGTGCGACCTTGGACTGGCGCACCCGTGATGACCTCCCGCCGGCGGCCCTGGCCATCAACTCACCCCACGACACCGATGCGCGCTACAGCAACAAACGCGGGACAATCTGGGTCGGCTAGAAAGTGCATCTGAGCGAGACATGCGATGACGCAGCACCGCGGCTGTTCACCAATGTGGAGCTCACGCCCGCACCGCAGGCGGATACGACGATGACGCAGGTGATTCATCAGCATTTGAACGCGGCGGATCGCCTCCCTGCCCAGCATCTGGTGGACGCCGGGTACATCGATGCCGAGCATCTGGTGACCAGCCAGCAGGACTATGGGGTGGATCTCTTCGGGCCGACGCCTGTGGCCCCAAGCTGGCAGGCACGCACCGGCACGGGCTATGATGCCGCCGCGTTTACCATCGATTGGGACGCCCGGCAGGCCACCTGCCCGCAAGGCACGCAGAGTCACGGGTGGCACGCGGTGCGCGATGGCAACAACACGCCAATGGTGCGCATTACCTTCGCGGCGAAGGCGTGTCGGGCGTGTGCGGTGCAGACAGCGTGTACCACCGGCACGACGCGCGGGCGGCAGCTGAGTATCCGGGAACAGGCCTCGTTTGTGGCACTCCAAACAGCCAGGGAGCGGCAGCAGACGCCCGACTTCAAAGCACAGTACGCGCTGCGTGCCGGAATCGAGGGAAGTCTGTCGCAGGCGGTGCGACGGTGCGATCTGCGGCATGCACGCTACGTTGGCGAGGCCAAGACCCGGCTCCAGGCCCTGTTTACGGCCACCGCGTTGAATATCGCACGCGTCAGCAGCTTCTTGGTGGGCGAGGCGTTCGTCCCACGTGCGACACCGCCGTTTGTCCGGCTCCTCACATCGGCGATGATCTAGCCGGTACGACGTGCGCCCGGCGGCACCGCGCACCTATACAATCTAACACGAACGACCACCCGCCCGAGTTTGCCAGCAGACTCATCAGTATGGGTATGCCAACCCGGTCAGCAACACCGATCCGACGGGGATGTACGCCTGGGACCGCACGTGTAGCATCGGTGCAGGTGGCGCGGGCAGTTGCTCGGCCGCCGACGACGCCTACTGGTGGGGCTCGGACAATGGCTGGGGCAACGACGCGCAGCCAGGCCAGTTCCGGCGCTTCGTCAATGCGCTCCCTGGCGCGACCGTGAACGCAACATTTGGGCAGGTGGTGGGACTGGAAGTGCTCGCCGTGGCCTTCATGCAGCACCCCGACGAGGTGACGCTCGCGGTCGGGCAGGGCATTCTCGACTCGCCAAGCGCCCTGACCCGTCAG
>JAYUUK010000353.1:0-3419 GCA_043754595.1 Roseiflexaceae bacterium | reverse complement strand
GGGCGGCGGCGCGGCGGCCAGCGCCCGGTCGTAGAGCTGCGCGGCCTCGGGGTAGTTGCGCTGAAGCGTCTGGTAGGCGGCGCGCACCAGCAGCCCTGGAGCGTCTGTGGCATCTGGCGGGGGTGCGCCGTCGAGGGCCGTGAGCCGTGCCAGCGCCGCCAGCCTGACGTCCTGCGGTTCGGCGGCGGCCAGCGCCGCGAAGATCGATTGCGCCGTCGCCAGATCGCCGAGCAGCCAGGCGCTGTAGCCCAGCCCGAGCTCGCGCTCGCGCGATGGCGGCGCCTGCGCCAGCGTATCGGCCGCCAGGCGTGGAAACCCCGCCGCCAGCCAGCGCATCCCGCGCGCCAATGGGTCGGCGCCGAGGTCGTCTGCGGCAATCGGCGCGAAGCGCGGGCGCAGCGCTTCGAGCAGCAGCTGCGCGCCGCGCTCGGGCGGCACGAGCGCCGCTGGCGGCGGCTGAGCATCGAGCAGGCGTAGCCGCTGCAGCGCCAGCTCGCGCCAGCGCTGCGGCAGATCGGGGGCGGCAGCGCGATACTGCGCTGCGGCATCGGCGGGCTGCGCCGCCAGCAGCGCCGCCTCGCCATCCAGCGCCAGCCGGATGGGGCCGAGCGCGCCGCCCCGGTCCACCAGCCGCCGGTACTGCGCCGCCAACTCCGGGCGCCCCGCCAGTTGCTCGATGCGCGCCTGGTACAGCCGTGCAGCATCGAGCTGCTCGCCGCGCAGCCCGGCGACGATCGCGCGGCCGAAGCGCTCGCGGGCCTCCGGCAGATCGCCGCGCAGCGTCGCCACCATCGCCAGCCCAGCCTCCGGGCGCGGGTCGGCCGGCTCCGCTGCCAGGTAGCGGCGGTACAGTTCGGCCGCCGCCGCGTAGCGCCCGCCAACGAACGCCGCGTCAGCGTCGCGCAGCAGCGCCCGCGAATCCTGGCGCGTGGCCAGCAGCAGCGCGCCCAGCAGCAGCGCGGTCGCGGCCAGCAGATTGAGCGTGGTGAGCAGATGATTGCGCATATCCTTGACACATACTCTACGCCAAACGTATAATTTGAGCAATACGCAGCGCAATTGCGCCGCCGAGCGCACCGCAACCGTTACGTGGAGATCGCCATTGAAGCCAGGCGTCGCAGCCCGCACGATCATCTTCGCCACCGCAATCTTCGTCTGGCTGGCGCTCGTCTCAAACACGATCGGGCTAGCGCAGCGCGCGTCGGCGCCGCCGCTGCTGCGCACCGCCACGCCGCTGCCGCCCACCGCCACCACCGTGCCGACGCCGACGCGGCTGCCGGCCGCCAGGCTGGATCCGCTCGGGCCGACGCCGACGACATCGGCGCTGGTGGCGGCCGCCGGCGATGATGCGCCGCGCTTCAGCGGCCACCCCAAGACCGGCCGCCTGATCGCCGCCTGGCTGCCAGACTCGTTTGGCTCGGAGAACCGACGCAGCTTCGATACCAACGCCGACATTTTGGACGAGGTCAGCCCGTTCTGGTACGCGCCGAGCCCGAGCGGCGACCTATACCACGACCGCGAGGCGCGGGACGCGACGCTGCTGGCGCTCGCCAAAGAGAAGCACGTCCTGGTGATCCCCACCGTCCACAATGTGGTCCTCGGCGAGGATCCCGTGCCCGGCATTCTCTCCAGCCCCAGCAGGCGGCAGCACCATATCAACGCCATCGTACGCGAGGTGAAGACCTACGGCTACGATGGGATCGACGTGGACTACGAGTTCCTATCCAGCAGCCTGCGCGATGAGTACACCGCCTTCATCGTCGGTCTCGGCGCAGCGCTCCACGCCGATGGCAAGCTACTCTCGATCGCGGTCCACGCCAAAAACTGCGATAGATGTGGCCTCGGCAGCTACCAGGACTTGGCGGCGCTCGGCGAGGTGGTGGATCGTCTGCGGATTATGACGTATGATTACCACTGGCGCGGCGGCGGCCCTGGGCCGGTCTCGCCGGTCTACTGGATCGAGAGCGTTGGCACCTACGCCAAATCGGTGGTGGATCCGTCCAAAGTCGTGATCGGCGTGCCGTTCTACGGCTACAACTGGCCGGCGAGCGGCGGCACCGCCCTCGGCCAGACCTGGCAGATGATCGCCGATATTATCGATGCCAACAAGCTGCCGGTCAACCTGATGGAGCGCGACTCGCGCGGCGAGGTGCAGGAGAACTGGATCACGTACAGCTCGCGCGACGGCGGGCGGCGGACGATCTGGTTCGCCACGGCCAGCGGGCTGGACGCCAAGCTGCAGCTGGTGCAGCGGCTGGATCTGGCCGGCATCGCCATCTGGCGGCTGGGCGGCGAGGACCCGCGCAACTGGGAGGTCATCCGCTCGCGGCTCGTCAGCGACCCGTTCGAGAGCCAGCGTATGATCAACCGCGTCCTGCCGGAGCATTAGTGTATTGAGTAATTGACGATTGACGATTGACGATTGACGATTGACGATTGACGAACGCCGCGAAACGCTCGCGCGACTCAAACCATGCAGCTTGAAACTGCACTAGCGCATTGACGTAGCAAAGGGGGGGGTCGGGAGCTGCGCCCCAACCCCCAGACGTAGCACGCGTATCCGTAGCAACCAATTTTTCTGCGCTCGCACACGCATTTTTTGGCCTGCGGCAGCGCGGTAGCTGCTGTTCTTGCTGCTGCGCAGCGGTATGAACATGTCTTTCCAGGGCGCGGAGCGCCTCAAAAAACACGCGCGATGCGGATGGGGGCTGCGCCTCCAAACCCCCGCGTTGCGCTTCGCGCCTTTACAACTGGCGCGGCGGCAGAATGCTATCAGCGATCACCCGGAGCAGCATGAGCGAGACGGCGATCAAGGCGAACCAGCGCGAAGCGGCGCACCTCTACCAGCGCGGCGTGGCTGCGGCGCGCGGCGGGCAGCGGCGGCTGGCCAGCACGCTGCTGCGCCGCGTCGTGCAGCTCGACCCGCAGCACGAGCTCGGCTGGCTCTGGCTCTCCGGCACGCTCGATGACCCTGAGCAGGTGGCGTTCTGCCTGCGCACCGTGCTGACGCTCAACCCAGTCAACGAGTTCGCCCAGCGCGGCCAGGCCCAGCTCGCACGCCAGGCGCGGCTGGCGGCCCAGGTGCCGCCAGTCCAGGTATCGCGCGCCGCATTGCCCACGCTGCCCACACTTCCCGCGGCACCTGCAGCGCCCGCAGCAGCCACGAGCGGCCTGCTGCGGCGCATCCCGCTGGCGCGCATTGTGCAGGACGCGGTGGACGACGAGCACGCCAGAAGTGTGGCCAGCTCCTGGTGGGTCGGCTGGCGTCAGTCGCGCCGCGATCTGCGCCGGGTGCGGGTCATCTTCTGGGCGGTGCCGATCATGCTGCTGCTGCTGACGCTGTGGCTCAACGCCAACCTCGGCGCTGCGGTGGAGCGCAACGAGCGGCTCGCCACCGAGGCCCAGGCGCGGCTACTCGC
>JAYUUK010000352.1:0-31481 GCA_043754595.1 Roseiflexaceae bacterium | reverse complement strand
ATTCGTGATCGTGTGATGCAAGTATGTTGTGGATTGCATAATTTTCTGAATACGCAAAGAAAATTGAATCGTAATAACAAAGCTTGATAAGGTCTATTGTTAGGCGCCATCTGCGGACTGGACTATGTGCTGCCACGCGCGATCCGCGTAATTTCTATGGCAATTTCTTCTGGTGAAAGAACAAAGTCTATGCACCCACTCGCGATCGCACTTTCAGGCATGTCGGGTTGTGCGGCGGTGTCGAGCTTCTGTGCAATTGTTACACCGCCCACGTCTCGTATTCCGCACAGTGCCGCGGCCCCGTCGCCATCATAGCCAGAAACGATCACCGCTATGAGCTTCCCATCCCAGTGCTCCGTTAAGGATTGCAGGAAGACGGTTATAACGTTAGGCCACCCGTGCGGTTTTGATATTGGCTTTAGTCGAAATTCACCATCCTGGACGTGGAGATCCCGCTGCGCCGGGATAATGAACACAGAGTTTTGCTGGATGAGCAGTTGCTCGGTGATCAACGCAACTGGCATTGCGGTGTAGCGAGGAAGAATTTCATGGAGCCGTGTGGCCACGGTTCTTAGGTGATTGACGATAACTATAGCGGCGCCCATATCGCCCGGAAGATGTTGCAGAAGCCGAATATACGCGTCGAGGCCGCCGGCTGACCCGCCGACACACACTACTGGGAAGTTCGTATTACGCGATTTCATAGAGATCACCCCACTCGTCGAATCGGATACCGGTCGAATGAGCCGGAAGAGTAAACACACTAATCAATCGCTGCGAAGGTTCGATTTGCGCCCAATACCACAATGAGCGATCGTCATGATCCGCCGTGCGCCGATTTCGCAGCAACTCGTGCGCGCCGCCCGCCGCTCGGGTTCGCAGCGATCCTTTACGGGATCGCCGCGCTGAGCTTCGGCATCTACGGGCTGTGGTCGGCTCGCGCCGAGTCTACGGGCTCACCGTGCTGCCCTGCCCGCCAGCAGAACCGCCCGTCGAGCGCGCGCTGCTGACCCGCACCCGCGACGAGCACTGAGCCGCGCCGCCGGGCCGTTTGTCCACAGATAGCCCGCAGATGCCGGGCAGATTAGCTTGTCACCCTGGTCTCTGGTTCCCTGGTTCGCTAGTCCGCCGCCACCACCGCGTTGCGCAGCACCCCGATGCCCTCGACCTCGGCCTCCATCACATCGCCGACCTTGAGATACTCTGGCGGGGTGCGCCCCAGGCCGACGCCGGCCGGGGTCCCGGTGCAGAAAATCATGCCCGGCTCGAGCGTGGTGCCCAGCGAGAAGTACTCGATGATCGCCGGGATGTCGAAGATCAGATCGCCGGTGTGCGAGTCCTGCCGGGTCTCGCCGTTCAGCCGCAGCCCGATCTTCAGCGACGCCGGATCCGTGATCTCGTCGGCGGTCACGATGCACGGCCCCATCGGGCATGCGTTGTCCAGGCTCTTGCCCTTGAAGAACTGCTGGTGCCGCCCCTGTAGGTCGCGCGCTGAGATATCGTTGACGATAGTGTAGCCAAACACGTGCCGCCGCCAGTCCTCCTTGGCGATATTCTTGCCGCCGCGGCCGATGATGAAGGCGAACTCGACCTCGTAGTCCAGCGAGTCGGTCACCTTCGGGTCGAGCGGCACGCCGACATCAGGGCCGCAGACGCTGCCGGGTAGCTTGCTGAAGTAGACCGGAAACTCCGGCAGCTTCGGCTCGCGCCCGCGCGCCCGGTCGGACTCGATGGCGTGGGCGACGTAGTTCATCCCCAGGCAGAGCACGTTGGTGCGCGGGCGCGGGATCGGCGCAAGCAGCGTCACATCGGCCAGCGGCTCGGCCCCGTCGCCGCGCTCCAGCGCCGCTTTCGCCCGATCCAGCCCCTCGTCCCCTCGGTCGATCAGCGTTAGCATATCCGGCGCTATCCCGTTCAGCGGCACCACGTGCTCGCCCTTCAGCGCGCCGATCTTCACCACCCCGTTTGTGCGATAGGTAACGAGCTTCATTGGTCTCCTCTTGCGCTACACTGTGTTGACCATCGTAGCATAGATCTACACCGCGCACCGCGCCGTACGGGCGAAGCAAGCGCTCAACATCCCATTCCTCCCATGATCGATCCGGCGCGCTTCGCCTCCTCGTTCCCTCGTTCCCTCGCTCCTTCGTTCCCTCGCTCCTTCGTTCATTGGTTCATGAGTTCCCTCTTGTTCTATAATGCCATCTGTACTCGCCAAATCTATGGGATACCCGCATGCCAGCAACACCACCGCTCACGCCAGCTATGCAGCGTGTCATCGACGACGTCGCCGCGCACTTCGCCGACGCGCCGCAGTTCGCCGCAACCTTCGCTCGCTGCTATCCCAATACCTTCCAGACCACCCTCAAGCCCATGCCGGACGGCACGACGTTTGTGATCACCGGCGATATCCCCGCTATGTGGCTGCGCGACTCGGCCGCCCAGGTGCGCCCCTATCTGATCGGCGCCGCCGATGACCCCCAGCTGTCGGATCTCGTCGCCGGGGTCTCGCGCCGCCAGTTCGCCTTCATCCTGCTCAATCCGTACGCCAACGCCTTCAACGCCGCCCCCGATGGTTCGGGGCACCGAGACGAGACGCTCATCGGGCCGCAGATCTGGGAGTGCAAGTACGAGATCGACAGCCTCTGCTACCCGATCCAGCTCGCCTATCTGCTCTGGCGGGCCACCGGCCGCGTGGACCACCTCGACGAGCAGTTCAGCGCCGGCTGCCGCGCCATCCTCAAGCTCTGGCGCGTCGAGCAGCGCCACGCAGACTCGCCCTACTTCTTCCGCCGCACGCACTGCCCACCCACCGATACTCTCTCCCACGCTGGCCTCGGCGCGCCCGTGGGCCACACCGGCATGACCTGGTCCGGCTTCCGCCCCAGCGACGACGCCTGCACCTACGGCTATCTGGTCCCGGCCAACATGTTCGCCGTCGTCGTCCTCGGCTACCTCGCCGAAATCGCCGATGCGGTGCTCGCCGACCACGAGCTCGCCCACGACGCCCTCGCGCTGCGCCAGGAGATCGACGCCGGCATCAAGCGCCACGCCATCGTCCAGCACCCCGAGTTTGGCCCGATTTACGCCTACGAGGTCGATGGCCTCGGCAGTGTCAACCTCATGGACGACGCCAATGTCCCCAGTTTGCTCGCCATCGCCTACCTCGGCTACTGCGCCCCGGACGACCCGATGTACCTGAACACCAGGCGCTTCATCCTCAGCCAGCGCAACCCGTTCTACTTCAGCGGCGCGGCGGCCAGCGGCGTCGGCAGCCCGCACACGCCAAGCCGCTACATCTGGCATATCGCCCTCGCCGTCCAGGGCCTCACATCCACCGACGCCGCCGAGCGCTTGGCGCTGCTCAAGCTGATGGCCGCCACCGACGGCGGCACCGGCGTGATGCATGAGGGCTTCGATGTCGATGACCCGACTCAGTTCACCCGCGAGTGGTTCGCCTGGGCTAACGCGATGTACGCCGAGCTCGCGCTTATGGTCTGCGGCCACGTTGTCCCCGGCAGTCCGCTCGCCGCACAGCTGCTGGGCGAATGAGCGTCAGCGCGCATCCGGCACCAGCGCATCTCAGCGCTGGCGCTGGCGCGTGCGCCAGGCAGCGGGGCGCTGACGCGCAAAGCGGGGGTTCAGGGGCGGGCGGCCCCCGAGATCATCTCGTTACAACCTTCGGAGGATCGCTCTACCGTGTCTGTCAATCGTCAATCGTCAATTGTCAATCGTCAATTGTCAATGCGCGCTGGTTCGCCCGCCGAAACATCGCCGTGCGATACTACAAAAACCACATCGTACTCTACGGAAGTGCCACTCCATGATAATGCTCGATACGCAGACCGAGATCGCCTACGTTCCACCCACCATTAGCGATCGGATCGTCTCGCTGATGGATCGCGGTCTGCACGCCCGCAGCATCGCCGATGCGGTGAGCCCCATGCTCGCGACGCTCGTCGAGCAGACCGCTGCCGCAGGTGCGGCATTTTTTCAGCAGCAGGGCGGCGCGTTCTTCGCCCGCGCGGCCGTCGGCGAGCTGCCGATCGGGCCACAGATGGAGGCGATCCTGGCCCACGGGCTGCCGGAGCACCTCCCGCTGCTGCTGGCCATGGAGCGCGCCCGCGCCGCTGTTCTTCAACGATACCGTCGCCGATGACGCCGCCGCCGGCTTCCACGATCTCGGCGTCGCCAGCCTGGCCGCCGCCCCGGTGCGAACCCCGGACGGCCTGCTCGTCGGGACATTTCTCATGCATAGCTTCGTGCCGCACCCCTGGAACCACGAGGAGCGCACGCTGTTCGTGGCGATCACGCAGATGGTCGCCGCGCTGACTGGCAGGCTCGTCGCCGATGAGCGCGTTCGGCTGGCGCGTGAGGACGCCATCCGCGCGCTCGGGCTGGCGCTCGAGTACCGCGACGCCGAGACCAAAGGCCACACCGATCGGGTCACGCAGCTCGCCATCGCCATCGCCGCGCAGCTCCAGCTCGATGCCAGGACCACCGAGTCGCTGCGCTGGGGCGCGTACCTCCACGATATCGGCAAAGTCGCAACGCCAGATGCGATCCTGCACAAACCAGGCAAGCTCGATCCAGACGAGTGGGAGGTGATGCGCCAGCACGCCGCCATCGGCCACGAGTTCGCCCGAGCGCTCCAGTTCTTGCCGCCGGCCACGCTCGATGTGATCCGCCACCACCACGAGCGCTGGGACGGCGCTGGCTACCCGGCGCGTCTGCGCGGCGATGCTATTCCGCTGGTGGCGCGGATCTTCGCCGTCTGCGATGTCTACAATGCGCTCACCAGCGAGCGGCCGTACAAGCGCGCCTGGAGCGATGCCCACGCGCGCGCCGAGATCGCCGCCGGCACGGGCACCCAGTTCGACCCGTCGGTCGTCAGCGCGTTTCTTGAGATCGTGGATAATGAGCGCAGCGGCTGAGCGGGGACTGAGAGGGGCTCACGTGTTGCAGGTGGAGATCAGCGGCCTCAGCGCAGACTACGGCGCGCGGCGGGTCATCGCAGACCTCAGCCTGACGCTTGCGCACGGCCAGACGCTGGTGGTGGCGGGCGCCAATGGCAGCGGCAAGAGCACGCTGCTGCGGACCATCGCCGGCCTCCAGCGCCCGAGCGCCGGCAGCGTCCGCGTTGTGGTCGATGGCGCGGTCTACGCCCCGCAGCGCGCCAGCCATCTCATCGGATGGGTCGCACCAGATCTCATGCTGTACCGCGAGCTGACCGCCGCCGAGAACCTGACCTTCTTCGCCAGGGTGCGCGGCGTCCCCACCACGCCAGCGTCCATCGCTGAGCTGCTCGCGGAAGTCGGGCTGGCAGGGCGAGGCGACGATCTGCTGGCCGCCTACTCCTCCGGCATGGCGCAGCGGCTGCGCTACGCCTACGCGCTGCTGCATCGGCCGCCGCTGCTGCTGCTCGACGAGCCGACGCTGGCGCTCGACGAGCGGGGCGTGGCGGTGGTGGAGCGGGTGGTGGCGGCGCAGCGCGAGCGCGGTATCGCCATCATCGCCACGAACGATGCGCGCGAGGAGCGCTTCGGCGACCTCGTGCTCAGGCTGAGCGCCTGATGCAGCACCCCACACCAGACCGCGCGCCGCAGCCGACCGAGTGGCACCAGCTGCTCAGCGCCACGATCGCCGTGCTCGTCAAGGAGCTGCGCGCCGAGCTGCGCACCCGCTACGCCATCAACGCCGTGCTGCTGTTCGCCGTCTCGACGGTGGTGGTGGAGAGCCTGGTGCTCGGGCCGCTGAGCCAGCGGGTCAACCCCGAGCTGCCCCTCGTCCACGCCGCGCTGCTGTGGATCGCGCTGCTGTTCGCCGCCTTCACCAGCCTGGCGCGGGTCTTTGTGCAGGAGGAGGAGGCGCGCACCGCCGCAGCGCTCCGGCTCGCCGCCCACCCGGCCGCCATCTACCTCGGCAAGCTGATCTTCAATCTGGCGCTGCTGCTGCTGCTGGCGCTCGTCACCGTCCCGCTATTCACCGTCATGCTGCGCGTACAGATCGGCAACCTTGGGCTGCTGACGCTGGTGGTCATCGCCGGCTGCCTCGGGCTCACATCGGCCACCACGCTCATCGGCGCGATCATCGCCCGCGCCAGCGCCAAAGGCGCGCTGTTCGCCGTGCTATCGTTCCCGCTGCTCGTGCCGCTGCTGGTGGTCGCGGTGCAGGGCAGCGCGCTGGCGCTCCAGGGCGGCGCGTGGGCGATCGGGCTCGCCCCGCTCCAGGTGCTGCTGGGCTACACCCTCGCGCTGCTCAGCGCATCGCTGTTCCTCTTCCCGGTGGTCTGGGAAAGCTAACGGTGCCGCTCCATCGGGGTCCGTATAGGCGAAGCAAGCGCTTGGCAGTCATTCTTCCCAGGATCGATGTGGCGCGCTACGCCCCTACGCGCGTGCGCCTACGTCTCCCGCTCGCCCGCTCGTCCCTCTGCTACTGGCTACTTACTACGTGCTACTTGCTGTGTTCCGTCGGGGCCTGTATCGGCGAAGCAAGCGCTTGGCATGGCATACTTCCCAGGATCGATGTGGCGCGCTACGCCCCTACGCGCCACGCCCCTACGTCTTCCGCTCGCCCGCTCGTCCCTCAGCTACTGGCTACCCACTACGTACTACTTGCCACATGTGCCGCTCTGCTCCTTGCTCCTTGCTCCGGCTGGTTCTTTAGTTCCTCTATCCGCCGGTATACCGAGAATGTACAGCCAGTGCGGAGCATTTGCGCGCGGCGCTCATCTCTTGCTCATACGTGATGGTTCGTGTATGATTTAACAAAGTTTTGAGCCAAGGGTTATAGCGCTCGGAGAGCTGTATGCAGGCGCTCACGCGACTTTCGCAGCCGGCAAAATGGCTGCTCGGGATCTGGATGGCCGGCGTCTTGTACGCCATGTTTCTGGTCATCCCGCCCTATCAGGGTCTGGGCGATGCCGGCCGGATTATTATTATGCACGTGCCTACGGCCTGGATCTGCACTGTCGGCTTCGCCGTGTCGGCGCTGTTCAGCGCGCTCTATCTCTGGAAGCGCACCCCGGCGTATGATGCGCAGGCGGTGGCTGCCGCCGAGGCCGGCTTCGTCTTCTGCCTGCTGGCCACTATCACCGGCGCGATCTTCGCCCAGGTGGTCTGGGGCGTGTTCTGGAACTGGGATCCGCGCGAGACCTCGATCCTGGTGCTGCTGCTGATCTACCTGGCCTACTTCGCGCTGCGCTCGGCCATCGATGATACTGAGCGCCGCCGGCGGCTCTCGGCCAGCTACAACCTATTCGCCGCAGTGGTCATGCCGTTTCTGCTGTTCGTCGCCCCGCGGGTCTCTGACAGCACGCTCCACCCCAACTGCGCCTTCATCCAGGGCAGCAAGTGCGATGGCATCGCGCTGCAACGCGGCGGCGACACTGTCGGGCAGCTCGGCGATGTGGTGCTTGAGCTCCAGGGCGTCGAGCGGCGCGGCGACCTGGCGGTGGCCAAGGTGCTGGTGAGCACGCCGGGGCTGGCGCAGCAGGTGGTGCTCAGCCCGAGCTTGGATGTGGTGACCGGCAAGCCGGCCGACCGGATCGAGTTCCCCGGGCAGCAGTTCATGCTGGCGCTGGAGGCCGCAGACCTCACCAACGGTCAGGTCAAGCTCAACATCGAGGCACCCGGCACCGGGCTGCTCAGCAACAGCCGCACGCTGTGGACATTCATGGCCTCTAACCTCGGCTTCTTCGGGCTGTTTCTCTGGCTGTTTCGGCTGCGCGCATCCTCGCTCATCCTTGAGGAGCGCGTCATGCAACGGAGACGGATGTATGAACTTCCTGCTTGACCCTGCCGTCGCGATCTATTTCGCGCTCGCCGTGGCCCTCGCTGTCTGGGGTGTGTTCTTCGTCTATCTGCTGCGAGTGGACCGCTCGATCAAAGCGCTGGAGCGCAAGCTCGATGCCGCGCCAGAGCAGGATCCAGCCGCCCCGCGCGCCACCATCGAGCGCCGCACCCCGACGATCTAATGTCTGATAGCTGAGCCTCCTCGAACAAAGCGAGCCACCTATGACTACAATCCAACCGCCGGCGCGGCGCGGGCTGCCGATCAAACCGGTCTACATCCTCGGCATCGCCATGATCGTCATGGCGGTGGCGCTGGCCTACAACGGCCTCGGGCAGTCGTTTCGGCCTTACACGACCAAAGTCGATGAGGCGGTGGCGAGCGGGCGCAGCGTGCAGCTCGCTGGCTTCCTCGGCACCACCGGCGAGTACAACACCGCTGGCAACTTCGAGTTCAAGCTGAAAGATAATACCGGTAAGCTCGTCACTGTGATCTACAGCAAGCCCAAGCCGGCCAACTTCGAGAAGGCGATCAGCGTCGTCGCCATCGGCCACTACGATACGGCGAAGGGCGCGTTTCTGGCCGATGAGATGCTGGTCAAGTGCCCGTCCAAGTATCAGGAAATGCAGCAGAGCGCGACATAATAATTGAGGGAATAGGTATGTATCTCCTCGGCACCGTCATCATTATCTGCGGCATCGCCGCCGCGCTGCTCGCCACCATCAGCTACGCCCTGGTACCATTCGGGCGGGTCGGCGCGCTGGTCTACGGCCGCGTCGGCACCCGCGCCGCGCTCGTCGCCGTGCTGGCGGTCGTCGGGCTGCTCAACTACCTGTTCGTGACGCAGCGCTACGATATCGACTACGTCTACAATTACTCGTCGTTGGATCTGGAGCCGGCGTTCCGCGCCGCCGCTGTCTGGGCCGGGCAGCCTGGATCGTTTGTGATCTGGGCGCTGTGGGGCGTCATCGCGGCGCAGCTGCTGGTCCGCCGCACGAAGCACGCCGAGCCGTATGTGTTGAGCGTGTTTATGTTCATCCAGGCGGCGCTGCTGATCTTTATGCTCATCCGCAACCCGTTTGTGCCGCACCTTGAGAATGGCATCCCGGTGACGCCGCTCGATGGCAAGGGGCTCAACGCCACGCTGCATAACTTCTGGATGCTCATCCACCCGCCGATCCTGTTCGTCGGCTTCGCGCTGATGGCGGTGCCGTTCGCCTTCGCCATCGGCGGGCTGTGGCGGCGCGACTACGATGGCTGGGTGCGCGATGCGTTGCCGTGGACCATCGCTGCCTGGAGCTTCCTCGGGCTGGCGCTGCTGCTCGGCGGCTACTGGGCCTACGAGACGCTCGGCTGGGGTGGCTACTGGGGCTGGGACCCGGTGGAGAACTCGGCGCTGGTGCCGTGGCTGGTCTCCACCGCGCTGATCCATACCATGCTGGTGCAGAAATCCGGCGGCGGGTTGCGTCGCGCCGCGTTTGCGCTGGCGATGCTGACCTACATCCTGGTATTCTACAGCACGTTCCTGACCCGCTCGGGCGTGCTATCCTCGTTCTCGGTCCACTCGTTCGTCGAGGAGGGCCTCAAGACGGTGATGTACGTCGCGCTCGGCACCCTCACGGCCGGATCGCTCGGCGTGCTCGCCTGGCGCTGGCGCGACATCCCTGGCAGGCCGCTCAGCGATAAGCTGCTCTCGCGCGAGAGTTTCTTTCTGCTGGGGATCTTCTGCCTGATGACCATCGCCGTCGTCGTCAGCCTCGGCACGTCGATGCCGATCATCTCGTCGATCGGCGGCATCGGCCACACGCTCCAGGATGTGTTCAACAACGCGTTCAAGATCGACGATGGCACGGTCTATGGCTCGCAGAAGTTCGCCGATGGTCGCTTCGGGCTAATTGGCGATTTCTACAGCAGCTCGGTCCCGCCGCTCGGACTCATCCTGGTCATCCTGCTGATCGTCGGGCCGCTGCTCGGCTGGCGCGACAGCAATCTGCGCAACGTGCTCAAGGCGCTGCGCATCCCGGCGGTGCTCGCCATCCTGGCGGCCTCGGCCGGGCTGGTGATCGGCGCGCGCTCGCCGCTCGCGGTGGCCTACGTCGGCCTGGCGACCTTCGCCATCGGCAGCAACGTCCTGATGATTATACGCACGATGCGCGGCGGCTGGCTGCGGATCGGCGGCTACCTGGCCCACGTCGGCCTGATGCTGCTGCTGGTCGGCGCGGCGGCGAGCTCGTGGTACGCCACGCCTGAGCAGCGCATCCAGATCGCGCGCGGACAGGAGGTCTCGATCTACGGCTACAGCTTCGTCTTCGACGACTATGTGGTGGCGCCAAACGGCCGCGGCCAGCTCAACCTGACGGTCACCCGCGGCAATGAGGTCTGGAATGCCACGCCGCAGCTCTACTTCAACCAGAAGATGGGCGGCACGATGGCTACCCCGTCCATCAAGAGCGAGCTGTTCCGCGATGTCTACGTCTCGCCGCAGGAGTATCAGCCGAGCACCAAGCAGGCTGATATGGCGATCGGCGAGACCCAGGAGATCGGGCCGTACACCGTCAAGTTCGTCGATTTCATGGTGCCGGAGAGCCACTCCACCGCCGATGCGACGCTGGGGGCCAAGCTTGAGGTCACCTACCAGGGCAAGACCACCGAGGTGATACCGCAGCTGATCTTCCACGCCAACGAGAAAGACGTGGCCAAGGCGGTCGAGTTTGGCACGGTCACGCTGCCAGGTGGTCACCTGGCCTCGCTCGGCGGCTTCGACCCAACGGCCAAGCGGGCGCGGGTGATGGTGCAGATGGGCGAGCCGACGGCGGTGGTGACGGTCACGGTCAAGCCTGGCGTGATGCTGGTCTGGATCGGCGTGGTCGTCGGCGTGATCGGCGGGGCGCTGGCGGTGGTCAGGCGGACGCTCGAAGGCGTGGCGCAGCGCGAGGGCGCGCGCTTCCCCATCCCGCGCGGCCTGCTCGGCCGGCTCGTCGGGCAGAAAGAGGCGAGCGCGCGGTGAAGATAGGACCGAACGACCTGTACGAGCTGCTCCAGGTTCACCCCAAAGCCGATGCCGCCGCCGTAGAGGCGGCCTATGCCAGGCTGATGGAGCAGTACGACCCGGTGCGGATGAGCGGTGTGGCCGATGAGATCGTGCAGCTGGCGCTCGCCAAGCGCGCGGCGCTGACCGAGGCCCGCGCGACTCTGCTGGATCCGGCGCGGCGCGCCGCTCACGATGCGGTGCTCGCCGCTGCGGCGACCGATGCCGCGATCGCCGCCGCGACGCCGAACGAGACGGCCAATGCGCCGCCAGCGACCATCCTGGACTACCGGCCGCTGCCGCGCGCCGGGCGCGCCGAGCGGCAGCGTGGCTTCGCCGACCAGCCGACGACGGCGCGCCGCACTTCGCTGCGGATCACCCCGGCGATCGTCGGACTGGTGGTGGCGGTGGGGATGCTGCTGCCGGCGCTGATCTCGGGGCTGCTGATCACTGGCACCGGCCAGACGCCGCGCCCGGCGCCGACGTCCACGCCGGCCCCCGAAACGCAGGCGTCAGATGCTGCCGAGGTTGCTATCGAGCAGGCGCGCCAGAAGGCCGAGGGTAGCCCGAACGACGCGCAGGCCTGGATCGACTACGGCAATATGCTGTACGACAGCGCGCAGGTGGTGCGCGAGAACGCCCCAAACAGCGTGCTTTATCAGCAGCGGCTGCCGCGCTGGCTCGATGCGATGTCGGCCTACCAGCGGGCGCTGACGCTCAAGCCGGGCAATCCTGAGGTTCAGGGCGACCTGGGGGCTAGCTCCTGCTTCTATGGCATCGGCGCTAGCGACAGCAGCTACATCGAGAAGGGCATCGAGGCCACCGCCCGCGCGCTAGAGCAGGCCCCTGACCAGCCGCGCGTGCTGCTCAACCGCGGCTTCTGCCTGGTGAGCGCGCAGCCGCCGCGCAATGCTGAAGCGATTAAGGGCTGGCAGCGCATTCTCACGCTTGTCCCGACGGAATCGCCGCTCGCCGGTCAGGCCAAGGCGCTGATCGACCAGTACGGCAAGTAAACTGCGGTCTACACAGCCGCCGCGCAATGTGATACTATGCAAGATACAGGTTCGCTAATGGACGTAAACTATCAGCGGCTAGGAGTGACGCAGGCCGCATCGCTCGCAGAGATCGAGACCGCCTACCTCGTCCAGCGCGAGCGCTACACGCCGGAGAAGCTCGCGACCTTGCCAGCCGATCTGCGCGCGGTGGCCGAGGAGCGTGCGGCGCAGCTCGAAGCTGCCTACGCCACCGCCCGCGCTCGGGCGCTGGGGAGCGAGACGCCGAGCCGGGCGCGGCACCCTGGGGTCAGCCGGCGCGAGCTCGTCCTCGCCGCCATCGGCGCGATCGTCGGGCTGCTGGTCGTCGGCGTGGTATGGGTTGTCACGGCGCAGAGCGCGCCCCCGCCGGGCGTGGCCGTCGGCGAGGTCAACCGGCCGGCTCCGGCCTTCACTCTGACGACGCTGGATGGCAAGCAGGTCTCGCTCAGCGCCTATCGCGGCAGGCCAGTGCTGGTGAACTTCTGGGGCACTTGGTGCGAGCCGTGCAAGGAAGAAACCCCGGCGCTTCAGGCGGCATACGAGCGGGTCAGAGCTGACGGCGGCGAGATCATCGGCGTCAACCTGCGACGGCAGGAGAGCGGCGATGCTGTGGTGCGCGCGTTTGCAAAGCAGTATGGTGTGACCTACCCGATCGCGCTCGATGTCGACGGCAATGTGGCCGAGCAGTTTCAGATCTCGCCGATACCGACGAGCTATTTTATCGATGGGACTGGCACGATCCGCTTTGTTCGGGTCGGGACGCTCACGACGGACGAAGTGGTGACACTGTTTGAGACCCTGCGACAGGCCTCGCGCTCCTAATGGCGTGGGCGTGGCGTCGGGGGCGCCATGAGGAGTAGCCCATGCAACGAAAGGACCCCCGCACAATCCTGGTCGTCGATGACGAGCCAGGTTTGCGCGAGCTGGTGCGGATCAACCTTGAGCACGAGGGGTTTGACGTCATCCAGGGCGAGCACGGCGGCCAGGCGGTTGCGCTGGTGCTGTCGGAGCAGCCGGATCTGGTCATCCTCGATGTGATGATGCCCGAGATGGACGGCTGGGAGGCGTGTCGGCGGCTGCGCGAGTTTTCGCAAGTGCCGATCCTCATGCTCACCGCTCGCGTCCAGAGCAACGATATCGTCGTCGGGCTCGACAACGGTGCCGATGACTACCTGATCAAGCCATTCAACATGGACGAGCTCGTGGCGCGGGTGCGCGCCCTGCTCCGCCGCGCGCCGTCGCCCTACCGCCCGATCCACACCGCCAACGGCCAGATCCAGATCGATAAGCAGAAGCGCGAGGTGCTGGTGCGCGGCGAGATGGTGGACCTCACCCCCACCGAGTACGACCTGCTGCTGCTGCTCGCCGAGCATGCGGGCACGGTGCTGAGCCACGAGGAGCTGCTGCGCGGCGTCTGGGGGCAGGAGTTCACCAAAGACAACGACTATCTGAAGGTCTATATCTGGCACCTGCGGCGTAAGGTGGAACAGGAGCCGCGCGACCCGGCGCTGCTGCTGACCGAGTGGGGCATCGGGTACCGTCTGGTGCCATAGCTTACGCAGGACCGATCGTCCACAGATAGGCACATGCCGGACCGATCGTCCACAGATAGCCACAGATAGCCACAGATGCCGGGCAGTCTGAACAGACTATCCGCTCATCTGCGCGAATAGGCGCACTAGCCGCAGACTTCAGCCCGCCCAGTAAAAAAGCCCCAACGGCGGATCGAGCGGCGGGGGCGTGGGGGCGGAGCCCCGGCATCGTGCTCCTTGGCGGGGGTGTGGGGGCGGAGCCCCGGCATCGTGTTCTGCGGCGGGGCGGAGCCCCGGCATCGTGCTCCTTGGCGGGGGCGTGGGGGCGGAGCTCCGGCATCGTGTTCCTTGGCGGGGGCGTGGGGGCGGAGCCCCGGCATTCTATTTTTCCTCTTATTTGGCAGGCGCGAATGCGCCGCGCCTGCCAAAAAATGTATGCGTATCGTCATCAAGCTTGGCACTAACGTGCTCACCGCCGGGACGGATCGGCTTCACCGGCCGCGGATGGTCGAGCTGGCGCGGCAGATCGCCGAGGCCCGCGCCGGCGGTGCGGAGGTGGTGCTGGTCAGCTCCGGCGCGGTGGCGGCCGGGCGCGAGCGGCTCAGCCTCCCGCCTAAGCGCCGCGATATGCCGCTCAAACAGCTGCTCGCCGCCGTCGGGCAGAGCCGGCTGATGCACCTCTACGAGCAGATTTTTGACCTGTACAGCGTGCCGGTGGCGCAGACGCTGCTCACCCGCGAGGACCTGCGCGACCGCACCCGCTACCTCAACGCCCGCAACACGCTGCTGGCCTGCATCGGCCACAACGTCCTCCCGATCATCAACGAAAATGATGTGGTCGCCGTCGATGAGATCCGCGTCGGCGATAACGACACGCTCTCGGCGCTGGTGGCCAACTTGGTGGACGCCGACACGCTGCTGATCCTGACCGATATCGACGGCGTCTACACCGCGGACCCGCGCCATAGCCCCGATGCTGAGCGGATCGACGAGATCGCGCTGATCACCGACGCGGTCTACGCGCTCGCCGGCGGCGCCGGGCAGCGCGGCACCGGCGGCATGCTCACCAAGATCCAGGCGGCCGATCTGGCCACCCGCGCCGGCACCGGGGTGGTGATCGCCGCCGGCGGCGAGCGCGAGGTGATCCTGCGACTGCTGGCCGGCGAGGCGATCGGGACGCGCTTTCTGCCGCAGACTACCCGGCTGGAGAGCCGCAAGCGCTGGCTGCTGGCCGAGACCGCGCGCAATAGCCGGATCGTGCTGGACGCCGGGGCGGTGCGGGCGCTGCTCGAAGGCGGCAAGAGCCTGCTCCCGGCCGGCGTGAGCGAGGTGTCGGGCGACTTCGAGCGCGGGCAGACGGTGCGGATCTACGATCTCGCCGGCCGCGAGATCGCCCGCGGCCTGGCCCACTACAGCGCCCGCGATGTCAGGCTGATCAAGGGGCTGCGCTCGGATAAGATCGCTGAGATCCTCGGCTATGACTACGGCCCCGAGGTGGTCCATCGCGACGATATGGTGGTGCTGACCGAGGCTGGGCGCTAAGCCCCTCACCTCAGCTTGCCGGCCGTCACGTCGGTCACAGCCATATCGTAGAAGCTCAGGATCGAGTCCCCGCTCTCGACGCCTTTGGCAAACATGTCCGGTCTATCCGCGCACGGCGGTGGCTTGCACCACCGCCGTGCGATACACCGCGTCTAGGCCAAGAGCTGTCCGTTGAACGCGATCACCAGAAACACCACGAACAGGATCAGCGCCAATGGTCCACAGCCACCCTGTTCGGGCTGCTGCTGCATCACCACCACCACAGGGGTCGGCGGTGGCTGACGATCGCCGCCGGCGAGCAGAACGAGCAGCAGCGCGCCCCCGACCAACAGTACGATCTCCATCGTCGTCTCCTTTCTGTGTTCCCGACACAAGATCCATTGCCGAGAACATTTCAGGAGCGCGGTTGGTCAGCGGCGCCGCGTCGATCGCTGGCCATCGCAGCGGGGCGGATCGGTCAGGCGCAGGCGTAGGCGCCGCAAATACTCCTCGGGCGGCGTCACCTCCCAGCTGTGGCCTAGCTTGCCGTCGTCTTCGTCGGCAGCGCTGGCTCGCAGCGCGTCGAGCTCGTCGGGCGCGAGCCGATCCAGATCCTCAATGTCGAAGAACGCCAGCAGCAGCACGTCCGGCGCAAGATTGGGCCGATCGGGCGGCGTGGTCGGCGCAAGCTTTGGCGGCCTGTTCGGCCGGTGGGTCTGCGCACCGCGCCGGCGAATGCCATCGCTGAGCAGCCGACGACGCCTGCGCGCCTGCACCCGTGACCCATCCACGCTGAGGGTTGTCTTGTTCACGCCTTCCTCCGCTCTCGTATGGTGGCTACCGACCAACGTTCCGGAGTGCGAGGATCCGCACATGCACAGCGACGGCGGCACAGGGCCGCCGTCGCTGTTCCATCGTTCGATCAGACCAGATCGCGGAGATCCTTACAGGCGCGGCTCAGAAGCACCCGCACGCTGTTCGGCAGCACAGCGAACCGCTGCCCGATATCCTCGATCGTCAGTCCGTCGTAGTAGTAGAGCCGCACAGCATCGGCGCGACGCGGGCTGATCTGCGCCAGCAGCGCCTCGATCTGATCCGACGGCACATCGCAGCCATGACCTTTGCTCGGTGTCTCGGTCGCCATCCCGAACGATGATCGATTGGCGGCGATGTCCGTCAGGATCTCGGCGGCGCCGCCGCTGCGGCGAAAATGGCTGATGGCGTAGCTCGCGCGCATCCGTAGCCAGATGTACGGGCTCGCGAGCGCCAGTTTATACTCGGCACCGTCGCAATGGGCGTTGTAGATCGTATCGAGGATCAGATCGGTCAGCTCGTCGCGGGCGATACTGCTGTGGTAGCGTGACCAGAAATAGGCTTCGAGCTTGTCGGTGAAGCGTAGGAGCAGCGGGAGGGCGCGTGGGTCGCGCGTGTGGAGGTACTCGGCCAGCTCAAGGTCTTCGGGCGTAATAATTCGTTGGATGGCAGCGGATGGTGTGTCCATAACCGACCTCGCTCTTTCGTGCGCAGTGACGAATGACGACGCCAGACACGACAGCAACATGACCCTAACACAGACTCTATTGGCGCGGCTGTGACACCTCGCCATCGCACCTCATTCCCCATCGAAAACGAACTCTACTATACAAGCGTAGCACGTGTCGTGCGCTCATGCTCGGCGTTTTCAGCGATCATCATGGACATGGCACTGCGCCGGTGCAGCAGACACTGCAGACACTAGACGCTATAGACGCTGCGGACGCAGCTTGCTGCGTCCCTACGAAATGACCTCGCTTCATCCCTTCACTGCGTCACCGCGTCACCTCCTCCCCACCACAGGTGCTATACTGGTGGCGAAACCTGCAAGCGAAGGAGCTAGGCCATGTCCACCACCACCGCCCGCGGCGTGATCGTCCGCGTCCCCGGCCAGCCGGCCGCCGTCGAGACCTTCACCATCGATGCCCCAGGCCCAAACGAGGTGCTGGTGGCCATCAAGTCTTCCGGCGTCTGCTTCACAGACCTCGGCGTCAAGCGCGGTACCTACGGCACCGAAGGATTCCCGTTCCTGCTCGGCCACGAGGGCCACGGCATCGTCGAGGCAGTCGGCGAGGGCGTCGAGCACATCAAAAAAGGCGACAGCGTCATCCTGGCGTGGCGCGCGCCGTGCGGCAAGTGCCGCTTCTGCCTCGCTGGTCGGCCAAGCTTCTGCTGCGCCAGCCTGAATGCCGAAAAGCGCATGCGCGATAGCGGCGGCGTGACGCTCAACCCGGTGCTCGGTATCGGCACCTTCTGCACCCACACGCTGGTCCACGCCGGGCAGTGCATCAAGGTGGACGCGGCGCTGCCGTCGGCCCAGATGTCCTTAATCGGCTGCGGTGTGATGACCGGCGTCGGCGCCGCGCTCTACGCCGCCGATGTCCAGCCAGGCACCAGCGTCGCGGTCTTCGGCTGCGGCGGCGTCGGCGACTCTGTGATTCAGGGGGCGCGCTTCGCCGGCGCAACCACGATCATCGCCGTCGATATCGACGATCGCAAGCTGGCCTGGGCCAAGCAGTTCGGCGCGACCCACACCGTCGATGCCCGCGCCGGCGACCCGGTGGCGGCCATCAAGGCGATCACCGGCGGCAACGGCGTTAACTATTCCTTCGAGGCGGTGGGCAGCGCCAAGACGCTCGAGCAGGCGCTCTGGGCGCGCGACCTGGCCGGCACCTGCGTCTTCATCGGCGTGCCTGGCCCTGGGCCGACGATGACCCTGCCGCTACAGCAGTTCTTCGACACCGGCGGCAGCCTGAAGGTCTCCTGGTACGGCGACTGCCTGCCGACGCGGGATTTCCCGATGCTGGCGAGCTGGTACGCGCAGGGGCAGCTCAAGCTCGATGAGTTGGTGACCCGCACCATCCGCCTGGACGAGACCGAGGAGGCGTTTGCGGCCATGGAGCGCGGCGAGACCCTGCGCTCGGTGATCGTCAACGAGTAAGGATCTATGAACGATTCACTCTTCGCGGAGATCGAGCGCCTGACCGCGCTCGCCGGGCCGGTGGGTCAGGAGGGAGCGGTGCTCGACGCGGTGCAGGCGCGCTGGGCGGCGCTCGGCGCGGCGACGCGACGCACCCGCACTGGCAATGTCCTGGGGCATATCGCGCGTCCGGATGCGCCAAAGCTGCTGATCGCCGCCCACGCCGACGAGCTATGCTATCTGGTGCGCAGCGTCGCGCCGAGCGGCCTACTGTTCCTCGCCAACGGGCAGGGATGGGACCGGACCACCGATCTGCGCAACGCCTTCACCATCGGCTCGCGCGTGAAGGTCCTGGCCCGCAATGGCCCCATCCCCGGCACGATCGCATCGGCCACCGGGCACGTCGCCACGCTCGCGCTGCGCGACCTGCAGGAGCTGACGTGGAACGATTTTTGGGTCGATACCGGACTGCCGCGCGCCGAGCTGCTGGCGCGCGGTGTCACCCCCGGCACCCGCATCGTCTGGGATGCGCGTGCCGAGCGCTGGGGCGATCGGGTCGTCGGCAAGGCGCTCGACGACCGGGCGCTGCTGGCGGTGATGGGTGAGTGGCTGGCGCGCGCAGACCGCGCGCGCCTGGCGTGGGATGTGACCCTGGCGTGTACGGTGCAGGAGGAGATCGGCACCATCGGTGCGCACGCGCTGGCGGCCGACGCGCTGGCGAGCGGGGTGCGCTACGACGCGGCGATCGCGCTGGAGATCGGGCTGGCCGGCGATATCCCGCCGATCGGCCAGGATACCATGCCGCTGGCCCTCGGCGCGGGGCCGGTGCTGGTTCACAAAGACGCGCTCATTCACTATGACTATGCGCTGACGCGGGCGCTGCAAGACTGCGCCGCCGATGCCGGGATCGCCATCCAGCACGCGGTCTTCGGATCGTTCGGCAGCGACGGGCGGGCATTCATGCAGGCCGATATCCCGAGCGCCATGTTGGCCTTCCCGGCACGCTACACCCACAGCCCATTCGAGATGGGCGATCTTGGCGATATCGCCGCGCTGGTGGAGTGGCTGCTGGCGTTCACCGCCCGATCGCGAAATTGACCGCTCAGACACTCATTGCGCCGCGGCGCCTGCCGATGCTGGCCAACGTCGCGCTGCTGCTCGCCGCCGTCTGGCTCGCCATCCCGGCGCTGGCCAGGATGGTTGGGCTGTTGCTCTACCCCTACGCGGTGGATGGGCTGGAGGGGACGCTGCTCTACGAGGCGCGGCTGTGGCGCTCCGGCGCAGCGCTGTATCAACCGCTGGAGCGCTTTGGCTTCGTCTCCGCACCGTACCCGCCGGTCTCCTACCTGGCGCTTATGCTGTTCGACATGATCCCAGGGCCGCACGTCTTCTTCGGCGGGCGGCTGGTCTCGTTCCTGGCCGCGCTGGCAGTGGCCGCGCTCATCGCCATCATGGTGCGGCGCGCCGGCGGCGCGTGGGGGGCCGGCGCGCTGGCCGCCGCGCTGCTGCTCAGCGCGCCGCCGCTACAGCTGTGGGGCACGCGGATCAAGCCGGACGTGCTGGCGCTGTGCTTCACCACCCTCGGGCTGCTGTTCGCAGCTGATACTATCGATCAAAACCCACATCGCGCCGATTCATCCACGACGCTGCGCGACTATTCGCGACTATTCGCGCAGCGTCGTGGACAACAAACTGCTTTCACTATTGCACGAGCTATGGCTTTGCCAGCCGTGTGCTTCGCGCTGGCGTTCTTCACCAAGCAGACCGCGGTGGCCGGCGCGCTGGCCTTCGGCATCGCGCTGCTGGTCGCAGATTGGCGCGGCACAGGAGCGCTACGCGGTTGGCTCGCGCGCCCGCTGATCTTTGCGCTGTGTTACCTGGCGCTGACGCTCGGCGCGTGGGCGCTGCTGGATCTGGCCACCGGGTGGATGTACACCCAGCACGTCTGGTGGAACTTTGCGCGCGGCGGGTGGTGGTCACCAATCCTATTCTGGCGGATCGTCGGCCTGCTGACGTTCTGGCTGCCGCTGCTGCCCATCGCGCTGCTCAGCCTATGGGTGGCGCGCGAGCGGCGGGCCGCCCTGCTCCCGGCGTGCTACCTGCTGATGGTGCCGATCTCGCTGCTCGGGGCCGGCGAGGAGGGCGCGCACCATAACCACCTGCTCGAAACCCACACCGCGCTGGCGCTGTGCGGCGGAATCGCCATCGGCTGGTGCGTCGCATCGCTGCCGCGACGGCTCTGGCTGGCGCTGCCGGCCGCCGGGCTGCTGGCGCTCCAGCTCTGGCTCGCGCCGCAGCCGCCGGCCTGGTACGCCGGGCAGCTCGCGCCGAGCGACCCGCCTGACCGCTACCTGGCATTTCTGCGCGCCACGTCAGGCGAGGTGCTCGGCGATGACACCGGGCTGCTGTTCCAGGCCGGCAAAGACCTGCGCTACAACGACCCATCGACGATGGGGCCGGCGGCCCGCAGCGGGCTGTGGGACCAGAGCGGGCTGCTGGAGGATATCGCAAACCAAAAATTCACCGCGATCATGATCCCCACCGACGCCACCACCGCCGATCGCTCGTCCTCGGGGCGCTGGACGCCAGAGATGCTCGCCGCCATCAGGCAGCACTACAGGCTGCTCTATCGAGACACGCTCAACACGTTTGTGCCTCGTTAGGATCGCCGTCGCGCCCCGTCGCGCCCGTCGCGCCCGCTCTTGCCGCGCTGCGTCATGTATGCTACCATGCCGCCGTCAGGCTCCACCCGATGACGTAGGAGACCGCCGATGCCATACCCCGAGACGCTCCCCACATACCAGCTGTATATCGATGGCGAGTGGACTGACGCCGACGGCGGCGGCCAGCTCGATGTGAACGAGCCGGCGCTCGGGCGGCCCATGGCGCGCATCGCGGCCGGCACCGCCGAGGACGCCGACCGCGCCGTCCGCGCCGCGCGCCACGCATTCGACGCCGGCCCCTGGCCCCATACCGCGCCCCACGAGCGCGCCCGCATCCTCCACGCCATCGCCGATCTGCTCCAGGAGCGCGCCGACGAGTTCGCCGAGACCGAGAGCCGCAACCTCGGCGTGCCGCTGCGCAAGAGCATGTTCGTCGATGTGCCGTGGTCTATCGAGCACCTGCGCACCTTCGCCGAGCTCGCCCGCGCCCAGCCCTACGAGCCGCTCCCCTGGACCGATGTGCCGTCGGTCAGCTGGAACTTCGTCTGGCGCGAGCCGATCGGCGTCTGCGCCCAGATCATTCCTTGGAACTACCCGCTGCTGATGGCGGTCTGGAAGCTCGCCCCGGCGCTGGCCGCTGGCAATACCGTGGTGCTCAAGCCGGCGTCCTATACCCCGCTCACCGCCCTGCTGCTCGTCGATGCCATCCATCGGTCTGGGCTGCTGCCGCGCGGCACGCTCAACCTGGTCACCGGCCCTGGCCGCGCCGTCGGCGAGGCGCTCGCCAGCCACCCAGGGGTGGATAAAGTGGCGTTCACCGGCAGCACTGAGACCGGCAGGCGGATCATGTGTCTCGCTAGCCAGACGGTCAAGCGCGTCACGCTGGAGCTCGGCGGCAAATCCCCCAGCATCATCCTGCCCGACGCAGATCTGGATGTGACCATCGATGGGGTGCTGTTTGGTATGTTCCTCAACGGCGGCCAGAGCTGCGAGGCCGGCACCCGCTGCCTCGTGCCGGATCACATGCACGATGATATCGTGTCGCGCCTGGTCGCCCGCGCAGCCACGCTCAAACTCGGGGATCCATTAGATCTCGAGACCGACCTCGGGCCGCTTGTTTCGCACATGCAGCGCGAGACGGTGGAGCGCTACATCGCCTCGGGGCTGGCCGCCGGCGCGACGCTAGCCACCGGCGGCATTCGCCCCGAGGTGCCAGGCTTCCCCGATGCGCCGTTCGTCGCCCCGACGATCTTCGCCGGCGTCGATAACGCCATGCAGATCGCGCAGGAGGAGATCTTTGGGCCGGTGCTGAGCGTCATCCCATATACAACCGTCACTCAAGCCATCGCCATCGCCAACGATAGCGCCTACGGGCTCGGGGCTTCGGTCTGGAGCCGCGACCTGCAGCGCGCCATTGAAGTCGCCAAGCGCATCCGCGCCGGTACCGTCTGGATCAACGACCACCACCTCATCCAGGCCAGCGCGCCGTTCGGCGGCTACAAGCAGAGCGGCATCGGCCGCGAGCACGGGCTGGCCGGGCTGCACGCCTACACCGAAGTCAAGCACATCCACGTCGATCTGATGCAGCGCCGCGATGGCCGGATCTGGTGGGATGTCGCTGTGCCGCAGGCCGAGTAGCGGTATAATGGCGCGATGAAGAGCCAATGGGATGATGATGCGGCGGCGCAGCTCGCCGGCCCGCTCGGCCAGCGCATCTACAGCTCGCGGCTGCTCGGCCGCGAGCCTGCGCTGGTGCTGCACGGCGGCGGCAACACGTCGGTCAAGCTCAGCGAAGCCGACCTGTTCGGCGAGCGCTTCGATGTGCTGTACGTCAAGGGTAGCGGCGGGGACCTGGCCAGCATCGATGCCGCCGGGTTCGCTCCGGTGCGCCTCGACGCGGCGCGGCGGCTGGCCACGCTCCCGGCGCTAAGCGACGTGGCGATGATCAACGCCCTGCGCAGCGCCCTGACCGACGCCGCGGCGCCCACCCCGTCGGTCGAGACCATCCTGCACGCCATCCTGCCCTACCCCTACGTCGATCACACCCACGCCGACGCGCTGATCAGCGTGATGAACGCGCCGGGCGGGGCCGAGCGCGTGGCCGAGATCTACGGCGATGAAATGATGGTCATCCCGTACGTCATGCCCGGCTTCGCGCTGGCCCGCGCCGTGGCCGAGATCTTCCCGCAGCGCGCCCACGCCGGAACGATCGGGGTGGTGCTGCTCGGCCACGGGCTGTTCAGCTTCGGCCAGACCGCGCGTGAGAGCTACGAGCGTATGATCGCGCTGGTGAGCCGCGCCGAGCAGTACCTCGCCGAGCGCGGCGCGTGGCAGCTCCCCAGCGCCGACGCCGAGCCGCCGACCAGCGCAACGCCGCGCGAGATCGCCGCGCTGCGCCACGCGATCAGCGACGAGGCCGGGCACCCCATGATCCTCGCCGTCAGCGCCGACGCCGAGGCGCTGCAGTACGCCCGCCGCCCAGACTTGGCCCAGATCGCCACCGGCCCGGCCACGCCTGACCACGTCATCCGCACCAGGATGCGCCCCATGCTCGGCCGCGATGTGGACGCCTACGCGCAGCGCTACCGCCAGCAGTTCGCCGCCGCCAGCGTCTCCAAAAAGCGCACTATGCTGGACGCCGCGCCGCGCCTGGTCTTCGACCCGGAGCTTGGCATGGCCGCCGCCGGGCGCACCCCGCGCGCCGCATCGATCGCCGCCGATATCGGCAGGCAGACGCTGCGGATCATCGCCAGGGCGGCGCTGCTCGGCGGCTACACGCCGCTGCCGGACGCGGACCTGCTCGATGTCGAGTACTGGGATCTGGAGCAGGCCAAGCTCAGGGCGCTCGGCGCGCCGCCGCCGCTCGCCGGCGAGGTGGCGCTGGTCACCGGGGCCGCGTCGGGTATCGGCAGAGCGTGCGTCGAGGCGCTCGCGGCCCGCGGCGCAGCCGTCGCGGCACTGGATATCGACCCAGGCGTCACGCAGCTCTCGTGTCGCGAGGTGCTCGGCATCCCGTGCGACGTGACCAGCGCCGAGGAGATCGAGCACGCGCTGTCGCTCGCCGTCCGCACCTTCGGCGGGCTGGATATGCTGGTGCTCAACGCCGGGATCTTCCCGGCGTCGCAGCCGATCGCCGCACTCGAAAGCCAGCAGTGGCGCCGCACAATGCAGGTCAACCTGGACGCCAACCTGGAGCTGCTGCGCGCCGCCCACCCGCTGCTCGCGCTCGCCCCGCGCTACGGCAGAGTCGTCGTCATCGGCTCGAAGAACGTCCCGGCTCCCGGCCCCGGCGCCGCGGCCTACTCGGCGTCCAAGGCCGCGCTGACCCAGCTCGCCCGCGTTGCGGCGCTTGAGTGGGCCGCGGACGGCATCCGCGTCAATGTGCTCCACCCGAACGCCGTGTTCGACACCGCGATCTGGACCGACGAGGTGCTCGCCAGGCGCGCCGCCGCCTACGGGCTGAGCGTCGAGCAGTACCGGCGCAACAACCTGCTCGGCGTCGAGATCGCTAGCGCCGATGTGGCCGAGCTAGTGTGCGCGCTGTGCGGGCCGGCGTTCGCCAAGACCACCGGGGCGCAGATCCCGATCGACGGCGGCAACGAGCGGGTGATATAGAAAGGTGCGCCGATGACCGATACGCCCGCCGAGCGAGCGCCCGGAGCGCCCGATACGCCCGAGGCTGAGCTGCTGGCAGACGCCCCTAATGCGCCAGGTGCGCCAGGCGCGGCTGATACTCCTGCGGCCCCGGCACCGCAGCTGCGCCGGGCCGAGACCGCACCCAAGCGCGGGCGGCTCAGCATCCCGCGCACCACCGGCGGCCTGACCACCGGCCGGCCGAGCGCCGCGCCGCCGCGGATCTCGATCGCCGCCCAGCGCCGCGCCCGCCGCTGGCTCGATGGCACCGGCCAGGCGATCCTCACCGCCGCCATCGCTACCGTCGGCTTTCTGCTGCTGGTGGCCGCGCTGGTGGTGGTGCAGAGCCGCCAGGACGAGACCCGCCAGGCCGATGCGGCGATCATCCTGCCGGACGAGACCGGCTCGGCCAACCTGGATCAAGCCATCGCGCTGTTCCGCGCCGGGGCTGTGAGCCACATCGTGCTCGCCGCCGCAGACGATGAGCCGGAGGCGATCGCTGCGGCGCGGCACCAGTACCTGACCGACCGCGGCATCGCGCCCGAGACGATCGCCGAGGAGGCCCGCGGCGCGAGCTTGAACGCCACCATCGCCGCTGCGGCGGACCGGGCGCGCGGCGTCGGCGCATCCCAGGTACTGCTCGTCGCCGACCCGCTCCGCCAGCTGCGGGCGCTCAAGATCGCCCGCGACGCTGGGCTCCAGGTCTACGCCTCGCCGCCCACCACCCGCTCCGTCGCCCGCACCCTCACCGACGATATCCTCACCATCGGCAGCGAGATGGGCGCCTATGTGCGCTATATTCTGCTGCGGGGGTGAATATTCCGGATGAAACGTTTAAGAGTATGCTTGGAGGGACCTGCGGCCCTCCAAACCACCCCGCTTTTCCGCAATCCACCGCTCGGCATCTGTGCCTATCTGTGCCTATCTGTGCCTATCTGTGGACAACTGGCCCGGCTGCCCGGCATCTGTGGCGGCCAGCACCTCTAGCACGTCGGTGACGATCCCCACCCACTTCATATCGCCGTTGAAGTTATAGCTCCGCCGGTCCACCCGGATGAACTGCGGCCCGATCTTCACCGCCGCGTTGCGCCCGAACCGCCGCGTCAGCCGCTCCTTATCGCGCAGCCCGCCCTCAGGCAGCCTGATGATAAACTCTTCGTCGCTCGTCACCACCGATGTCACGCCAGCTTTGAGCGCCAGCGACTTGATCAGCAGCCAGGTCAGCAGGTGCTGCGTCGGCGTCGGCGGCTCGCCGAACCGGTCGCGCAGCTCGGCCCGCAGATCGCGCACCTGCTCCGGCGTCTGCGCCGTCGCCAGCCGCTGGTACACCCCCAGCCGCACCTGGTCGTCCACGATGT
Organism: Roseiflexaceae bacterium; assembly: GCA_043754595.1. Classification (GTDB taxonomy): domain Bacteria; phylum Chloroflexota; class Chloroflexia; order Chloroflexales; family Roseiflexaceae; genus JAYUUK01. The sequence goes on along the minus strand of JAYUUK010000352.1, from coordinate 5,971 downwards.
AATCCATCGGCAGATACGCGTCCAGCGGCAGATCCAGCGTCACCAGCGGCGAGATCAGCACCTTCTCGTCTACCTTCACCTTCGCCACCGGCGGACTTGGCGGCTTGGTGCCCTGAACGCTCGGTGCCTGTCCTTCTGGCTTCTGACTTCTGGCTTCTGACTTCTGCTCCTCTGCCATCTGCGCTTTGAGCTGCGTCACTGCCTGCCCCAGTAGCCGCGAGTACAGGTCGAAGCCGACGGCGGCGATCTGCCCGCTCTGCTCCGGCCCGAGCAGGTTGCCGGCCCCGCGGATCTCCAGATCGCGCATCGCGATCTGCAGGCCGGCGCCGAGCTCGGTGGCCTCCTGGATGGCCTGCAGCCGCTCCTGCGCCTCGGGCGTGCTCGGCCGGTCGCTCTTGTAGAACAGGTAGCCGTATGCCCGCTGCGTGCTGCGCCCCACCCGCCCGCGCAGCTGGTAAAGCTGCGCCAGCCCATAGTTCGTCGCGTCGTCGATGATGATCGTGTTGGCGTTCGGCACGTCCAGCCCGCTCTCGATGATCGTGGTGCAGACCAGCACGTCGTCCTTGCCGGTGAAGAAGTCCAGCATCACCTTCTCCAGCTGCCGGTCGTCCAGCTGGCCGTGCCCCACCCCGATCTCGGCGTCTGGCACCAGCTGCCGCAGCCGATCGGCGGTATAGTAGATGCTGTGAACTCGATTGTGGACGAAGTAGACCTGCCCGCCGCGCTCGAGCTCGCGCTGGATCGCCTCACGCACCAGCCCGTCGTCGTACGGCAGCACGTAGGTCTTCACCGGCAGCCGATCCTCCGGCGGCGTGTCGATCACGCTCAGATCGCGGATGCCGGCCAGCGCCATGTGCAGCGTCCGCGGGATGGGCGTGGCGGTCAGCGTCAGCACATCGACGTTGGCGCGCATCTGCTTGACCCGCTCCTTGTGCCGCACCCCGAAGCGCTGCTCCTCGTCCACGATCAGCAGCCCAAGATCCTTGAAGTGGATATCGCTGGAGAGCAGCCGGTGGGTCCCGATCAGAATGTCGATCGCGCCGCTCGCGATCTGCCGCGTGATCTCGGCCTGCTCCTTGACGCTGCGGTAGCGCGAGATCATGGCTATTTTCAGCGGGAAGGCCGCCATCCGCCGCGAGAAGGTGTCGAAGTGCTGCTGCGCCAGCACGGTCGTCGGCACCAGCACCGCCACCTGCTTGCCGTCCTGCACCGCCTTGAACGCCGCCCGCAGCGCCACCTCGGTCTTGCCGAAACCGACATCGCCGCACACCAGCCGGTCCATCGGCTGCGTCTGCTCCATATCGTGCTTCACATCCACGATAGCCTTGAGTTGATCCGGCGTCTCGGTGTACGGGAAGCTGGCCTCCAGCTCGCGCTGCCACTCGTTGTCCGGCGCAAATGCGTGCCCCTCGCTCATCTGGCGCGCGGCGTACAGTTTTATCAGGTCGTCGGCCAGATCCTGCACTGCCTGCCGCGCCTTGCGCTTGGCCCGCTCCCAGTCCTGCGTCCCCAGCCGCGTCAGCTGCGGCTCGGCATCGCCCACGCCGATGTAGCGCGAGACCCGGTCCACCTGGTCGATCGGAACGTACAGCTTGTCGCCGTCGGCGTAGCGCAGATTGAGGTACTCGCGCTCGATGCTGCCTACCTTCCGCCGCACGAGCCCGTCGTAGACCGCGATGCCGTGCTCGATGTGGACCACGAAATCGCCGACTTTCAGCCCGCGCAGAAATGCCGCCCGCTCCTCGATCGCCTTGTCGCGCTGCTTGCGCTTCTCGCTCGAAGACCGGCGCTGCCGCAGCCCGAAGATTTCGGCGTCGGTGTAGAGCGTCAGGTTCAGGTCGCGCGAGCGCCAGCCCTCGTCGAGCGCGCCGTGAACGAACAGCATCAGCTCGTCTGGCACCTCGCCGCCGCCCGCGCCGTCATCATCGCCCTGCGCCGCGAAGCGCTCGCCCACCAGTTCCTGGATGCGCGCCGCCTGCGGCGATACCACCGCCACCCGCTCGCCGCGCTCCAGCCGCTCGGCGATATCCGCCACCACATCGCGCAGCCGCCCGCCAAACAGATCGGCCGGCGCAAACAGCCGCTCGGGCAGCGCCGTGGGCAAAAGACCCATCGTGGTCGGCGTCACCACCGTGGTGACGCCCGCCTCGCCGGTGCCAAGCGCGTCATTGTTCGATAGATCGAGCAGCGCTAGATCGGCCATCTGCGCTGCCAGCTCGCCCCACACCAGGTACGGCCGCAAAAACCCCTGCGGCAGCTCGCCGTTGCTCACCTGCGCCGCGCGCCTGGTCTCTGCCTGCCGGTGGGCATCGTCGGCGTAGCGCGCCAGCGCCACCATCTCGCTGAAGATCAGCGGCGTCCCTCGCGGCAGGTGGCTCAGCAGCGATGCGGGGCGGGCGGGATCTGGCCGGTAGAACGGGGCATACAGCGCCCGCCCCTCGAACCGCTCGCCGGTCTCCAGCCGGTACAGCGCCGCCATCCACTCGTCGAGCGCCTCGCGCCGCAGCCCGCTCACATCCAGGTGGCGGATGCGATCCAGGGCCAGATCGCGGTTCCACAGCGGGTACTCGTGCGGCGGCCCGACCAGCGCCACGTCCACCTGGCTGTCGCTGCGCTGCGTCAGCGGGTCGTAGCGCCGCAGGCTCTCGATCTCATCGCCGACAAATTCGATCCGCAGCGGCTGCGCATCGCCGGGCGGGAAGATATCCAGGATGCCGCCGCGCCGGTTGACCTCGCCAGGCTCCTCCACCGTCGGTGCCGGCCGATACCCCAACTGCACCCAGCGCTCCATCAGCGCGTCAGGGCCGCGCTCGTCGCCGCGCCGCAGCGTCAGCGTCGTCTCGGCCAGCTCGTCGCGGGTCAGCGTCGGCTGGGTCAGCGCCTTCATCGGCACCACCAGCGCCAGCGGCCCGGCGAGCTCGCCGCCATCGAGGCCGCGCAGCAGCCGCAGCCGCGCCGCCAGCACATCCGGCCCGGGCGACATATGCTCGTACGGCAGGGCGTCCGCCGCCGGGAACAGCATCGCCGCATCGTGGCCGAGCCAGGCGCGCAGATCCTCCAGCGCCCGCAGCGCGGCATCGCTGGTCTGCACCACGTATACCACCGGCCGCCTAAGTGCGCTGGCGATAGACGCGACGATTGCCGGCCGCGCCGCCCCCAGCGCCGGCGCGGCGTGGATGCGCGCCCGGTCATCGGCCGCTAGCGTCAGCGCCAGCGAATCAAGTGACTCGCGCGCGCCAAGCGCCGCGAGCAGATCGTGAAGATTCTTCATATGCCCCATCCTACCGCGTATTTGCCTTCGCGGTCAAACCTGCCCGATGTGTATTTTGTTATCAAACTGTGACATCGGCTGACACAAAGCTATGCTATACTGGCATCGTTCTCATGATTCGCTCATAATTGAACAGAAGGAGACGGTGTGAGAAGCCTTACTACAGCGACGCTGGCGTTGCTCATCGTGCTGACGGGCGTGCTCGTCGGAGCCCCGCAACAGGCGCGCGCGCAGGTCGCGCAGCGCTGCTTCCCCGAGACCGGGTTCTGCATTGAGGGCCGCATCCGCGAGTTCTGGGAGCAGAACGGCGGGCTGCCGGTCTTTGGCTTCCCCATCGCTCCCCAAGGCGCCGCCAAGATCGAAGGCCGCGACCTGATCGTCCAGCAGTTCGAGCGTAACCGGCTTGAGCTCCACCCTGAAAACGCTCGACCTTACGATGTCCTCCTCGGCCGGCTCGGCGCCGACCGGCTCGGCCAGCAGGGCCGCGACTGGCAAGCTGTCTTCCCCAAAGAGGGAGCGCAGGGTGGCTGCCGCTTCTTCCCCGAGACCGGCCACAGCGTCTGTGGCGCGATCCTCAACGCTTGGCGCGCCAACGGCCTTGAGATCGACGGCAAGCGCGGCAAGACCGAGGCCGAGAACCTCGCGCTCTTCGGCCTGCCCCTCAGCGGCCTCGTCACCGAGACCCTCAGCGATGGTAAGCAGTATCAGATCCAGTGGTTCGAGCGCGCCCGCTTTGAGATCCACCCCGAGAACGCCCCGCCGTATGATGTCCTGCTCGGCCTGCTTGGCCGCGAGACCGCTGGCGGCAGCGCGCAGCAGCCAACGCAGCCCGGCCAGCCGGCCGACCCGTGCGCCGACGCGCCGCAGCCCAAGAATGGCCGCATCCGCCCGTCCAACTGCGTCAAAGTTGGCACCCCGATCGAGGTCGATATCTTTGGCTTCCAGCCAAACGAGCAGATCGGCTACTGGCTGACCACCCCCGAGGGCGATATCTTTGGCAGCCGCGAGACGCTCAACATCGGGCCGGCCGGCGCCGTCAATGGCCTGCCGCTCTCCACCCGCGGGCTCTATGCCGGTATCTGGTACTTCGTCTTCCAGGGCGTCTCGTCCGGCAATCAGTCGGTGGTCTACTTCAAGGTGCTCAACGAGGACGGCACCGGCCCGGCGCCGGCCAAGCCCGCCCCGCCGGTCGGCGATGTCCCTGCATCGCAGAGCGCCACCGCCACGCCAGATCGCGGGCCAAAAGGCACGAGGTTCGCGTTCGTCGCCGGTGGATTCAAACCTGGCGAGCAGATCGGCGTCTACTCGACAGCACCTGATAAGAGCGTCTACGGCGCGCCGTTCCAGGTCACCGCCGATAGCTCGGGCAGCAATAGCGAAGTGACGTTCAGATCGAGCACGTCGTCCGATTTCCCCACCGGCGTCTGGGCGCTGACGTTCGAGGGCATCGACAGCGGTCACAAGGCCATCGCCTACTTCGCCGTCACACCGTAGCAGCGCTGCGCCCCCTGGAAGCGCTGTTTCCACCGTGCGCATGTAGGGCGGGGTTTAGGGCGCGCGTTGGCGCGCCCGCATTTTGGCCTGCGGCAGCACGGAACAATGCTATACGCTAGCTGGTATCGATGCCGATATCGTGGATCAATAAAGGAGCGTTTGTGAACAAGCTTATCTCGTCGCTGGTGTGTCTGGTTTTCGTCCTCGGCAGCGTCCTCCTGATCGCCCCGCAGCAGGCGGCGGCGCAGGTCGCGCAGCGCTGCTTCCCCGAGACCGGGTTTTGCATCGAGGGCCGCATCCGCGAGTTCTGGGAGCAGAACGGCGGGCTGCCAGTCTTTGGCTTCCCGATCGCCGCCCAGGGGGCGACCAAGATCGAGGGTCGCGACCTGATCGCTCAGCAGTTCGAGCGCAACCGGCTTGAGCTCCACCCCGAGAATGCTCGCCCCTACGATGTCCTGCTCGGCCGGCTCGGCGCCGACCGGCTCAGCCAGCAGGGTCGCGACTGGCAGACCGCGTTTGGCAAAGAAGGCACGCAGGGTGGCTGCCGCTTCTTCCCCGAGACTGGCCACAGCGTCTGCGGCGCGATCCTGAAGGCCTGGCGCGCCAACGGTCTGGAGATCGATGGCAAGCGCGGCAAGACCGAGGCCGAGAACCTCGCGCTTTTCGGCCTGCCCCTCAGCGGCCTCGTTACCGAGACCCTCAGCGATGGCAGGCAGTATCAGCTCCAGTGGTTCGAGCGTGCCCGCTTTGAGATTCACCCCGAGAACGCCCCGCCGTATGATGTCCTACTCGGCCTGCTCGGCCGCGAGACCGCCGGCGGCAGCGCGCAGCAGCCAACGCAGCCCGGCCAGCCGGCTAACCCGTGCGCTGACGCGCCGCAGCCCAAGAATGGCCGCATCCGCCCGTCTAACTGCTTCAAGTCCGGCACCCCGATCGAGATCGATATCTTTGGCTTCCAGCCAAACGAGCAGATCGGCTACTGGCTGACCACCCCGAAGGGCGATATCTTTGGCACCCGCGAGACGCTCAATATCGGGCCAGCCGGCGCGGTTAATGGTCTGCCGCTCAATACCGACGGGCTGACTCCGGGTATCTGGTACTTCGTCTTCCAGGGCGTCTCGTCCGGCAATCAGTCGGTGGTCTACTTCAAGATCATCGAGTAGCGCCGCCCCCATTGCCCACACCGCTGCGCGCCGTGGCGCCGCC
>JAYUUK010000351.1:0-10377 GCA_043754595.1 Roseiflexaceae bacterium | reverse complement strand
AGATGCGCTCCATCACCTCGACAAAGAGATCCTCCTTGCCACCGGGGATGTGATGGTAGAGCGAGGAGTGGTTGAGGCCGGCCAGCGCCCCAATCTGGCGCAGGGTGACCGGCCCGTAGCCCTTCTCGGCGAAGAGCCGCTCCGCCGCTACCAAGACCCGCTCGCGGGCCTCGCTGCCTGTTATCTGCATTGCCTGACCTCTGTTAGCTGCGGCCCCTACGCCGCAAGCGGGACGCGATACTTGATTGTACCTGGAAAGTTGCCGTCGAAGTAGGCTGCGCCGTAGCTCACATACAGCTGGAAGCCAACTGCCTCGTAGACGCGGCGCGCCGGCTCGTTGCCGAGAGTCACGGCGATACCTGCGGCGGCGTGACCAAGGGTCTGACCTCTATCGAGCAGGGCGCGTAGCAGATATTGGGCCACCCCACGCCCACGCGCCTCGGGGATAACCGCCACACACTCGATCGTCCAGGGCGCCGACGGTGCCAAGGTGATGTCGCGCGGGTCGCTCCAGACCGCCTCATAGCCGTGCTGAAACTGCGCGAGGACTGCCGCGCTCCAGCCGAGGAGCTGCGCGATGGCGGGGAGTCGATCGAGCTGAAGCGGGCGGTAGTCATCCGCATCCATGGTGAAGCCGGACGCGCCGCCAATCGGTCGGCCCCGCTCCTCGACGATCAGAAACTCCTCGCAGCGGCCCCATGCAAGTGCGTCGGCGGCGAACAGTGCCTGGATAAACGCCATCGTCGGGGTGCCAAGCTCCGCCAGCAGCGGATCCCAGTAGCAGAACCCCGGTGCCGGCGAGGATGCCTCGTAATTGCACAACGCCAGAAACGGGATGTCGGCCTTGGTTCCCTGGCGTACAGACCATTCGGAGTGAAATACGGGTTCGATCATCATTGTTCTCCTCAGCATGGGCTCATGCTCCATACGTGACATAAGGCTGACTGACGGCTTATTCCATGATGCCGAACATCACCCCCTGGCGAGTCTTGCGCAGGAAGTGATTGAGGCGTTGGGCGAAGACAGGTGGTTGCCGACGCACCTCCTCGATGTAGCCGATGCGAACGCGCTGGTAGAGGGCGGGGAATTGCTGGAAGTTGCCCCAGGCTTGTGGGTTGGCCTGGAGCGCGGCGAGGATATCGGCGGGGATGCGAAACGCCTCGGGAGCAAGGTCGGGCAGCACGGCGCGGCCAGCATCGGTCATCAGGCCGGCGGCGATCAGGCGGCGGGCGCGCTCCTTGTTCAGCTCGGTCCAGTGGCTCCGCCTGCGCCGGGGCGTGAAGCGCTGGGCGCTACGCTCGGCGTCCAAACGTTTGGCGATGCCGTCGATCCAGCCGAAGCAGATCGCCTCTTCGACAGCATGAAGGTAGGGCACACTCGGCTTCTCGCGATCGGGCTTGTAACTGATGAGCCAGATAGCGGCCGCAGTGGCGTGGTGCTCGGCGAGCCATTGTCGCCACAGGCTGCGGTCTGGAGCAGAGAGTGTCGGGTGGATGTCCATAGGTGCTCGCTTGCTCAAATCGCTATAAACCAACCAACCAACCAACCAATTGGTTGGATTTAGTGTAGCGAATCGAGCTCACGCTGTCAAGTATGAAGTGGCAACCGTCAGGGCTGCTGTGACAGTACTTTCAGCCAATCGCAAACAGTTCTGTGCTTTCGTGCCCTTGGTGGCGAACGGGCGCTCGCGCATGCCGCACCGGGCGTGCCGCGCCCTGTGTCCATCGCAGCGTGCGATCGCTGCGGGGTGCTAACGCACGCGAGCGCGACGCCGTGCGTCGTCCGCCCACGATCCGTAGCGCCGATCGCCGACCATTGGCTACCCGCGCTCGCCAAAGATCGCCCGGCCAACGCGCACCATCGTCGCGCCCTCGGCGATCGCCACGGCGAAATCGTCGCTCATGCCCATCGAGAGCTCGCGCCAGCTCGCCTGCGGGAAGCGCGCGGCCAGCTCGTCGCGCAGCATTCGGCAGGACGCGAACGTCGGCCGCGCCAGCTGTGGGTCGTCGCCCCACGGCGCGATCGTCATCAGCCCGCGTACCGCCAGCTCCTCCAGCCCCAGGATCGATTCGATCGCGGCGCAGCCAGCTTCGAGCTTGGCCGCATCGCGCTCCCAATTGGCAAAGTCCATGCCATCCTTGCTGGCCTCGCCCGAAACATTGACCTGCAGCAGGATCGGCAGCGGCGCGGGGCGGCCGGCCGCCCCGCGCGCCAGACCTTCGGCCAGCCGCAGGCTATCGACCGAGTGGACATAATCGAACAACTGGCCCGCTCGTCGCGCCTTATTCGTCTGGAGATGCCCGATCAGATGCCAGGTGAGGCTGGCGCGCAGCTCGGCTAGCGCCGCGATCTTGGGCTCAGCCTCCTGCACCCGGTTCTCGCCGAACTGTGTCAGCCCGGCACCGAACGCCGCCGCCACCCGCTCGGCCGGGTTGGTCTTCGAGACGCCGATCAATGCGATCTCGCTCGCATCGCGCCCCGCCGCGCGCGCCGCCGCGTCGACCCTCGCCCGCACCGCCGCCACCCGATTCATAATCTCATCCATGTGTTTTTCCTCTCGGTCGCTGCGCTCCGTCTCCCGATCCCCTCGTCCCGCAGCGCCGTGCCAGTACAGATGCTTCGTGCGCCTCACATCCCTGGCGGCAGACACCCCGCCTGGCGCGCTCAGCATGACACGCACGGGGTGCCACCGCGTCTCCTTGCTCCTCGCTCCTTGCTTCGCCGTCTGGTCGCTGCCGCTTCGTCGTCACGTCCGTATGGGCGAAGCAAGCGCACAGATCGGTCGCCAACCGTCGATCGATCCGGCGCGCTTCGCCCCTCCCACCGCGTCACCGCGTCACCGTGTCATTTCGCCCGGATCTGCTCAAGTACCAGCTCGGCGTAGAGCCGCGCACCCTCCGGCCGCAGGTGGAGCCCGTCGTGCCAGAACAGCTCCGGCCGGTCCTTGCTCGCCGCGTACCAGTCCACTAGGCGCACGTTGGGGTAGCTCGGGATCGTCGCCAGGATCTGCGCGTTGTTGCCATCCTGCCAGTTGCGCGGCAGCTTGACGTCCACCACCACCACCCGGCGCACGCCGCGCAGCGTCTCAAGCAGTGCGGCGAACTGGCCTTCGCGCATAGGGCCATTGTTGCCGATCTGGACCACCACCACATCGCCGAGCGTGCCAGCGTCGCGGCGCTGCACCAGAATCTCGGTGGCGCTGGCGATCTGTCGCCCAACCTGCGCGTCGACCTCGATCGTCCCGACCTGATCGACTAGCCCCTGCGCCGCCCCGAGCATCACCGAGTCGCCGACCGCCAGGACCCGCAGCGGCGGCGGGTTGCGCTTGAACCCGACGCCGGCGTAGGCTAGCTCGCGCGCGGCGGTGCCGATCGTCGGCGTTGGCTCCGGGCGGCGCGCCTGGCCGAGCATGGCGATCTGATGCCCGCGCAGGCTGCCGCTGATCGGAGTCGGCGCTGGCGTCAGCGCCAGTGGTGCGGTCGCCACGATCCTGACCTCGCTCACCTGCAGGTAGCTCGGCGCAGCCGGCGGCTCGGCCATCGCCACGGAGCGGCCGATCACAGCTGCCCAGACGATCGCGCTGAGCGCCGCTGCGCCCCAGCGGTAGGCGCTCGGTCCGCTGAGGCGGCTGCGCACCAGCGTCCGCAGTGAGTCGCCCACCGCGCCGGAGCGAAACGGCGTCTCGACGAAGCGGTACGATGCCTCGGCCAGCACCAGCGTCAGCCCGATGCGCAGCGCCAGCAGCCACAGTCCGTCCAGCGTCGTATCGAGCTGCGGCCGCGTCAGCATAGCCACCGGCCAGTGCCAGAGGTAGAGGCTGTAGGATCGCCGCCCCAGCCACGCCAGCGGCGGCAGCCCAAGCAGCGGCCGCAGGATCAGGCTGTCGCGCCGCGTCGCCGCCGCCATCACCACCAGCGCGCTAAACCCCACTGCGGCAAACCCGCCGCGGTAGAGTAGCGGGTGATAAGCATCGACGGCCAGCACAAACCAGACGAGCTCGGCCAGCGCCACCAGCCCCACCAGATCAAGCATCGCCCCGGCGGCGCGGCCGCCGCGCCCCGGCGCATCATCCCAGAACGCCAGCGCTGCGCCGAGCAGAAAGCCCGCCGCCCGCGTGTCCGTCCCATAGTAGACCCGTGATGGGTCGCCATCCGCCGGTGCCAGCCAGGCCATCGCCAGCGTCGATGCGATGGCACCGAGCAGTGTCAGCGCCACCGTGGCTCGCGGCCTGCCACACAGTAGCAGTAGCAGCGGTGGCCAGACTAGGTAGAACTGCTCCTCAACCGCCAGCGACCAGAGGTGCAGTAGCATCGATGGCCGCCCGACCGCCTCGAAGTAGGCGACGTGGCGGACGACGAGATACCAGTTGGTGCTGTACGTCAGCGCCGCCAGCGAGTCGGCGCGCAGCCGCGCCAGCTCATCGGGCAGCGCGATGGCAGAGACGGTGAGCATCACCACCAGCAGCGCGACCACCGCCGGCAGCAGTCGCCGCGCCCGCCGCAGCCAGAATCGCCCGAGATCGACCCCGCCGGTGGCCATATACTCGCGCCGCAGCAGCCCGGTGATCAGAAAGCCGCTGATGGCGAAGAAGACCTCGACGCCGAAGAAGCCGCCTGGGGCTGACTGCGGCGCGAGGTGGTATGCCATCACGGCGATGACTGCCAGCGCCCGCATCCCGTCGATCGCCGGCAGATAGGTTGTCTGGCGTGCAGGCAGCATAGCTCTACAGCGAAGCGGACATAGGATAGTGCATTTCGCTCGTATCCCCCAGCACCGCCGCCGCCGTCCGCCGCGCCACATCCTCCCAGCGGCAGTTCGCCAGCACCCAGCTCCGGCCGCGCTCGCCCATCGCCCGCCGCAGCGGCGCATCGTCCAGCAACGTATCGAGCGCCGCGGCGAACGTGCCAAAATCGCCAAACCAGACGCCGGCCTCGCTGCTCGCCGCCGCCTCGCGCGTCACGTCGCAGGCGGCGTGGACCAGCGCCGGGGCGCGCTGGAGCCAGGCCTCCATCAGCACGATCGAGAAGCTCTCGTGGACCGATGGATGGACGAACACATCGGCGGCGGCATAGGCATCGGCCTTCTGCTGCGCCGAGAGGTAGCCGAGATCGCGCACCCACGGGCGGAGCGACGGCGCGATCGCCAGATCGTCGCGCCCCACCAGCGCGAGCGTCAGCGTCCGCCCGCGGCGCCGCAGATACTCGCGCAGGTAGCTGAGCAGCAGCGGAATATTTTTGCCTGGCGTGCTCCGCCGCCCAACCGCCACCAGCAGCGGACCGTCGATGTCGAACTCGGCGCGAAAGCGCGCGCCATCGCCCGCCGGCGTCAGGTCGATCCCCTCGCCCGCCACCACCATCCGCTCGGGCGGCAGGTCGTAGAGCCTGAGTGCCAGCGCACGCTCGGCCCCGCTGTTGGCCAGCACCAGGCGTGCGGCGCGGAACATCCCGGCGTAGCTGCTGTAGCGGGCGTACGGTTCGTCGTGGAGGCATGGCAGCAGCGCGCCACGTTCGCCGGCCAGGATGAGGCCCCAGAACGTTGTGGGGAACGGATAGATCATAAAGATGAATCGCCGGTCGCTGCGGTCGGCGGCGATCGCCGCGAGCAACGCCGCGCTGCTCGGCAGCGACGCGAGCAGCCGCAGCTCGTGCTCGGGCAGCAGCTGCCAGAACTGCGGCGCGATGTACGTTCGCCCCAGCAGCGGCGCCGGGATGGGAAAGCCGGCGAACGGCGCGTCGATCGGGAAGCGCCGGATGGTCACGCCGTCCAGCTCGGCATCGCCAGCCGAGTAGTGCGGCGCGGGCGGCGCGAACGAGTCCTTGCCATCCGTCGTCCAGACCGAGATATCCACGCCGAGCCGGCGGAGTGCCAGCGCCAGCGCCCTGGCCTGGCTCTCGGCCCCGCCGACGGTGTCGGGGCCGTACCAGGGGATGACGATCGTCAGCGCGCTCATGCCGCCCGGCCGCCCTGGATCGGCGCGCAGGCGCGCAGCTCGGCATCGGCGGCGGCGGCGGCCAGCAGCGCAGCGCAGCTGGCGTCGTTGGCAGCGTTCTGCTGCTCGACGATCGGGTTGATGTACCAGCGCAGATACTGCCGCAGCATTTTTTGGACGAGGGCGACCGCGCGGGAGGCGGCGCTGTGCCCGCCAAGTGGCCAGTGGGCGTGGACAGTCCGCCGCTCGATCGCCGCGGGCAGCAGCGCCGCCAGCGCCAAATCGGTGAACGGCGCGGCCTGCTCCTGCGCCCCGCGCGAGTCGATGTCGCGCTGGATCTCGGCCAGCGGCGCAGCGGCGCGACTCGGCACCGCTGGTGGCATTGGCGGCGCGGGCTGCACTGGAGTCTGGTCGGCGCGCTCGGCGAACTGCTCGGCGAGCTCAGCGTAGCCATCGGCGAGCAGCCGTAGCGCCCGCGCCACCGCATCGTTGTAGGCGTTCTGCTGCTCGACGATCGGGTTGATGTACCAGCGCAGCCCGCGCCGCACCAGCTTGTTGACCAGATTGATCGCGCGCTCTGGCAGCGAGCGCGCCACTAGCGGCCAGTGGGCGCTCACCACCCGGTGCAGCTCGATCTCGTCCAGAGCGCGGCGCAGATCGCGCAGCGTCGCGTCATCGTTCGCGTCTGGCCGCCGCGCGCGCCTGGCGAGCACCTCGGCGCGCAGCTGCTCCAGGATAGCTGCGGTATCGTTGGGTATCATAGCTGCATTGTACCACGCGCGGAGCGTACGGCGGAGTTTGGGGCGCAGCTCCGCGATCTTCGCTCCCTGAGGTTGCTCCATTTGACAAATCTGCTCGCACTGCGTATTATTACATCCGTTCGGGGCGTAGCGCAGTCTGGCTAGCGCACAGCGTTTGGGACGCTGGGGTCGGGGGTTCAAATCCCTCCGCCCCGACCATCTATTTTTTATCTTGCTCAGCCCGTGCGGCTCTTCTTAGGAAGAGGCTGTCGGGCTCTAATGGTTTTCACATATCTTTTCAGCCCCTCCTGGTGTATACTTACGTAAGTCACGAACGTGCGGTTCTCCATGCGGGGAGCCGCGCCGTGTTCTAGGAGGGAGCGGTGCAATGCATATGATCGATAACGAGCAGGAGTGGGATATCGAGGCGCGCCGCAACGCCACTGAAGAGCCGATGGATGAGGTTGTCTCCGCGATGGAGTCCTATATGACCAAACTGATGGCGGAGACACTGACGCAAGACTCGACGCTCGACTCGATCCAGAACTATCTCCAGGAGATCGGGCGCGTGTCGCTGCTCAAGGCGGCTCAGGAGGTCGAGCTCGCCGAGCGCATCGAGCGCGGTCTGGCTGCGGTTGCGCGGCTGGAGCACGAGATCGATCTGCCGTCGGCCGAGCGGCTGCGGCTCAAGGCTGAGATTGCAAGCGGCCAGGATGCGCGCCGCCATTTGATCCAGGCGAATCTTCGGCTGGTGGTGAGCATCGCCAAGAAATATATCGGGCGCGGCCTGTCGCTGCTGGATCTCATCCAGGAGGGTAATATCGGGCTGATGCGCGCCGTCGAGAAATTCGACTACCATAAGGGCAACCGCTTCTCGACGTACGCGACGTGGTGGATCCGCCAGGCGGTCACTCGCTCGATCGCCGAGCAGGGCCGGACGATCAGGCTGCCGGTGCATATGAGCGAGTCGGTCGGGCAGGTCAAGCGCGCCGCCGATAAGCTCTCGCAGGCGCTCGAGCGTCAGCCGACGCCCGAGGAGATCGCGACGGCGCTCGGGCAGCCAGTGGATCGCATCGAGCGCGTGCTTGAGGCGTCGCGGCGGCCGGTCTCGCTCGCCACGCCGGTTGGCGAGGACGGCGAGCACACGCTCGGCGATTTCCTGCAGGACAATGAACTGCCGTCGCCAGCTGAGTTTGCGTCGCATCAGCTGCTGCGGCAGGATCTCGCCGCAGCGCTCGGGCACCTCAACGACCGCGAGCGCCGGATCATCGATTTGCGCTACGGCCTCGCCGATGGGCAGCGCCGCACGCTTGAGGAGGTCGGGCGGGCGCTCGGCATGACCCGCGAGCGCGCGCGGCAGATCGAGGCCGAGGCGCTGCGCCGCCTGCGCGCCCCGGAGGTCGGTCAGCACCTGCGCGACTACCTGGAGTAGATTGCAAAAAACCCCCTGGCGAGCAGCCGCTCGCCAGGGGGTTTTTTGCGTCGCTTGACAGCCGCCGCGCCGCGTTTTATAATGAATGTGCGTTCATTCATTCAAACAGAGGGGCGATGCCACGAACCGCCGACCAGAACGCCGTCATCCGCGAGGAGCGGCGCACAGCCATCCTCGAAGCGGCGCTCGCGCTGTTCGCTGCCCACGGCTACGCCGCCACCAGCGTGGCCATGATCGCCGCTGAGGCGAGGGTCGCCCAGGGGCTGCTCTACCGCCACTTCGCCAGCAAGGAGGCGCTGCTGCTGGCGATCGTCGAGCGCGGGATGGACGATGTTCGGGCATCGTTCGCGCTCGCCGCAGATGCATCTGGCGCGCCAGGCCCGGCGCAGCTCGCCGCCGTCGCGCTCGCTGCGGTGCGGCGCGATCTGCACTTCTGGCGGCTCGCCCACGCCATCCGCTGGCAAACGCAGCCGGCCGCGCTGGTCGCCGCCATTGCTGGCTTCAACGCCGAAATCCTCGCAACGCTCGCGTGCTCATTCGCCGCGCGCGGGGCCGCAGACCCACTGACCGAGGCCGCCATCCTATACGCGACGATCGATGGCGCGGCGCAGCACTTCACACTTGACCCGGCGGGGTACCCGCTCGAAACCGTGATCGCCGCGCTCGCCGCGCGCTACACCGAGGGAGAGATGCCATGACCGATCGGCAGATGGACGCTCGCGCCGCGACGATCGCGGTCGACCCGCCGTGGCTTGACCGCGCGCTGTACCCGTTCGCGCCGCACGCTTTTGAAACCGCCGATGGTCGGCTGCGCTACGTCGATGTCGGCGTCGGCGCGCCGATCGTGTTCGTCCACGGCACGCCTACCTGGTCGTTTCTCTACCGCCATCTGATCGCTGATCTGTCGCGCGACCACCGCTGTATCGCGCCTGACCAGCTCGGCTTCGGCCTCTCCGATAAGCCGACGACGGCGGACTACCGCCCCCAGGCCCACGCGCGGCGGCTCGGCGCGCTGCTCGACGCGCTCGACCTGCGCGATATCACGCTGGTGGTCCACGACTACGGCGGCCCGATCGGGGTCGGGGCGGCCCTCGAACGTCCAGGCCTCGTGGGACGGCTGGTGGTGTTCAACAGCTGGATGTGGTCGTTCGCGCAGCACCCGACTGCCTACCGTGCCAGCGCTGTGCTCGGCGGGCGGCTCGGGCGGCTGCTCTATGAGCGGCTCAACTTCTCGGCGCGCGCGATCCTGCCGGTGGCCTACGGCGACCGCACCAAGCTGACGCCAGCGATTCACCGCCACTACTTGCGCCCGCAGGAGACGCCGCAGCAGCGACAGGCGCTGTGGGTACTGGCGCGCGAGATCCGCCAGAGCGAGGCGTTCTTCGATAGCCTGTGGGCGCGGCGCGCCGCCATCGCCGCGCTGCCGTGCGCCATCGTCTGGGGGCTGAAGGACCCGGCGCTGCCGCTGAGCTACCTCGCGCGCTGGCGCGAGCTGTTCCCCGCCGCGTCCGTGGTATCATTCGCCGACGCCGGCCATTTCGTGCCGGAGGAGCAGCCGCAGGCCAGCATCGCCGCCATCAGGCAGCTGCTGGCCACAGCCACAGGGAGCGCATGAGACAGCACCCATTCGCAGCGGGGCAGCTTGCCGACCTCGCCGAGCGCTTCGGCACGCCACTGTACCTCTACGACGCGGCGGGTCTGCGGACAGCGGCGCGTTCGCTCAACGAAGCATTCGCCTGGGCACCCGGTTTTCGCAACTATTTTGCGGTCAAGGCCACGCCCAACCCGCATATCCTGCGGCTGCTGGCCGAGGCTGGCTGCGGTATGGACTGCTCATCGCTGCCGGAGCTGCTGCTTGCCGAGCGCGCCGGCTGTAGCGGCGAGCAGATCTTCTTCTCGTCCAACACCACGCCGCATCAGGAGTTCGCCCATGCCGCCGCGCTCGGCGCGCTGATCAACCTCGACGCGCACGAGCTGCTGCCCTACCTGGTGCAGCACGTCGGCGCGCCGCAGACGCTCTGTTTCCGCTACAACCCTGGGCCGCTGCGACAGGGGAATGCGATCATCGGCCGGCCGGAGGAGGCGAAGTTCGGCCTGACCCGCGACCAGCTTTTTGTGGCCTACGCGCAGGCCCGCGACCTCGGCGTGACCCGCTTCGGGCTGCACACGATGGTCGCTTCAAATGAGCTCGACCCCGGCTACATCGTGGCGAGCGCCACGATGCTGTTCGAGCTGGCTGGCGAGCTGCACAATCGGCTCGGCATCGCCATCGACTT
>JAYUUK010000350.1:0-10378 GCA_043754595.1 Roseiflexaceae bacterium | reverse complement strand
AGCGCGAGGGTTTGGGGGCCGGGTCCCCTCTGGGTGTCCCCGAGATCTCCCCTTTTCCTACGCTGATAGGATTGCTATAGGATATCGCGTCTATCTGTGCCTATCTGTGCCTATCTGTGAACGATCTGCCCGGCCACCCGGTATCTGTGCCTATCTGTGCCTATCTGTGGACAAAATGCGCCCTACCCCACCAGCCAGAGGTACTCGTACGGCGCCAGCGTCAGCGCCCCCTCTCGCCCGCGCGCCGCCCCAGCGATCATATCCGTCGCCCGGCCGCCGAGCGCATCGAGCACGCGCAGATCCACCGCCTGCGGGGTTTCGGAAAAACTCGCCAGGCAGACCACGCTCGCCGCGCCGTGGCCGCGCACATAGCAGAAGACGTGCGGGCTGCCGCTTTCAAGCACCGCCATCTCGCCGTCCCAGAACGACTCCTCGGCCTTGCGCAGCCCGATAAGCCGCCGCAGCTCGCCGTAGATCCGCCCTTCCGCCGTCGTTATGTCGTGCCGGCGCTCGGCCCTGGCCCAGTCCATCGCCGACCGATGCACCCAGCGGCTGTCATCGGCCTTGGCCGGGTCAGCGGCGTAGCTATAGTCGTTGGTGGTGCCGATCTCATCGCCGAGGTAGATCAGCGGAATGCCGCCGATGCTCAGGATGACGCTGTGCAGCATCAGGATGCGCTGGATCGCCACATCAGCTGCGGCCTCGTCCCCGGCGCGCTGCGCCCGCTCAAGCCCCACAAGCGATGCCAGCGTCCCAGAGACCCGCGCGTCGCCGGTGTCTGGGTTCTCCTGGAACGGAACGCCGGTGGCGAACGTGCCGTCGAACCTATCGACGTAGAAGTTGTTGAGGAATCGCCGGTGGCCGTACGGGTCGATGCCGACGTGCCGCGCGTCCATGTCGTCGAACGTCCAGCCGATGTCGTCGTGCGAGCGCAGGTAGTTCACCCACGCCGTCCCCGGCGGCAGGGCGAAGCGGTGGCGCATCGAGCGCACCAGCAGCCGCACCTCGCGCGTCGCCAGCGCCTCCCACAGCAGCGCCATCAGCAGCGGGTTGTAGGAGATCTGGCACTCCTCCACGCCGATGTAGCGGATGACCTCGTCGGGGTGGACGATCGCCTCAGACTTAAACAGCAGCGCCGGCGCGGCGATCCGGCAGATGGCGTTGTAGGCCTGGATGATCATATGCGCCTCCGGCTGGTTCTCGCAGTCGGTGCCCATGCGCTTCCAGACGAAGGCCACGGCGTCGAGCCGCAGCAGCTCGATGCCGACGTTGGCGATCGCCAGCATCTCCTCGGCCATGGCGCGGAACACCGCCGGATTGCCGTAGTTGAGGTCCCACTGGAAGCTGTTGAACGTCGTCCAGACCCAGCGCTGCATATCCTCGCGCCAGGTGAAGCTGCCGCGCCGCACCGTCGGGAAGATCTCGCGGATGGTGCGCGAGTACTGATCTGGAATAGTTCTATCCGGGTAGATATGATAAAAATCGGTGTGCTCAGGGTCGCCGCGCTGCGCCGCCAGCGCCCAGGCGTGCTCGTCCGAGGTGTGGTTGAAGACGAAGTCCACCACCATACTGATCCCTGCCTCGCTGAGCGCCTCGGCCAGCGCGCGCAGGTCGTCCATGCTTCCAAGCTGCGGCGCGACATCGCGGTACGACGAGACGGCGTAGCCGCCGTCCGAGTTGCCGTCTGGCGCTTTGAACAGCGGCATCAGGTGCAGGTAGGTCAGCCCAAGCTCCTGGAAATACGGGATGCGCCCCGCGACGCCGCGCAGGTCGCCAGCGAATAAGTCCACGTACAGCACCCCGCCCAGCATCTGCTGCGACTGAAACCACGTCGGGTCGACCTCGCGCGCCCGATCGCGGGCCTTGAGCCACGGGGCGCGCTCCAGCCAGCTCGCCGCGCACGCCGCCAGCAGCCGCTCCAGGTGGTAGAACAGGTCAAAATGGCCACCGTAGAGCCGCAGCAGCAGCGCGAACAGCCGCGGCCACTCGTGCTGCGTCCTGCGCGTGAAGGCCGCCCACTCGTCCGGGGCGAGCACAATGGCATCGGCGAACTCGCGCTCGAGCCGCGGCCAGACCCGCCCAAGGGTGCGCGCCGCATCGCGCATCAGACGCTCGTCCGTCATTGTGGCTCCAAGCTCAAAGAAGATACGCTATTATAATTGACAATTGGCCACTGACGATTGACAATTGCCGTGTTGCGCTCCGCGCGTTCGCGGCTCATATAGTCGGAGCAACAGGGAAGGATCTCGGGGGCTGCGCCCTTAAACCTCCACTTTGTGCTGCGTGCCGTGGAGGGACGTTTTCGTACTGCTGCGCAGCAGCAAAAACAGGAGCTACCGCGCTGCCGCAGGCTAAAAAGAGATCAATAGTCAATCATATGTGGCAATCATATCTTCGTCCCACCACGCTCGCCGAGGCCATCGCCATGCTTGCCGAGCGCCCCGACTCCCGGCTGCTGGCCGGGGCCACCGACGCGCTCGTCGAGGTGCAGCGCACCCGACGCTCGCTCGGCCACGTCATCGATATCACCGGCGTCAGCGAGCTGCGCGGCATCGTTGAGCGCGATAGCATCATCACCATCGGCGCGCTCGCCACCCACGCCGATGTGCTGGCCTCGGCGGTCTGCGTCGAGCGCGCGCTGCCGCTGGCCCTGGCATGCCGCGAGGTCGGCGCGCCGCCCATCCGCAGCCGCGCAACCGTCGTCGGCAACCTAGTCACCGCCTCGCCCGCCAACGATACCATCGTCCCGCTGATGGCGCTCGACGCCACGCTTGAGCTGATCTCGGCCTCGGGATCGCGCAGCGTGCCGCTCAAAAGCTTTTACACCGGGCTCAGGCGCACCGCGCTCCAGCAGGGCGAAGTTGTCACCGGCGTCAGCTTTTCCGGACTCGGGCAGGGGAAAATGGGCGTGTTTCGCAAGCTCGGCCTCCGGCGCGCCCAGGCTATCTCGGTGGTCAGCGGGGCGCTCGTGCTGGCTAGCGCCGACGATGGCGCGCTGACGTCCGCCGCGCTGGCGCTGGGCTGCGTCGCCCCAACGGTGGTACGCCTGGAGGGCGTCGAGCGGGCGCTGCTCGGCGCGCGGCTGCGCGATGTGGACGCGGCGCAGATCGGCGCGCTTGCGGCGAGCTCCATCGCCCCGATCGACGACCTGCGCGGCTCGGCCGCCTACCGCCGCCGCGCCGTCGCCGGGATCGTACAGGAGATGGTGCAGACCCTGGCGGCAGATAGGCAGCGCGCGCTCTGGCGGGGCGCGGCGGTCACCCTCGCCGCCACGCCATCGATCGAGCCGGGTGTGGCGCAAAATCTATCGAGCACGACTGGTGAGACCGGCGAGACCATCGCCACGACGATCAACGGCCGGCCGTGCGCGCTCGCCGCCCAGCCGCCGCGTACGCTGCTCGACGCGATCCGCGAGGACACCGGGCTCACCGGGGTCAAGGAGGGCTGCGGCGAGGGCGAGTGCGGCACGTGTACCGTCTGGCTCAACGGCAGCGCGGTGATGGCCTGCCTGGTACCAGCGCCGGCTGCGGCGGGCGGCGAGATCGTGACTGTAGAGGGGCTGGCGCGCGATGGCGAGCTCCACCCACTGCAGACAGCCTTCGTGCGCCACGGGGCGGTGCAGTGCGGATTCTGCACCCCAGGGCTGCTGATGGCGGGGGCCAAGCTACTGGAGACCACCCCCCACCCGAGCGAGTCGCAGGCGCGCGAGGCGATCTCCGGCAACATCTGCCGCTGCACCGGGTACGCGCAGATCGTCAGCGCCCTGCGCGACGCGCCCGATACGCCGTGACATCGCCTGTCTGCTGCGCGCTGCTCGACCGCGCCTTTCATGCTGCGCGGCATTGGTTGGAACGCCTGACGGCTATCGCCCACTGCCGCAAAGCATCTGTGTTGGCACAGCGCTGCTCGACCGCACTTGTCACGCTGCGCGGCGTGGGCCGCTGCGCGGGCCCAATGGGGCCAGCCCCCGTGGAACCCCCGCGAGGGGGATTCTCCCCCTTCGATCCCCCAAAGGTGACGTTGCCGCGAGCGACGCGGCGTACCGCCCCAGCGCAGGCCAACCACAAGCGACCCGCGTCGCGTGCTGCCGCTCCGCTGCCCTAATGGCGCACAGGCAGCGTCCGGAGTCGTCGGCGCAATGCCCGGCGTCAGCCGCCGCAGCCTGCCGCACAGTACGCACAGTTCAGGGCGTAGCAGACAGGCCCGCACGCGACGACGCCCGTTTGGGGTTCGCAGGGGCGCAGCCCCTCGCTGGGGAGCCTGAGGGGCGCGGCCGCCCCTCGGCCGTGTGCCGGGCGGAGCGCCGGCGCAAGATTGTCTGACGCACTAGACAACCGGGTGCCGGACGCAGCGCCTGCCTATAACTGCCGGTCAGGCATGCAACGCCGGGTGCAGAGCTGCCCCGGCGCAGCCGCTACGGCTCGTACACCAGCGTATCGCTGACCCGCCCCACCAGCTTGTAGCGCGCCTCCACGGCGTACAGCAGATGCTCGGTCCAGCGCTGGCGGCGCGA
This sequence comes from Roseiflexaceae bacterium, assembly GCA_043754595.1. Lineage (GTDB taxonomy): Bacteria > Chloroflexota > Chloroflexia > Chloroflexales > Roseiflexaceae > JAYUUK01. The sequence goes on along the minus strand of JAYUUK010000350.1, from coordinate 5,865 downwards.
GTCCCAGTCTGGCGGGTCGTAGAGCAGGATCAGCCCGTACTCGCCCCGCGCGATCCGCGATGAAAGCGCGCCGTCGTCCCACAGTCCGGCGTCGGCCAGCTGCTTGAGCTCGAACGGCTGAAACGCCAGCCGCTTGCCGCCGATCGGCACCAGCGCCATCCACTCGTCGGCCAGCACATCGCCGTCGGCAGCTGCCACCAGCCGCGCCAGCTGCGCCACTGCGGCCCGGTCGTCGATCTTGCCGTAGACTCGCGGCAGGTAGTTCTCGGCCGTCCATGCAGTCATCGGCGCCAGCTGCCACGCCAGCGCCGCCGTCAGCGTCGCCTGTATCCACAGCCGCGGCAGCGCCCCCACCAGCGCGCCGCAGCCCAGGCACAGCGCGGCGCATAGCTCGAACAGATAGTTGACGTTGGAGCCGCTCTTGCCGATCGTCAGCGCGCTCGCCAGCGCACCCGCCAGAAACGGAGCCACCAGCCACCACGCCGGGCGGCCCTTCCACCAGCCCAACGCGCCGAAGATGCCGGCCCCCACTACCAGCCCAGGCAGATGAGCCCAGATCTCGCCGGCGTAGTTTTTCACCGGGTCCAGCCCGAACGGGTTGACGTTGGCGGTCACAATATCGAAGAAGAAGCCGCCACTGCTCGCTAGGTTGAGCGCCAGCGCCAGCGCGCCGCACAGCGCCCCCAGCCCGAAGCCAAAGCCAAGGCCGCGCCGCCAGTCCTGTCTGAAGATCCAGACGAACGCCGCCAGCGGCCCGGCCAGGCCGGTGGACTGCCTGGTGAAGATCGCGCAGGCGAATAGCAGGATCGACGGGAGCAGCGCGCCCCATGGGATGGGCGGCGTCGCGCCATCGACGCCGGATGCGCGCCGGATGCCGGCGGCAGACCACAGCCCGGCGCAGACGAACAGTAGCGCCAGCGAGTCCACCCGCACGAACGCCGACCAGTGGGCGATAAACGGGATCGTCGGCAGCAGCAGCCCCGCCGCCAGCGACCCGGCCAGGCTGCGGGTGGTGCGCCAGATCGTCAGGCCGAGGAACAGGCACGCCCCGAGCAGCGACGCGAGGTTGATGACGCGGCCATACCACAGCGCCGGCCCGAAGGCGGCGACGAACGGAGCCTGCGCCAGCGGATACAGCGGCGGATAGTTGGCCAGCGTGAACGGCGGCGTCGCGCCAGGGCGGCGGTAGATCATCTCCAGCCGTGCGAGCCCGATGGCCTGGTCCAGCACCGGCCCCTCGCCGTAGTCCAGCCCGTATGGGAACGCGATGGCGTCGCGGCTCTGCTCAAGCCACATCCGCCACCCAGGCAGCAGCTGCGTTGCCAGATAGAGCAGCGCCACCGCCACCAGCGCGCGCGAAACCGCCTGCCACGTGCGCCCTTTGTTTGCCACCTGCTCCATCTCCTGTCCGGTCATCCCGTCACCTGGTCGCTCGGTCTGGTCGCGCCGCTCGGTCTGTATGGGCGAAGCAAGCGCACGCATGAATGACCTTACAAAATTCACTGCTCGCGCGCTTCGCCCTATGCTATCACCCCGTCACCGACCGGCCTACCGCAGTGCCAGCCACTGCCCGAGCGCCGCCGCGCCCAGCCCGAGCAGCACGCTGCCACAGGCGTAGGCCGCCGCCGGAAGGTAGCGCCCCTCGCCGATCAGCGCCAGAGTCTCCCAGCTGAACGACGAGAACGTAGTGAAGCCGCCGAGTAGCCCGGTGACCAGCAGCAGCCGCGCCGTCTCGCCGATCGGCGCGCGCTGCGACGTGTAGCCGAGGATCGCGCCGATCAGCAGGCTGCCCACGACGTTGATCAGCAGCGTGCCGAAGGGGAACGACGCGCCAAAAATGCCCGCCGCCCAGCGGCCGATGATATAGCGCAGGTTGGCCCCCAGGGCCGCGCCGATCGCGATGGCAACGTACTGCTGCATCGTCCCGCGCTACCGCGGCCGCCCGCGTAGACGCCCGCCCAAACGCGGCTCGCCGGGCGGACGAAGCATCGTATCCAGCAGCCCCATCAGCTTGTGCTTGCGGCCGTGGGTGGCGCGTAGCTCGGCGACGTAGCCCCGCCACCCGTCCTCGCCCCCCTCCTGCGCGAAGGCCGCGTGCGCCCGCCCCAGCCACTCGATCGCCACGTCGTAGCGATCCGCCTTGCCCGCGCTGATGATCTGATCTGCCAGCGCCAGCGCGCGCTGCCGCACCCAGGCAGGATGTGTCGCCAGGGCGGCGTCCATCACCTGCGTCAGCAGCTCGCGGGAGGGGTAGGACGCGACCGCCGCGATCGCATCGTCGATCAACTGCTCGTGAAGAAAGACCGCGACGCGCGCATCGGGGTGGGCGCTGCCGTCGCCGCCGCGCAGCCACGTCAGCAGCACAGCGCGATGCGCGGGCCACGCCGCCCCGGCCAGCTCGGCTGCCAGCAGGTAGTGGACCAAGCTGGGCTGGCTGAAGAAGGCGGTCTCGGCGGCGCGCGCCGCGAGCTCGGCGCGCCCGGCCAGCCGAGCCGCGTCCACCAGCCAGAGCGCAAGCGGTGCGCGCTGCCCGTCGGCGTTCAGGCCGCGCTCGGCCAGCGCCAGCGCATCTGAAGGCCGCGCGCCGACCAGCAGCTGTGCGATCTGGCGATACTCCTCGGCGGCGGTGAGGCGCTCGCTCGCCAGCGCCACGGCCTCTTCGAACCGCCCGAGCTGCACCAGCTTGACCGCCACCGCCAGATACCGGCCGGTCGCGCGGCCGAGCGCCAGCAGCTCCTCGTCGCGGCCCTGATGGTCCAGCAGCTCCAGCCTGATAGCCGCCAGCACAGCGTGGGCCGATGGCCAGAGCTCGGCCTCGTCGGGCTCCTCGCCCGCCCACACCGGCAGCTCGCCGCGCATCGCCGCCACCAGCTGCGGCTGATTCCACCCCTGCTCGGCGGCCAGCAGCGCGATATCGAGCCGAGCATCGCTGTAGACCTCGGCGAGCGCATCGCGCCAGCCGGCGAGCTTGCGCCGCCACGCCGCACGCTCGGGCGCTGTCAGCTCGGCGCTCAGCAGCGCGCGCGCCCACATCTCGCCAAGTGTGTCGAAGCCGATGCCATCGACGCCGTACGACTCATACAGCTCCGTCATCCCCGCCACATACGGCGCGGTGAGCGCGTCGAGCAGCTGGATCGCGATGTCTGGCTGCATAACGACCCGCGCGCCGATCTCGGCGACGATCGCATCGAGCGCCGCCTCGTCGGGCATCGGCTGCTCGTCGCCGTCGTAGTCATCCATCATCGAAGCGACATCCATGATGCGCTCGATCCGCGTGCGGAAGGCCGGCAGGTTGATCGGCGGCAGCCTGGTATCGATCGTCATCACCGAGACGATCGGCGGCAGATCGCCGGATCCAGCCGGCGGGATGTGCTCCAGCGAGGCACCGATCGCATCGGCCTCGGCCTCGACGGCGCGCCGCGCCTCATCTGAGCTGGCGGCGACAACGCGCACCAGCCGCAGCAGCTGCTCGCGGTCTAGTGTCGCCAGCAGCGCGGCCAGCGCCGGGCGCGGGCTGACCGCCGCTGGGTCGTGTAGGTAGACCAGCAGCGCGGCGACGATATGCTTGCACCAGCCCTCAAACGCGTATGGGCAGGTGCAGCTCGCCGCGACGACCCCGCCCGCGCCGAGCTCAATCGCCACCTCGTACGGCGTCAGCTCGCTGCCGGCCACCTGCGCCTGCAGCGTTCCGCCGCGCAGCGTCAGCGGGCCGACGGCGCCACCCCGGGCGTACGCCTCGCCGCGCGCAAACACCTCGCGCGTGGCCAACCGCCTGACCGCCGCCTCATCGATGACCGGAAGAGCCGCCATACTTCCCCTCCATAGGTGGTGGGCCGTGGCCCACGCTAGCCGAGCCGGTGCTCGTGGATCGCGCTGCTGAGCGTCGTCCCCGCCAGCTCGATATACATCTGCCGCTCGGTCACCGAGATTGCGATCGCGGTGCGACGCTCGATGCGGGATGCGAGATCCTCGATGAAGCCGCGATCGAAGCTGTAGATCGGGATGGACGCCGCCTCGTGGATCGGGCGCGCGGCGAGCTGCCCGAGCAGCTGCCCGACATCGCGGTGGGTGTAGATCGCCGCCCGCCCAGCGAGCTTGCGGCCGCGGTGGATGCGGTCGGCATCCGGCATGCCCACCTCGACCCAGGCCGTCAGCCGTCCGGTCAGATCGTGGATCCAGACCGCCGGCTCGCTGCCAGCAGCCACGCCCTGGGTGAAGGCGATCCCCTCGGCATACTCCAGGCAGTAGGCCAGGATACGCGTTGTCATATACTCGGCGGTCTCCGAGGGCTGCCGAGCCACCCGCAGATTGAGCGTCTCGTAGACGCTGCGATCCATGTCGGCGAGCTCGATAGTCAGCGTGTAGATCGTCGCGGTGAGTGCCATAGGCTCCAAAACAAATGGCTCGCCGCGCCAGCGTTGGCGCGGCGAGCCGCTGATACCATTATGTCAGATCGCGGCCATCAGGCACCGACGACCTGCTGCCGCTTCATGCGGTCGTAGGTGCCAAAGCCGATCATCAGCTTGCGGTCCTCGTCCCACAGCTTGGCATCGAAGGCTTCGAGGCTCGTCTTGAGCGTGATCGTCGTCACATCCTGGAACAGCTCATTATCGTTGAAGCACTGTTCGAGCCGGTAGTTCGGGATCTTGGCGCTCAGGTGGTGGATATGGTGAAAGCCAATGTTGCCGGTGAACCACTGTAATACGCGCGGCAGCTTATAGTACGAGCTGCCCTTGAGCGACGCCGTCAGGTAGTCCCACTCATCGCTGTGCTCCCAGTAAGCCTGCTCGAATTGGTGCTGTACGTAGAACATCCACAGCCCGACCGTCGACGAGAGGAACGCGATCGGCAGCTGGATCATGATGAACTCGCGCCAGCCGACGAGGTAGCACATCGCGGCCACCAGCACCACCAGCGCCACGTTCGTCCACATGATGCTTGTGAGCTCGGCCTTCTTCGAATCGCGGCGCGGGATGCGCTGCAGCAGCAGGAAGAAGACCGTGCTGCCCATTACAAACAGGATGAACGGGTGGCGGTAGAGCCGATAGCGGATCTGCTCCCACTTCGGCAGCGCTTCAAACTCCTTGACGGTGTAGACCTCGATATCCCACCAGCCGCGGCGATCGAGGTTGCCGGTAGTGGCGTGGTGCAGCGCGTGGCGGTGGCGCCAGGCGGCGTATGGCGTGAACGACAGCAGCCCGGTGAACACGCCGACCACATCGTTGGCCTTGCGCGAGTTGAAGAACGAGCCGTGGGTGCAATCGTGGAAGATGATAAAGCTGCGCAGCAGAAACCCGCTCGCGAAGATCGAGAGCACCAGCGTGATAGCGTACGAGTACGACAGGCTCAGGTACATCAGATACCACAGCGCAAAGTACGGCACCACCGACGTGACGAGCTGCACGATGCTCTGCCGCGTGTCGGAGCCCTGATACTGCTGTACAATCCGCTGCCACTGCGGCTTGCCGGATGCTTTGGCTGGCTTGGCCATTTCCACGTTATGTTTCTCCTTCTTCTTAGGCTTAGCTAATTACTCAAGCTCTTCCCTATCATACCATATTGTCTGCGCTCGGGGGTAGTGTGCTGATCACACGTGGTGCGTCGCCGCGCCGGCATGTGGCCTGCGGCAGCGCGGGTAGTCTGTCTTTTTGCTGCTACGCAGCAGCATGCAAACGTACCTCTATAGCGCGAAGCCCCTCAGAACACGCATCACGGCTTCGCCGCTACCCCATAGCCCGCCCGCGCCTCGCTCGCCCACCCGCCCCGCCCGCGCCGCCCGTATGGGCGAAGCAAGCGCTCAGCATTCCATTCCTCTCAGGATCGATCGCGCGCTTAGCCCTACCCCGCGTCGTCCCCGCGCCCGCC
>JAYUUK010000349.1:0-3440 GCA_043754595.1 Roseiflexaceae bacterium | reverse complement strand
CGGCAGGGCGCTGATGCTGGCCGCCGAGCGTCTGGCGGCCGAGCGCGGGCGCTGGTTGCTGGTGCTGGACACCCGCGCCGGCGATCCATCCGAGCAGCTGTACGCCGCGCTGGGGTTCACGACGGTGGGGCAGATCCCGCGCTATGTGATCGATGAGACCGGCACCTTCACGGCGACGGCGATCTACTCCAAGTGGCTGGGCGCGCTGACTGTGGCGCGCGAGCCGATCGGTGCGCCGGAGAGCCTGGCGCTGCTCGCCGAGCTGACGGCGGCGGTCGATGCGATCTACGGCGACGGCGGCAAGGGCGGCTTCGACATCGCCGATGCGCAGGGGGTGGGGGCGGGCTTTGTGGTGGCGCGACTAGATGGCGTGGCGGTGGGCTGCGGCGCGTACCGCCCGCTCGAAGCGGGGGTGGCCGAGATCAAGCGGATGTATACTGTGGAGGCGGCGCGGCGGCGCGGCGTGGCGCGGCGGATCCTGGCGGCGCTTGAAGACGCGGCGCGCGCCGACGGCTACCGGCTGGTGCGGCTGGAGACTGGGAACAGGCAGCCGGAGGCGATCACGCTGTACGAGGCGGCTGGTTACGCCCGCAGCGACCCGTATGGAGCGTACGTCGGTAACTCGGTGAGCGTATGCTTCGCCAAAATTCTTGATGCAGACGCCGGGCAGCCGCTCCGCTGATTTGCCCACGTGCCGCACGGGTCAGCCATAGATGGGCGCAGCTGTCAGGCAGCGCGAAGGTGGCGATGATCGCGCGTTTCGCCGCCCTGCGCTAGCTCTCCGATGTGCCTGACTGGCTGGCGGCGGCGGCGATGGCGGCGACGGCGCTGGCTTCATCAGGGGCGCGCACGATCGCCGTCAGCAGCGCGTCGATCCGCCCGACATCGGTGACCTGCGATAGCAGCTGGCCGACCGTCAGCGGCACCGTGGGGAAGCGCGCGGTCAGCACGACAGTTATTGCCCGCTGTGATCGCGCGGTAGCCTCGCGCTGCGCCTGCTCGGCCTCGCGCTGCGCCTGCTCGGCTTCGTGGAGCGCCTGTGCAATCAGCTGTGCGACGCGCCGCTCGCTCGCGTTGCGCTCCTCCTGCACGGCTTCCTGCACGGCTTCCTGCACGGCCTGCTCCCGCTCCACCGCAGCTCGCGCCTCAACCTCGGCGAGCCGCTCTTCGATCAGCGTATCAAATAAGATAGATCGCATCAGCCGCTCCTTGGTGATGAATGCCACATAGCGTCGGACGTCGTCGGGGGTGGGCAGCAGCGCGCCCAAAATACCGAGCAGATCGTTCTGCGCGCTGCCGGCGGTCTGTGCCAGCACCCGCTGCGCCACCTGCGTCACGAGCGCCGGCGTGGCGTTGGCCATCAGCGGGCTGAGGATTGCCAGACCAAGCGGCCCGGCCGCCGCCTGCACTGCATCGAGCTCCCACAGCCGCACTGCCGTGAATGCCACTTGCCACGCGCGTCGGGCGGCCCGCTCGTCAATAATGTGCCCACATCATCGTTGGGCGTCAGGTAGACCAGCGTAATCGCCAGCGGCGTGCCAGGTCGCTCGACACCGAGCCAGCTTAGATATCCGGCCACCCGCCAGAGAAACGCGACGTCGCGGTAGCCTTGCCACTCGATGAGGTGGAGCGCGGTGGTGCCATCGGCGCGCTCGAGCTCCAGCAGCATATCGAGCCGCTTGGCGCTGGCGGGTAGCTCGGCCACGATCACCTGCCGTACCGTCGCGTCGGCCACGCCAAGCAGCGGCAGCAGATCCTGCGCGCGCTGCTGCGTCAGCACCTTGAGCGGAATATCGGTCTGCATCGTCTCTCTCGCACCACGATCACCACGATCACCACGATCACCACGATCACCACGATCACCACGATCACCACGATGATTAGAGCACAAGTGGGCGGCGTCTACAGTCTGCCGGGTGCCGCAGTGGCGCTACGCGCGCCGCTGGATGCTGCGCGCCAGCTCGGTCGCCAGGCCGGTGTAGCCCTCCGGCGTCAGCGCGCGCAGCTCGTCCCTGACCGCGTCGGCCACGTCGAGCGCATCGACGAAGCGCAGCAGTTCATCGCGGGTCAGCCGCCGCCCGCGCGTCAGCCGCTTGAGCGCCTCGTACGGCTCGGGGTAGCCGACGCGGCGCAGGATGGTCTGCACTGCCTCGGCCAGCACTTCTGGATGGGCCGCGAGCTCGGCGGCCAGGTGCTCGCGGTTCACCCGCAGCTTGCCCAGCCCCCTGAGCGCCCGGCGGTAGCCCAGCAGCGCGTGGCCGAAGGCGACGCCGAGGTTGCGCAGCACCGTGCTGTCGGTCAGGTCGCGCTGCAATCGTGAGATCGGCAGCTTGCGGCTGAAGTGCTCGAGCAGCGCGCCGGCGATGCCGAAGTTGCCCTCGGCGTTCTCGAAATCGATCGGGTTGATCTTGTGCGGCATGGTGCTGGACCCGACCTCGCCATCGTTGGCGGCCTGCACCAGCGCGCCGTCGGAGATATAGCGCCAGATATCCTGGCAGGCGTCGATCAGAATGCTGTTGACCCGCCGCAGCGCGTCGCACAGCTCGGCCAGCGTGTCGTGCGGCTCGATCTGGGTGGTCAGCAGCACCGGCTCCAGCTCCAGCGTCTTGATGAACGCCCGGCTGAACGTCTGCCAGTCCACCTGCGGCAGCGCGGCGTGGTGCGCGGCGAAGCTGCCGGTGGCGCCGTTGAGCTTGCCGGTGACCGAGATTTTGGCCAGCGTCTCCTGGGCGCGGCGCAGCCTGGCCACGAACACCGCCATCTCCTTGCCGAAGGTGGTGGGCGTGGCGGCCTGGCCGTGGGTGCGCCCGAGCATCGGCGTGGCGGCCTCGGCCAGCGCCAGCGTCTCGAGCGCGGCAATAATCTGCCCGATCGCCGGCAGCATCACCTGGTCGCGCGCCTCACGCACCATCAGCCCGTAGGCTAGGTTGTTGACATCCTCAGAGGTCAGCGCGAAGTGAACCAGCTCTTTGTACGCGCCGAGGCCGAGCGCGTCTAGCTTCTCGCGCAGCCAGTACTCGACGGCCTTGACATCGTGGTTGACGCGCCTGTCCCACGCGGCGATCGCCTGCGCGTCCGCCTGGCTGAAGCTGCGGTACAATGCCCGCAGCGCCGCCGCTGCCTGCGGCTCGATCGGCGGCAGTCCGAAATTCGCCTCGCGCAGGCGGGTCAGAAACAGCAGATACTCGACTTCGACGCGCACCCGGTAGCGGTACAGCGCCGCCTCACTCATCGAGCCCTCCAGCTCGGCGACATCGGCGCGGTAGCGGCCGTCGAGCGGCGAGAGCGCCGCGAGTGGATCGATCATTGCGTTGCCTCTATTCGTTGGCGTCAGTGGGCGATGCTTCACCCACTGCCCAGAGAAGGGGGGCTTGGGGCTGCGTCCCAACCCCCATATGTATCACGCTTCTTTTTCTGGCGCGCTGTGGAGGCTCGTTTTT
>JAYUUK010000348.1:0-3460 GCA_043754595.1 Roseiflexaceae bacterium | reverse complement strand
TGGGCTGATGGACGTGTATCACAGTTTCAACCCGCGCCCGATGCGAACATCGGGCGCGACATGGGCTGTGTTTATCCAGGAGACCAGGCGAGTAATGTTTCAACCCGCGCCCGATGCGAACATCGGGCGCGACGCGAGACGCCGACGACCCATTGCGCGTAGTCAGGCAGGTTTCAACCCTCGCCCGATGCTCACATCGGGCGCGACTCGATTGGTTTGAACGCTGCGGCACGCGCAGCCGCTGCGCAAGCTCGGCCTGCGAGAGCGAACCGTGGAGCTCGAGCAGCTCGATAATTTGCTCAAGCCGCTCCGCTTTCTCCGCCTTTGTCCCAAACATGCTGTACCTCCAGATGCGTTGGTTTATGCCCACGCCCGTAGTCTGGAGATACGCTGTTGCAGCCACCGCAACAATCGATTCAGATTTGTACAATCGTTAGCAATGCTCAGGAAACGCAAATAGTTCGCACGTGTCTGAATTGTCATCGCCGAGTGAACGATGCCATGTCGTACAATAGATGCCGTACAAGTTAACATCGCCGCCGACGATCGCGCGCCCAGTGAGGATCTACTCAATGACAACTATCGACCTCCTGCTGACCGGCGCGACGGTATACCCGGTCAGCGCGCCGCCCATCCAGCGCGGCGCCGTCGCCATTGTTGGCGACCGGATCGTCGCCGTCGGCCCGGCCGGCGACCTCGCCGCGCTCGCCGGCCCGCAGACCCGCATCGTCCGCCTCGCCCCGCAGCAAAGCCTGCTGCCGGCCTTCCACGACTCGCACCAGCATCTGCTCAGCTTCATCCGCTCGCGCACCCGCGTCTCGCTCTGGGAGTGTGCCACGCCCGCTGCCACGCTCGCAGCGCTGCGCGACGCAGCGCTGCGTCAGCCGCCTGGCAGCTGGGTGGTGGCCGTCGGCTACGACCAGGGCCGCTTCACGCAGCCGCGCCACCCGACGCTGGCCGAGCTCGACGCCGCCATCCCCGATCACCCGCTGCTGGTCTACCGCGCCTGCTCGCACATCGCGCTGGCCAACAGTTGCGCGCTCGCCATCGCTGGCGTCACCGCTGAGACCGCAGACCCGAGCGACGGGAGAATCGGCCGATCGGGCGGCGCGCTGACTGGGGTGCTTGAGGAGGGGGCGATGGGGCTGGTGAGCCGCGCCACAGTCGCACCGCCGGTGGACTGGCGCGCCGGGCTGCGCGCCGCTGTGGCCGAGTACCACCGTCGCGGGATCGTGGCCGTCGGCGAGGCGGCGCTTGGCCACGTGGATGGCCTTGAGGACGTGGCGCGCATCGCCGATCTGGCCGACGGCGCGCTGGGGATGCGGATGTATGGTATGGCCTACGGCGCGGTGGCCGAGACGCTGCTTGCCGCCGCCGAGGACGTCGGCAGGCCGCTGACCCAGCACGAGATGGCCGCAGCGCTCGGCGTCGCGGGCGCTGACGGGCGCTACCTGCGCTTCGGCTGCATCAAATATTTCATCGACGGCACGCTCGGCGGGGGGACGGCGCTGCTCAGCCAGGATTACGGCGATGAGCCTGGCAATCGTGGCTACCCGATCATGCCGCAGGAGGAACTCGACGCCAAGGTGCTGCGGGCGCACCGCGCCGGGTTCCAACTCGCGGTCCACGCCATCGGCGATGCGGCGGCCGCGATGGTGCTCGCCGCCTACGATCGGGCGCTGGCGGCGCTGCCGCGCCATGACCACCGGCATCGGATCGAGCATCTTGAGACGATCAACGCCGATGTGCTGGCGCGGCTCGCGCGCGGCGGCTTCGTGGCCAACATCCAGTCGCTCTTCACCTACTGGGAGAGTGGCGATGTCACGCGCCTGGGGCCGGGGCTCGCACCGTGGGGCCACGCCTGGCGCAGCCTGGACGACGCCGGCGTGCCGCTCGCAAACAGCTCGGATAACCCGGTGCTGCCAGATTTCCACCCGCTGCAGGGGCTGGACGCCGCTATCCATCGGCTGACCCACGCCGACCTCGCGCTGCGCCCGGAGCAGGCGCTGACACCGGCGCAGGCGCTGGCGAGCTACACCGCAGGCGCGGCCTACGCCAGCTTCCATGAGCGCGAGATGGGCGCGCTGGCGCCAGGGATGCTCGCCGATATCGTTGTGCTCGATGGCGACTACACCGTGCCGCCGAGCGGCCGCCAGCGCGACCTGAACGTCACCCAGACGATCGCCGGCGGGCGCAGCATCTGACGCTCGCCATCGCCCCGCCATCGACCCATCGCCGCGATCCCCGATCCCGCCATCGCCGCGATCCCCGATCCCGCCATCGCCCCGCAATCGCCCGCCGGGGTGATTGACACCCGCTTAAACCGGTGTATACTGTTTGTATACGGTTTTTCAACCCATTGCAGTCTCCGCGCCGCGCGCCGCGGCCAAGCAACGAGGACGGTTATGCTCCCCCGCACCCTGCTCATCGCGCTGTCGTTGATCATCGCCTGCGCCGGCCTAGTCCCGAGCGCCGCGAGCGCTGCCCCCCCATCGTTATGTAAACTCTGACACGCCCGCGCTCGGCGCACAGCGGATGCAGACCACCCCGTCCCCCAACGCGATCTACCTCCCGCTTGTGCAGCAGCCCATCGGCTTGCCGCAATCCCCGCCCCCGGCAACGAGCACCTATTACGTCAAAGAAGTTGACGATCTCTCCTGGATGCGTACTCGCGGCTGCAGCGCGCGGAATAATCAGGAGCAGGGCGCGATGATTCTGGATTTCGGATCTCCACGAGAGATAGATACGGGCACGACTCCAAATACCAGTTTCGGAACACGGTTGCTTTCCACAACAGATCCAGAAGTGATCGTAAATCTCGATCAAATAAAAACGTCCGTTATTGCGTTTATTGCGGGCTATCGTGGCCAGGAATGTGGTCGACCTGAAGAGCAATTTGCGGGTAAAATGACGATTATCGTTGGCTTATCGAATTCAAAGGTACCTATTGCATCAAACGTAATGACCGATACAAAATTCATCGATAATACTGCACTCTCCGCTCTGCATGGTAATAGCTGGGCGCTCATGATTCGTGATATAAATAAGGAGATAGGTTCAGCATATCCAAATATTCAAGCTACTGGCGGCATCGATGCCGAGATAAAGAAGTATCCTCTCCAAAACCCGTGGATGGTGACCACGCCATCCGCGGCGGGTGACCGACCGTCGGAGCGGTATGCAGCTGCCCACGATTGACCTTGCCACCATCGGCGACCCAGCCGCCCGCCAGATTATCGGGCAATTGCTGCACGTCATCGAGACGCTGGTGGCGGAAAACGCCGCGTTGCGTGTCGAGAACCAGCAGCTGCGCGACGAACTCGCTCGCCTCCAGGGCGGCTCGGGCAAACCCGACATTCCACCGCCGGTGGCGCGTGCGGCGACCGACCATTCGTCCGAGGCCGAGCGCCGCGTCCGTACTCCGCGTGGGCAGCGCCGCACCATCCGTACGCGCCCGGTC
>JAYUUK010000347.1:0-10452 GCA_043754595.1 Roseiflexaceae bacterium | reverse complement strand
CGGCCACGCCCTCGCCGCCGAAAAACCCGTGTGGCAGTCCGTCGAACTCGCCGCGGCGCAGCGGCTCGCCCAGCACGGTCTCGTAGAAGGTCACGGCGCGCTCGAAGTTGACGGCGGGGATCTCGAACCAGGTGATCGCGTTATCTTTCATGGTGTCGCTCCTGCTCTGCGGCGCGAACGGCTCGCGCTCGATAGCAGCAGCATATAACCCGGCTGTGACAGCTATCTGTCAGCAGCGATCCGCCCCAGATTCGACCGCGCCGAGGATAGCGCGGGCCTCGGCGTGAACCAGTTCGCGCAGAGTAGTGGGGGCGATCACACGCGCCTGCCCGCCGAAGTTCAGCACCCAGCCGATGATATCGCGCTCGTCGCGCAGCAGCAGTGTCACCAACAGTCCGTCCGGGGTGGGCTCCTCAGCGATGGTGAAGAATGAGCGCCGCTCCTGCGCCTGCCGCGCGGCGTGCGGCGCGATCAGTACCTTGGCCTCGATCGATCGGTCATCGGCGCGGTGCTCTGCCAGGGATATCTGCGGTGGTCGCTCGAAACGCTGCGACAGCAGCTCCAGCGCGTCCATCCGGCTGAGCCGAAAGACCCGCGGCGCGCCGCGTAGGTGGCAGTACCCGGAGACATACCAGACGCCATCGCTGGAGACCAGCGCGTACGGGTCGATGACCCGCAGCTCGGCGGTCTCGCCGCCAGCGCGCCGGTAGCGGCAGCGCATCGCGCGGCGGGCGATGATCGCGTGGCGGATCAGCCGCAGCTGCGCATCGATCGGGGCGGCGAGCGCCGAGGCTGGCTGGACGAAGTGGATCTGCTCGCGCAGCGACGCCACCTCGTCGCGGGTGGTTGGCGTGAGCAGGCCGGCAATCTTGCGCGCCGCAGCGCTTGCCGCCGCAGCATAGTCGGTGTCGAAGCTATATGCCATCAGGTCAGCGCCGAACAGCAGCATCAGCGCCTCATCGCCGCTGAAGCGGATCGGCGGCAGGAAGTAGCCATCGACGAGCGAGTAGCCGCTGCCCGGCTCGGCGATCACCGGCACTCCGGTCTCGCACAGCGCCTGGACATCGCGGTAGATCGTGCGCCGGCTGACCTCGAACGTTGCGGCGAGATCCTCGGCGCGGCGGCGACCGTGCGCTTGGAGCTCGAGCACGATCGCCAGCATCCTGTCGGTCTTATTCAATGACGTTGGGGTGAGCGACGGTGCTCGATCGGGGCGGCGCTGGCAGCCAGGATCGCCACGTTCTGATCGATGGTGCTCGGCGGCGGCGTGACCAAGATCTTATCGATGCGCCGGCCGTCCATATCGACCACCTCGAAGCTGAAGCTATGCCAGACGATTTTATCGCCGGCGGATGGAATGCGGCCGAGCAGCGCCAGGATGAACCCGGCCATAGTCTCGAAACCGTGGGTTCGGGTCAGCTCATCGGCGGACGGCAGGTGTAGTCGCTCGTGGGTGGCGGCGAACGGCAGCAGCCCATCGATCAGATAGCTGCCGTCCTCGCGCCGGATGAAGGACTCGTCGACATCATCATACTCATCGGCGATATCGCCGACGAGCTCCTCCAAAATATCCTCCACCGAGATCACGCCCGCCACCTGGCCGTACTCGTCGAGCACGATGGCGAGCGCGCTGCGGCGCTGCTTGAGCACCTGGAACGCGGCGGCGGCGCGCTGGCTCTCGAGCACGTGGAGCGGGTCGCGCAGCAGCGGGAGGATATCGACCTGCTGCTGGTTGACCGACGCGCGCAGCAGATCCTTGACGTACAGGATGCCCAGAATATGGTCGAGCGACTCGGCGTAGACCGGGATGCGCGAGTAGCCGTGCTCGGTGATCAACGCCAGCACTTCGGCGAACGGTAGCTCGATATCGGCGGCGACAATCTGGGTGCGCGGGGTCATCAGCGAGCGCACGGTGCGATCGGTGAGAGTGAAGACATTGCGGATCAGTTCCTGTTCGTCGGCCTCAACGGTGCCGTCCTCGGCTCCCTCGCTGACGAGCGCCAGGATATCGTCCTCGGTGACCGGCGTCTCGGCCACGTTGCGTCGCCCGAGCAGCGTGAGGACCAGGTCGGTCGAGAACGAGAGGAAGGTGACGATCGGGCCGGTGAACCGGGCGAGCCAGCGCATCAGCGGGGCGACGAGCGCCGCGACGCCCTCGGCGTTCTGCAGCGCGAGCCGTTTGGGCACCAGCTCGCCGATGATCAGCGAGACGTAGCTAATGACGACGGCGACGATCGCTGGGGCGAGCGCCACAGCGTATGGCGCGACGGCCGGTATGGCGAGCAGCGTCCGCTCTAGCGAGCGCGAGATGCCGGCACCGCCAAACACGGCGGCGAAGGTGCTGAAGACGGTGATGCCGACCTGCACCGTCGAGAGCAGGCGGCTCGGGTCTTCAGCGAGCTGCAGGGCGGCAGTCGCGCCACGGTTCCCCTGGGCGGCGAGTGCCTCAAGCCGCCCCTTGCGCGCCGAGACCAGCGCGATCTCGGAGGCGGCGAACAGTGCGTTGGCCAGCGTCAGCACGAGAATTAATATTGCCTCGGTCAAGAATCCCTCTTGCATCGTATATCCTCTAGCACGAACCGTAGAACAAAAACCGCATTGCAATGCCATCAGATTGGCCTCGATATGTTCAAGCCTTTGCATGGAGCTATGGCTTATTGTGTTGCAGAATGTGTCTGACTATAGTAGCATAGCTGACGATCGATCATTGATGAGGGGAGGATCTCGGGGGCTGTGCCCCGGACCCCGATGCGCATCACGCGTGTTGTTCTAAAGCGCTCCGCGCCATGGAAGCGCTTTTTCATGCTGCTGCGCAGCAGCAAAAGAGGTGACGACCGCGCTGCCGCAGGACCAAAAACAGTGCACCGCGCAGCGGGCGAGCCCTATGCTATACTGGCCGAGTGTTACGCAGCAGGTTCAGCAAGATGGACGCCATGGTCGGCGCGCGCCGAGATTTTGCAAAGCAGCTCCGCAATCTGCCACGGCTTGTCGTGAGGCCGTGGGCGCTGGTGCTCGGGGCGTCGCTGCTGGCGCTCTGCCTGCGGCTGTTCCGCCTCGATGCGCAGAGCCTGTGGCTCGACGAGGGCAGCACCTGGGCCGAGGTCACCGGGCGCACCGGCAAGACGCTGGGCACGCTGACGCTTGAGCTATTCAGCCCTGACTCCGGCTACCCGCTCTATCATCTGCTGCTGCGCTGCTGGCTGGCGCTAGCCGGCGACAGCGAATGGGCGCTGCGCTTCCCTTCGGCGCTGGCCGGCGCGCTGGCGGTTGGGGCGGTGCTGCTGGCCGCCAACGAGCTCGGCCCGTGTTCGCCAAGACAGCTCGCCCTGCTCGGGCTGCTGGCGATCTGCTCGCCATACGCGCTGTGGCACGCGCAGGACGCCAAGGCCTACAGCCTGCTGCTCGCCACCGAGGCGCTGATGCTCTGGCTGACACTACGGGCGCTGCGGATCGGCACGCGGCGAGCGTGGGGCTGGGCCATTGCGGTGGCCGTGGCCGCGCTGTTCGTCCATCGCCTCAGCGTGCTCGGCCTGGCCGGGGTGGTGTTTGGGCTGGCGCGGGTCGGGCTCGGCCGCAGCACCCTGGCTGGCCGCCGCTGGGGCTTTGCGCTGGCGAGCGCTGGCGGCGCGCTCCTGGTCATCGGTGTGATCGGCACGCTGGCCGCCGCCCGCAACGACCGCTCTGGCGCGTCAGCGGCTGGGGTCGCGGTATGGGATGTGCCGTGGCTGACGCTGGCGCGCTTCGCGCTGGATCGCTGGCCGGGCGACCTCGATGGCTACCTCGGTCTGCCCGCCGCCGTCTGGCTGGCCCCTGCGCTGCTGCTGACGCTGCTCGGTCTGTGGCGGCTCTGGCGGCTGGCGCGCTCGCCCGATGTCTGCGGCTCGGCCGCCGCCGTCGTGCTGGGCATGGCGCTGTTCCCGGTGCTGGCGCTGACAATCGCCGCCGCCTTCGCGCCGGTGTTTCAAGCGCGCTACGCCGCCCCGGCGTTCCCCGCTTGGCTCGTGCTCATCGCCTGCGCCATTGCGCCGGACGGAGCGCTGCGCGCCTCGCGCCCAGTCGGCCTTTCGCCAAACAGACTGCTGTCCCCTAGCTCCCGGCCTGTGGCGCTTGTGTTCATCCTCCTGCTGATGGCCAGCGTCGCCGCGCTCGTCCAGCCAGCGCGCGGCCTGTTCTCCGGCGACCCGGTCAAGGAGCAGTGGCACGAGGCGATCGCCGAGACTGCGCGCCGCGTACAGCCGGACGATCTTCTCATCGTCCAGCCATACTATGTGCTGCCGATGTGGGAGTACTATGCGCCGCGGGTCACCGCCGATCCACTGCCGCAGCCGGTGACGTTCCCGATCTTCGGCGCGGGCGACACAGGCAAGCTGCGCAATCCGACCGAGGCCGATCTGCGCGCGTTCATCAAGAATCGCTACGAGCCGTACTTCAACCAGGTGGCGTATGGCAAAAAACGGGCGCTACTGCTGATCGCGCCAGACCACGCCCGCACCGTCGACCCGCCGCCGCTGCCGCAAGATCGCTTCGGCTGGCTCGGGCTGCGTTTCGACCACGCAGCTCAGGAGCGCGCCTGGCCCTGCGCCGATGTTGGCTTCGTCGGGGTGCGGCTGCTGTGCGCCAGCTACCCGGAAACCTTCAACCGTGGCGGCCCTGGTGCTGTCCCGCAGCCACAGACCCGGCTCGAAGCAAGCTTCGGTGGCGAGCTGCATTTGCGCGGCTATACCATCCTGCCGCCGGGCGGCGCGCTGCGGCCGGGCGGGACGCTGCCGATCACGTTATACTGGCAGGCCGAGCGCGCGCCGACGCAGAACTATCGCGTCTTCGTCCACCTCTGCCGCGATTGCGCGCTGCCGCCGCTGGCGGGTGCAGATGGCTTTCCGCTCGATGGATTGGAGCGCGCCGGCCTGACGAGCACCTGGATTGTCGGCGACCCGCTGCACGATGAGCGCTCGCTCGCTCTGCCGCGCGACCTGCCGTCTGGGCGCTACACGCTGCTGATCGGCGTCTACGCCGGCGATGGGTCGATCGGGAGCCGGCTGCCAGCTGAAAGTGATGCGCCGCAGCTCGCCGGTCGGCGGCTGGTGCTCGGCGAGGTTGTGGTGGGACACTAGGAGATACCGATGCGACAAGTTCCCAATCTGCTCGGCGTGTTTCGGCTGGTGACGACGCCGCTGCTGGCGTGGCTCATCCTGCTAAATACTGCGTCCGGCCTGTTCGGCGCGGTGGTGGTGCTGCTGCTGATGGCGGCGAGCGATATCGCCGATGGCAAGATCGCCAGGCGTTATAACATCGTCTCCAAGCTCGGTATTTTTTTGGACACGATCTCCGACAAGATCTTCGTGGCCGGGGCGCTGATCCCGATGGTCGAGATCGATCTGCTGCCGAGCTGGGTCGCGCTGCTGATTATCACCCGCGAGTTCGCCGTCTCAGGGCTGCGCTCCTACGCCGCCGCCGAGGGCGTGGTGATCCCGGCGCGGCAGTGGGGCAAGCAGAAGATGGCGATCACCGTCGGCGCGATTATGTGGTGTCTGCTGCACGCGGCTGCGCTCCAGCTGCCCGGGTCGCCCACGTGGCTGACCGGGCTGCTCGGGCTTTGGCCGGTGGCGATCGGGGCGGCGCTGGTCTGGACTGTCGGCTCGGGCATCGAGTACTTCTGGAATGCCCGCGATCTGCTGCGGCGGTCGCTATGACCCGCGATCTGCCGGTCGCGTCGGTGGCTCGCCGCCCCGATCGCTGGGATGGTCCCGATCGCTGGGATTCGATCGCGCCGCTGCCGCCATTGCTGCTCGCCGACGGGAGCGGCCCCGCTCTCCAGCAGACGTCGGTGCGGCTATGCTGGGATGACGCGGCGCTCCATCTGCGGTTCGACTGCGACGACCGCGATATCTGGGGGACCTACCGCGAGCGCGACGATCCGCTCTACGACGAGGAGGTAGTCGAGCTGTTCATCGCCGTCGGCGAGGCGACGCCGAAGGTCTACTACGAGGTCGAGGTCAGCCCGCTCGGCGCGATCTACGATACCAAGATCTCGAGCCCGAACGGCGACAGAAACGATATGGTGGGTGATACAGCGTGGGACTGCGACGGGCTACAGCCGCAGATCGGACGGCGCGAGGGCGGGTGGTGGGCTGAGATCAGTGTGCCGTGGGCGTCAATCGGGGCGGCGGGCGCGCCGGACGTCTGCCGCGCCAATCTGTACCGGATCGAGCGCCCGCGCGGCGAGGAGCCGGAGTTCAGCTGCTGGTCGCCGACGCTGACCGACCCCGCCGACTTTCACCGGGCGGGCCGCTTCGGGACGCTGCGGCTGGCGCATAGAGCATGATCTTGGGGTTGCGCCCCAAACCCTTGCACGGTTGAACGTAGAACGCAGCGCCACTAAGCGAAATGCAACGGCGTTCAATAATGTGCTAGCGGGCGAGCGGGTTTGGCACCAGCCATGTCGCCTCGCCGAACGGCTGGCTGATGAGCTTGACCACCAGCGTCTGCGCTGCGGTGTTTGCGGCTCTGGCGATCACGGCTTTGCCCTCGGCGCGGCTTTTGGCGGGGGCGAGGATCTCGGTCGGCTGCGAGCGCTCGCCGGCGATTAGATACGCGTTGCCGAGCGAGTCCTTGACGGCGATATTGGTGGCGGTGAGCGGCAGCACCACGCTCTGGTCGCCATTGTTGCGCACGCTCCAGGTCAGCTCGATCCGGTCGCCGCAGAAGTCGACCTGTTCGAGGGTGATGACCACATCGGGGGCGAGCGACGCGATGTTATTGCTGACGCCAACGTTCTGCCAGCTCGAGCCGTCGGTGCGCTTTCGGCCGATCGCCTGATACTCGCTCCAGACGCACGGCCGGCTCTGGAAGGCGAGGTCAGGGTTCTCGCCGCCGGCCGGCAGCGTGGTGCCCGATACGACTGCTGGGCCAGGCTGGTCGGCGATGGGGGCGGCGGGCGGCCGCAGCAGCAGGGCTAGCAGGGCCAGCAGCGCGATCGCCGCGACGGCCCCGCCGACCCGCGCTGGCCAGCCGGTGAGCCACGGTGGCAGCCGTCTGGCGGGCGGCTGAGCTGGCGCATCGGTGGCGCTGACGGGGGCGGCGATCGGCTCCACCGCTGGCTCGGGCGACGCGGGCTCGACGATCGCTGGCACGACGCCGGCGATCAGGGTGTTGATCTCGGTCCAGCGGATGCAGCTCAGCATCTCGGGGATGGCGAGCATCTCGGCCTCGCTGAGATCGATCTCGGATGAGCGCTCGGTCACCAGGTGGATCGGCAGCGTGTCGAGCCCCTTGAGCTCGACCTTCCAGTCGGTCTCGACCTGCGAGCCCTCCTGAAGCGTGGGCGAGATGACGACGAGGCGGCGGCAGGTGCGGAAGTCGATCGAGCGCGCCTTCTGCGCCGAGAGGAACTCGCCGCGCCGCTCGTTGAGGAAGTTCATCAGGCTATAGTAGTAGGAGATAACCTGATTGTAGGGGTTTTTGCGGCCTGGGTTGAGCCGCTTGCGCTCGCCGTTGGATCCCTCGACGTACCACGGCCCGTTCACATCGCCAAACACCTTGCCATCGCAGTGTTTGAGCTCGATGATGAAGATACCGTCCTGCTTGACGACCACCAAATCGATATTGCGCCCGCCGACGCTGAAGTTCGCGAGCAGCAAATAGAGACCATCCAGCCGTTCGAGGCCGTTGGCCAGCGCGACGATCGCGCGGCGTTCATTTGCGTGCTCTGGCTTTTCGCCAACCCAGACTTGGACCGCCACTGCGGACCCCCTCTCCGCAGACCGGGGAAACGAGGCACATTGTTGTGCTCCCTCCACGCTCCCGCTGACCGCGCGCCGTGTTACGCCGCGCTCGCCGATTTTTCTCCGTGCATACTGCCATTATCGCCGGGTTTCGGCCAGCGCGCAAGCTTATTCGTGAGCGTTTTGACCGCGAATACGCTCCAGCTCGGCCTCGGCCAGCCGTTCGCCACATAGTAGCTGCTGCGGTCGCCGTGGTTGGCGGCGATCGCGCTGGCCTTGATGATCGAGCCGGCGTCGGCGTGCCACGAGCTTTCCATTTTGTCACCGTCGTCGTATGGGAGCTCGGTCGGCGGGCGCGTCTGGGTCTCAGCCGCAGCGATGCCGGCTGGCTCAGCCAGGGTGGCGGTGTCGCTCATACGGTGACTCCTTCGGTGAGCGCCAGCGTGCGTCGTAGCTCAAGCAGCTGGTCGCGGAGCGATGCGGCCTTCTCGAACGCCAGATTCTTGGCCGCCTGCTTCATCTGCTTCTCGATCTCTTTGACCAGCTTGAGCAGCTCGTCTTTGGGGATCGCGATATCCTCCATCGGCTTGCCGGTGGCGTAGACCGCCTTCTCCTCGGCCGCCTTCTTGACCCGGTCGGTTAGGTCGCGTATCGCCTTGCTGATGCCCTGCGGCACGATGTTGTGCTCGCGGTTGTAGGCCTCCTGGATCGCGCGGCGGCGGTCGGTCTCTTTGATGGCGATGTCCATCGAGCGCGTGATCGTGTCCGCATACATGATCACCGTCCCCTCCAGGTGGCGCGCGGCGCGGCCGATAATCTGGATGAGCGAGTGACCGCTGCGGAGGAACCCTTCCTTATCGGCATCCAGGATGCACACCAGCGAGACCTCTGGCAGGTCGAGGCCCTCGCGCAGCAGGTTGATCCCGACCACCACATCGTACACGCCGAGCCGCAGGTCGCGCAGGATCTCGGAGCGCTCCAGCGTCTCGATATCCGAGTGGAGGTACTGGGTTCGCACGCCCATCTCTTTGAGATAGTCGGTCAGATCCTCGGACATGCGCTTGGTGAGCGTGGTGATGAGCACGCGCTGCCCCTTGCCGACGCGGGTTTTGACCTCGCCGAGCAGGTCGTCGATCTGGCCCTTGGACGGCCTGACGTGGATCGTCGGGTCGACGAGGCCGGTCGGGCGGATGATCTGCTCTACCACCTGCGACGAGTGTTCGAGCTCGTACGGCCCTGGCGTGGCCGAGACATAGATCGCCTGGTGGACATGGCGCTCGAACTCATCGAACATCAGCGGGCGGTTGTCTAGCGCGCTCGGCAGCCGGAAGCCGTAGTCCACCAGGGTCTGCTTGCGCTGTCGGTCGCCGTTGTACATGCCGCGAACCTGCGGCAGCGAGATATGCGACTCATCGACGAACAGCACGAAATCGTCTGGGAAGTAGTCGATGAGCGTCCACGGCATCTGCCCGGCGGCGCGGCGGTCCATGTGGCGCGAGTAATTCTCGATGCCGGAGCAGTAGCCCATCTCGGAGAGCATCTCGATATCGTAGGCGGTGCGCTGCTTGAGCCTGGCGGCTTCGAGCAGCTTGCCCTCGGCCTCGAAATGCTGGAGCTGCCCGGTCAGCTCGTCCTGGATATCGCCGATCGCCAACTTCAGCCGATCGTTGGTGGCCACGAAGTGCTTAGCTGGGAAGATCTCGATGGCGGTGCGGTTGACGAGCACTTCGCCGGTCAGCGGGTCGAAGTCGGTGATCTTCTCGATCTCATCGCCCCAGAACGCGATGCGCTGCGCGATCTCGGCGTTGGCGGGGAAGACATCGAGCGTATCGCCGCGGACGCGGAACGTGCCACGGTGAAAGTCCATATCGTTGCGGCTGAACTGGAGATCGAGCAGCTGGCGCAGCAGTTTGTCGCGGTTGCGCACCTCGCCAACGCGCAGCGGGATCTTGACCTTGCCATACTCGGCCGGCGCGCCGAGGCCGAAGATCGCCGAGACCGACGCCACGATCAGCACATCATCGCGCGAGAGCAGCGACTGGGTGGCCGAGTGGCGCAGCCGGTCGATCTCCTCGTTGATGTCGGCCTCTTTTTCGATGTAGAGGTCTTTATTGGGGACGTACGCCTCGGGGGTGTACATATCGTAGTACGAAATGAAGATCTCGACGGCGGTCTCGGGCAGCAGCTCTTTGAACTCGGCGTACAGCTGCGCCACCAGCGTCTTGTTGTGCGCGAGCACCAGGGCTGGCCGCTTGAGCCGCTCGAAGACTTTGGACATCACAAACGTCTTGCCGGTGGCCGTCGCGCCGAGCAGCGTCTGATGTTTGTAGCCCTGTTTCACCCCATCGACGAGCTGCAAGATCGCTTTGGGCTGGTCGCCCGTCGGCTGGTATGGCGACTCAACCTTGAATGACATGGCGCTGCTCCTTAGCTCGGTGTGCCTCCACATTATACCCCAAATAATACGAATATGCGTGTTTATTTATGGCAGCGGGACGATCAGGGCGTTGCGAATCGGGACGATCGAGCGGGCCGACGGCGCGGCTCGAAGCGCCTCGATCGTCAGCGGGTAGACGGTGCGCGGAGTCGTCCCGCTGTTGATCCTGGCGATCAGGATCTCCCCGGCCGGGAGTGTCCCTCCGGCGCAACGCAGCCGCGCCCCGATCTGCGCCCCGCCGGCGCTACGCAGCAGCGTGAAGCGGGCGTCGGCGAGCAGCTTCGTTGCGATCAG
>JAYUUK010000346.1:0-10468 GCA_043754595.1 Roseiflexaceae bacterium | reverse complement strand
AGTGCGGCACCTTACCAACCTACGCTGGCGTCCGATGCCAGCCACCCTTCGCCGCCATCTCGGATGGCCAGGTCGCTATCGGCGTGATGCTGACGGTGGCGGTGAAAACCTCTTGTTAATCAAAACGGGGCAGCATGCGCCGCCCCGGTTCGATCATGCGTTGGCTGGGGAACAGGGATTCGAACCCCAACTATCTGATCCAGAATCAGACGTACTACCTTTATACTATTCCCCACTGTGGTGCCGAAGGGGAGACTTGAACTCCCATGGGATTGCTCCCACTACGCCCTGAACGTAGCGCGTCTGCCATTTCGCCACTTCGGCCGGCACAATAAGCTCGCCAACATGTCCAATAATAGCTGATCGCATGCGCTTTGTCAAATCGGTCGAACGACTGAGTGGCGCTTGACGTGGATCGGGTGCGGCGGTAGAATCATACGAACTAGTGAGTGAGGGAGCCCGAATGCGGTTTGATCGAAAGCGAATGGTACCCCTGCTCATGATCGCCGCTATTGTGCTCTGCGCCTGGTGCAGCGCGGTCAGCGGCGTCGGCGGGTGGGTGATCGGCAGCGACCTGGCGCGCCGCGAGGCGCTGCTCAATCTCTCCGCCACGGCCGATACAAAGCCGTTTCTCCCGCCGCTCGGCGTGCTGGTCACCAAGCTCGATCGGACCGGACCGGCCGTCGCCGCCGGCATCGAGCGCGGCGATACGATCGTGGCGCTCGACGGGGCGGCGGTGCAGGATGCGCGCGATCTGCGGGCGGAGCTGGTCAAGCACGCTCCCGGCGATCGGGTCAAGATCACGCTCCAGCGCGATGCGACCCGGCAGGACGTCGATGTCAAGCTCGCGGCCTTCCCCGGCGATGCGCAGCGCAGCTACATCGGCGTCTACTATACGGCGCGCGGCGATGAGCCAGCGGATCTGTAGTATGCAGTCCACTTCCACCGTCGATACCGCGCTGCACGGTCGGCTCAAGCTGCTGCTTGCGGCCCTCGCCGGGGTGCTGTGGGCGGCGGCGCTCGCGATGCTGCTGTTCGCTGGCCTGGACGGCTCCAGACCGCCGCTCGCCTCGGAGCGGCTGGTATTCTACGCGCTGGTGCTCGGGGCCGCCTGCCTGACGTTCATCCCACTCCAGCGCGCGCTCGCCATGCCCGGCCTGGCGTTCGAGGGGATCTTTGGCTCGGCGCTGCTGGCCTACACCGTCGCCTTCGTCCCATCGCCCACCGGCTGGATGCTCGCCCCGCCCGATGCGCCCGTCTACCTGCTGCTGGCGGCTGGCGCTTTCTGGACCGCCACCGCCGTCGCCGCTCTGCCGCTGTCCGCGATCGGCAGTCAGCTGTTTGCGCAGCGCGCCAGACGCTTCGATGTCCGCCGTGCCCACCGTCAGGCCCATCAGGTTGGCGCACTCGCGGCGCTGACCATCGGCCTGGCTGGCCTACGTCAGCTCTCGCCGCTCAGCTTCGCGCTGGTCGGCGTGGCGCTCATCCTTACTGAGACGGTCTTTCTTTCGCTGGTGGAGGCCGAAACATGACGCATGTTGCTATTATTGGGATGGGGCTGATCGGGACGTCGCTTGGGATGGCGCTGCGCAGCGCCACAGATACACCGCTCGGCGAGGTGACGGTCACTGGCTTCGACCGCGAGGCGCGCAATGTCTCGGAGGCGCGCGCCCGGCTGGCGATCGACCGCGAAGCACGCGGGATAGGCGAGGCGCTCCGCGACGCCCAGATTGTAGTGCTGGCGGTGCCGGTGCAGGCGGTCCACGAGGTGCTCCAGGCGATCGGACCGCTGCTCGCCGCCGGCACGATCGTCACCGATGTCTGCAGCACCAAGGCGCAGGTGGTGCAGTGGGCGCGCGAGAGTCTGCCGTCGTCGGTCGATTTCGTCGGCGGCCACCCCATGGCCGGTCGTGAGATATCTGGCCCGGCTGGGGCCAGCCCCGATCTGTTCCGCGATGCGATCTACTGCCTCACGCCGGATGTCACGGTGCGCGAGGAGGCGCTCGCGGCGGTCGAGGCCATGGCGCGGCAGGTTGGGGCCAAGCCATACTTTATCGACCCGGTCGAGCACGACTCGTACGTCGCCGGTATCTCGCACCTGCCGTTTTTGCTCTCCACCGCCCTGGTGCAGGTGACGGCGAGCAGCCCAGGCTGGACCGAGATGTCGCCGCTGGCAGCCAGCGGCTACCGCGATATGTCGCGCCTGGCCGCCGGCGATACCGCCATGCACCGCGATATCTGCATGACCAACCGCGAGTCGATCGCGCGCTGGCTCGACGAGACGGCGCGCGAGCTGATCGTCATGCGCGACCAGGTGGCGGCGGGCGATGAGGCGGCGCTAACCGCGCTCTTCGACCGTGCGCGCGCCACCCGCGAGGCCTGGCTTGTCTCGCGCCCCAACACCCGCCCTGGCGAGGAGGAGGTCGAGCGGCAGCACGCGGCGCTCTATGAGCAGCCGACGTTTCTGGGCCGCTTCGGTCTCGGCGGTCCACGTCGCAAGCGCTGAGGTGCCCATGAGCCGAGCTATCCGCGTCCTGATCGCCAAGCCCGGTCTCGATGGCCACGACCGCGGCGCGAAGGTTATCGCCCGCGCGCTGCGCGATGCCGGGATGGATGTCATCTACACCGGCATCCAGCAGACGCCGCAGATGATCGTCGAGGCCGCGCTCCAAGAGGACGTCGATGCCATCGGGCTGTCGATCCTGTCTGGCGCGCACATGACCCTGCTGCCTAAGATCGTCGAGCTACTGCGCGCGAGTGGCATGGGCGATGTGCTGGTGCTGGCCGGCGGGATCATCGCCGAGGACGATGCCACAGTGCTGTGCGAGCGCCACGGCATCGCCGCAGTCTTTGGCCCTGGCACACCCACCTCCACGATCGTCGAGTTTCTTCGCGCCAACGTATCTCTCGCCGATGACTGACCAGCATGCACCTACCGCGCCGGCTTTCGCACCCGACGATCTGGCGCTGCGCCTGCGCCAGGGCGAGCAGCGGGCGCTGGCCAGGGCGATCTCGCTCGCCGAGCGCGGCGGTCCGGCGGCGCGCGCCCTGCTGGACGCGCTCTCCCCCGCCACCGGCCGCGCGTGGGTGATTGGCGTCACAGGGCCGCCAGGGGCCGGTAAATCGACGCTGGTGAGCGCGCTCGTCGCCCACTGGCGCGCGGCGGGGCGGCGGGTGGCGGTGCTGGCCATCGATCCATCGTCGCCGCTGAGCGGCGGCGCGCTGCTCGGCGACCGGATCCGCATGCAGGCCCACGGCGGCGATGCCGGCGTCTTCATCCGCAGCATGGCGGATCGCGGGCGTCTCGGCGGCATCGCTCGCGCCACTGGCGATGCCGTCGCGCTCTGCGATGCCGCCGGCTACGATATTGTGCTGGTGGAGACGGTGGGCGCCGGCCAGGGCGATGTGCTGATCGGCGGGGTGGTGCATACCACCATCGTGGTTCAGGCTCCTGGCATGGGCGACGATGTACAGGCGCTCAAGGCCGGGATCTTGGAGATCGGCGATGTGTTGGTGGTGACCAAAGCCGACCGGCCGGGCGCCGACTCGACGCTGCGCGAGCTGCGCGCGATGCTGGCGCTTGCGCCCGCCACCGCTGGGAGCTGGCCGCCGCTGGTCATCGCCTGCGCCGCGCTGGACGGGCTCGGCGTCGCTGAGGTCGCCGAGGCCGCAGCGCAGCACCACGACTGGGTTTGGGAGCGCCGCGCTAGCTGGGAGCTGCGTCGCGCCGACGCCGAGCTCAGGCGGCTGGTGCAGGAGGTCGCGCTGGAGCGCGCGCTCGCCGCAGATGCCACGTGGCGCGCGGTCGTCGAGCGGGTGGCGCGCCGCGAGCTGGCCCCCGCCGCTGGCGCGCAGCTGCTGCTGGAGGCGTTGCAGCCGCGGGCGGATAGCGCGTAGGGCAATCCTATGTGGTAACCGCGCGAAGCGTAAAGCGGGGTTTGGGGCGTGCACTGAGCGCCGTCGAAGGGGTGCAGCCCCCGCGACTATCCCGTTTCTACGCTCGTAAGATTGTGCTAGAGGAGCGTTCGCTGATAGGACCTCCGATGAGTAGACACAACCGGCTGCGGCGTGCTATAACACAGGTGCTACATCCCTTCGCGAGGATCCTATGAAACGTATATCGGTGCACGAGGATATCGCCGATCTGCTCAGCCACCCGAAGGTACTCGAAACGCGGCAGCAGATCCATCATCACATCGCCAAATACGACCATCTGTTGCGATCGGTGCGCTACTCGCGCCGGATCGCGCCGCTGCTCCGCGCCGACCGGCGGGTCTGCATGCGGGCAGCGCTGCTCCACGATATCGACTCGCGGCTCGGTACGCTCGCCAGCCACGGTGGGATCGCGGCGCGCTGGGCCGAGCGCCTCGGCGAGTCCGCCGAGGTCTGCAATGCGATCGTCAGCCATATGTATCCGATCGGCCCGCGCCCATCGAGCCGCGAGGCATGGGTGCTGGTGATCGCCGATAAGGCCGCATCGATCGGCGATATGCGTCAGTTCGTCATCGGTCTCGCCACCGGGCGCAGCCTCGGGGTCCGTCGCCAGCTGCTCCAGCTCGACCCGCTCGCGCGCCAGCTTGGGCCGGCGCTGCGGCATCGCCCGCTGTTCCGGCTGCGCCGTCGCCGCGCCACCACGTCTGGAGACCGCGCGTGACCCAGCTCACCCCCGTCCAGCTCAGCCCGCCATCGCTGGCGCAGCTGCCGCAGCGTCCGCGCTCGATCGAGGAGACTGGCCTCTCGCTCAGCTACATCGCCGACCTGACCGTCCGCGCGCTCTATGTGATCGGGGAGATGACCGGCCAGGATATGATCGACTTGCTGCACCTGCCGTGGGAGCGGGTGCTCGAACAGGTGGTGGCATACCTGCGCCGCGAGCAGATGGTCGAAGTCAAGGGCTCGCCGGGGATCGGCGAGCGCTCGTATCGCTACGCCGCCACCTCGAAAGGTGTCGCCCGCGCCTGCGAGGTCGGCGAGCGCAATCAGTACCTCGGCCCAGCCCCGGTGCCGCTGCAGCAGTATATCGCGATGATGGAGCGACAGACGACGCGCGGGCTGCGGGTCAGCGAGGCGACGATCCGCCAGGCGTTTGGCGATCTCGTCATCAGCACCGACCTGCTCAACCAGCTCGGCCCGGCGATCAACTCGGGGCGTTCGCTGTTTCTGTTTGGCAAAGCTGGGAATGGCAAGACGAGCATCGCTGAGGCGGCCGCCAGGCTGCTGTCAGACAGCGTGGCCATCCCCTACGCCGTGATCGTCGATGGCCAGGTGATCCGGCTGTTCGATGCCATCCACCACGAGCGCATCGCTCACGACGACGCCACAAGCGCCGATGCACGCTGGGTGCTCTCGCGTCGGCCGGTGGTGGTGGCGGGCGGCGAGCTGAACATGGCGTCGCTCGATCTCATCTTCAACCCTGAGAGCAGATTCTACGAGGCACCGCTCCAGATGAAGGCCAACGGTGGGCTGCTGCTGATCGATGACTTTGGCCGCCAGCAGGTCCGCCCGCGCGATCTGCTCAACCGCTGGATCGTGCCGCTGGAGAAGCGCGTCGATTTTCTGACGCTCCACACCGGCAAAAAGATTGAAGTGCCGTTCGACCAGTTGATCGTCTTTTCGACCAACATCGAGCCCAAACAGCTCGTCGATGAGGCGTTTCTGCGCCGCATCCGTTACAAGGTCGAGGTGCCCAACCCGACCCCGGCCGAGTACCGCGAGATTCTGCGCCGCGTCTGTCAGTCGCGCAACATTCCCTACAGCGACGACGGGCTGCGCTATCTGCTCGAAGTCGAGTATACGCGGCGCAAGCTTGAGCTGCGTTCCGTCCACCCGCGCGATCTGGTGGACCAGTTGATCGACACCGCGATGTTCCTCAACGTCCCGCCGACGCTCTCCAGCGAGCTGCTGGCGGCCGCGTGCCGGTCGTATTTCGTCGAGCTGTAGTCGGTGGCGCTGACACCCGCCACGCTGCTCGCCGGGTATGCGCAGGGGCTGTTTCCGATGGCCGACGAGCGCGGTCGCATCGACTGGTACGACGCCGACCCGCGCGCGATCATCCCGCTCGAAACCTTCCACACGCCGCGCCGGCTGGCCCGCACGGTGCGCAGCAGCGGCTTGGAGCTGCGCTGCGACACGGCGTTCGAGGCGGTGATCGCCGCCTGCGCCGCGCCGCAGGCCAGCCGGCCGAGCAGCTGGATCTCGCCAGCGATCGTCGATGCCTACACCGAACTATACCGCCGAGGTTTTGCCCATAGCGTGGAGACCTGGCGCGGAGAAGAGCTCGTGGGTGGTCTGTACGGCGTGGCGCTGCGCGGGCTGTTCGCCGGCGAGAGCATGTTTAGCCGCGAGCGCGACGCGAGCAAGGTCGCGCTGGTGCATCTGGTGGGTCGGCTGCGGCGCGGTGGGTTCCTGCTGCTGGACTCGCAGTACATCGTTGGCGCGCACATGCTGCAGTTCGGCACAATCGAGATCGCCAAGGCCGAGTATCAGCGGCGGCTCGCGGCGGCGCTGGAGGTCGAGGCGATATTCTAGCGCTTCGGGCGCGCGCCGAGGGTCAGCGGTACCTGCTGCTCGGCGCCGTCGCGCAGCACGGTGAGCGCGATCGTCTGGCCGATCGCCGTCCGCTCTTCCAGGTAGCTCATCAGATCCTCGCTGCTGCGCACCTTCACCCCGTCCACCGCCACGACTACATCGCCGTCGGCCGGCAGATCGCGGCCATTGACCTGGACGGTGCGCTGGCCGGCCCGCAGACCGGCGGCGGCGGCGGGGCTGCCATCGGCGACGCCAGTGATCAGCACGCCCTGCCTGGCCGCGAGCTTGAGCGTCTCGGCCAGCGGCGGGTCGACATCGAGCATCGAGATGCCGAGCCACGGGTGCTCGTAGCGCCCATCGCGGATGAGCGCCGGCACCACCCGCGCCACGCTCAGCGCCGGGATGGCGTAGGCCACCCCCTGGAAGGTGCCGCTATCGCTACTGATGGCGGTGTTGACCCCGATCACCTCGCCGTAGATATTCAGCAGTGGGCCGCCCGAGTTGCCGGGGTTGACGGCCGCGTCGGTCTGGATGACGTTCGGGATGCGAAACGCCCCGCTGTCGCTCTGCGGCCCGTCGAGGCTGCGGCCCAGCCCACTGACCACGCCGATCGTCAGCGTATTCTGTAGCCCGAAGGGATTGCCGATCGCGATCGCCGTCTGCCCGACCTCGGCAGGCGCGGCTGCGAGCGTCAGCGGGGCTGCACCCTCTGGCAGCGAGTCGACCTTGAGCACCGCCAGGTCGCTGCCGGGGTCGGTGCCGACGATCGTCGCCTCTACCACGGTCCCATCGGCGAAGCGCGCCTGGTAGCGATTGCCGCTGTCGACGACGTGGTTGTTGGTAACAATGTGGCCCTGGGCGTCGTAGAGCCAACCGGTGCCCTGCCCGAGTGGGACGACAGCTGGTGCGCCATCGGCGGCGGGGTGGGTGACCAACGTCTCGATCGAGACGACGGCCGGGTTGACGCGGCGGTAGAGCTCGACAAGCGCCTGCTGCTGGCTGGCGAGCCCGGCGATCAGTCCGCTCTCTAGCGTCGGCACGGGGGCGGCGTCGCTGATCCGCGGGGCTGCCGTGGCCGTCCCGGCGTTTGGCGTCGGCCGCAGCGGCGCCGGCGCGGCCGACGCCTGCGTCGCTGGTTGGGTTGGCGATGATGAGCCGGTGAGCTGGCGTAGGTTCTCTGGCGCGCAGGCAGCCAGACCGAGCGCGAGCAGCAGCGCGGCGGAGCGGAGCAGGCGGGCGACTATCACGATGACCTCTTGGGGGAATCTGCGGCGTCGAGCGTGGCGCTGAGCGCCGGCCCGAGGTGGGGGAAGCGGAACTGGTAGCCGAGGTCCAGCGGGCGGCGCGGGATGGCGCGCTGTTTGTCCACCAATAGCGGCCCGGCCATCTCGCCGAGCAGCAACTCGACGGCGAACAGCGGGATGGGCGCCCAGGAGGGCCGGCTCAGCGCGCGCCCGAGCGCCGCGCAGAAATCGCGGCAGCGCTCCGGCTCGGGGGCGGTGCCATTGAGCGCCCCATCGGCGCGATCGTCATCGAGCGCCAGCATATACAGCCCTACCAGGTCATCGAGGTGGATCCAGCTCCACCACTGCGTCCCAGGCAGCACTGGGCCGCCGGCGAACAGCTGAAACGGTAGGATGAGGCTCGCCAGCGCGCCCTCGTGGCGATCCAGCACGATCCCAGTGCGGATGGCCGCGACGCGCAGCCCGAGCGCTGCGGCGTGCTGCGCCTCGGCTTCCCAGGCGACGCAGACATCGGGGAGGAAGCCGCGGCCGGGGCCGGTCCGCTCGTCCACCGGCTCGTCGCCGTGCTTGCCGTAGTAGTCCACCCCCGAGGCGCTGACGAACACGGACGGCCGCTGTGTGGCGGCGGCGATGGCGGCCACGAGCCCGCGAGCGCTACGGGTACGGCTTTCGAGAATCTCGCGCTTGTAGGCCGGCGTCCAGCGCTTGCCGGCGATCGGCGCGCCGGCGAGGTGGACCACCGCATCAGCACCATCGAGCGCCCCGAACCAGTCGCCGCGCTCTGCGGCATCCCAGGTCACGTACTCGGCCATCTGCGGCAGCATCTGTCTGGCGCGCGCCATATCGCGGCTGAAGACCACGACCCGATCGCCGCGATTCGCCAGCGCGTTACACAGCGCGCGCCCGATCAGCCCGCTGGCGCCGGTGACGACGATCCGCCTACTCACGAGCGATATCTCCCGGCCGCATCCCAGGCCAGATCGAGCAGAAAAATAATCCGGCGGCCAGCCCAGCGAGCGCTCCGTTAAGCAGTAGGATGGGTAGCGGCGCCGCCTCCCAGCGCACGATCTCGGCCACCCATAGCCAGAACGGCAGCGCGGCGATGCCGAGCCGCGCCAGCCACGGCAGCGCCAGCCAGCCGCCGAGCGCGGGTGTGCCGCGGCGGAAGAGCGCATAGCCCAGCCAGAGCCCGATTGTCGCGCCCCAGCAGCGGGCGCAGACCGCCATCGGGAAGCTCGCCACGAAGTAGGATTTCGCTGGGGTGGGGCAGATGTAGGTCGCGAGCAGGTCGTGCGCCAGCCCGCCGAGGCCAATCATCGGCCCGACGCCGCTGGCCTGAAACAGCGGCGCGGCGATCGGCCCGGCGAACAGGATCGTCAGGATCGTCAGCAGCGGCCAGCGCGGCCAGGGGCGGGCCGGCGCGAGCGCGGTGGGGTGTTGGAGTAGCATCAGGAGAACTCGCGGCCGATTCGCCGCCGCACATCCCAGACGATCCTGAGCTTGCTCGGCAGCGGGACGAAGGCGCGCTGGGTGAACACGTTGAAGGCATTGGCCTCGATCCGGTTGAGGATGCCGCGGTAGACCTCGGCCGCCGCTCCGACCGCCAGCCTGCCATCGCGTTCAAGCAGGGCGATGCCGTTCCAAGACTCATCGTAGAGCGCGTTAGCCCGATCGATCTCGAAGCGCATCAGCGCCTGAAAGCGATCGTCGTTGACGCCGGCCAGGATCTCGGCCTCGGAGAGCCCGAAGCGCTCAAGGTCTTCGAGCGGCAGGTAGATTCGGCCCCGGGCAGCGTCCTCGCCCACATCGCGCAAAATATTCGTCAGCTGCAGCGCCACACCGAGCCGCACCGCGTAGCGCGATGCGCCATCGCGGTAGCCGATGATATGCATCGAGACCAGGCCGACCACCGACGCCACCCGGTAGCAGTAGAGCCACAGGTCATCGAAGGTCGCATAACGGTGCACCATCAGGTCCATCGCGATCCCCGCCAGCAGCTCATCGATCAGCGTCGTCGGGATGCGGTAGCGGCGCACTGTGTCGCCCCAGGCGGTCAGCACCGGGTCGTCAGCGGGCGGGCGCGGCGCCTGCACGTGTGCCACCCAGCGCGCCAGCGCCAGCGTCGGATCGTTTTTAGCCAAATCCACAATATCATCGCTGGTGCGGCAGAAGGCGTAGAGCGCGCGGACGGCGAGGCGCTTCTCGGGCGGCAGCAGCTGCGAGGTGAGGAAGAAGCTCTTCGAATTCTGGCGCGTAATCGCCACACAGCGTCGGTAGGCCTCGCCAAGCTCGATGGCGGGGCGATCGGCCGTAGCCTCCCCAATGAGATCGCCGGCGATCGGGCGCAGCGCTGCGAGCATCGCGGCCGCCTCGTGTGGCGGCGCCTCGCGGTCGGGAAAGACCCGAGACGACCAGCTCGATGTATGGAGCGACATCCCCACTGCTCCTTTTGCTGCACTACCTGTGGCACAGCCTGTAAATGCGGTGCCGTTATTATAGCGCAATGCTGCGATTGCAATGCACGGACAAAAAAGGCTCTATACCCGTGGGGGCGTAGAGCCATTGCAACCAGGTAGTATTCGATAATACGGTCAATCGCCATAGCTGGATGTCACGTTGCGGCTCAGAACCGCCGCCACAGTATCGACTATCGCGCGCCCGTCGCTCCCGAGGAACGTGCCAGGCATGCGATCCGT
>JAYUUK010000345.1:0-10473 GCA_043754595.1 Roseiflexaceae bacterium | reverse complement strand
GCGAGCGGGGGTTGGGGGCGCAGCCCCCGCGCCTCTCCGTGTTCTTGCTGATGGTGGGGCGGCGCGCAGCGCGAGCGGGGGTTGGGGGCGCAGCCCCCACGCCACTCCCCTCCCTCCGGTAGGACTTCTGAAGTAACCGCATACTGTAACGAAAGGAGCAATAATGAGGTCACATGCTTACAATTTTGGGTTGCTCGCTCGTTCGGGTGAGCGCCCGCTGTAAGTGCGCCTGGTGAACGCTCCATCGCTTGTGGCGGTGGGCACGGCTGATCCTCGGCGTCGCCGCCCGCAGCTCGCGGGCGCTGTGGCGGCGTAGGATCGCGAGGACGCGCGTCCGGCCGGTGGGGTCTCCCCGCCAGCCTCGCGCGCTTCGCTGTGCCCCGCCCCAATCCTCGATAGACAACGTAATGGAAACCACGGGCGTCGCAATGCCCGTGGCTTCTCTCATATCGGAAACGGCCGTGGGGATCTGCCCCACGGCCGTTCTTTTATAGCTGGAGAATGGATGGACTCTATCAAAATGTGGCTGCATCGCCAGATCGCCAGCCGAGCGCGGCGAGCGACGGAGGCTGGCGTGCGCCCATCGCACACGCTGAGCCGCTACTGGCGGCTTTCGGCGCGCTACCTGCGGCCGGAGTGGTCGCGCATGCGCCTGCTCGCCGTCGTCCTGTGCTGCACCATCGCCGTGCAGGTGGCGACACCGCTGGTGGCCAGTCGCTTCATCGACATGGCCACCACCGGAGGGGCCGTACCCGATCTGATCGCCCTGGCTCTGCTGACAATGGCGCTGGCGCTACTCGGCCAGGGCCTGGCGGTCGCCGAGACTTACACGGCCGAGTCGGTGAGCTGGGCCGCCACCAACGCGCTGCGCGCCGATCTACTGGCGCACCTGCTGCGCCTCGACGCCACGTTTCACACCGCCCACACGCCGGGCGAGCTGATCGAGCGCACCGACGGCGACGTGGCGACCCTGGCGCGCTTCTTCTCGCGCTTCGCCGTCTCGATCCTCGGCAATGGCCTGCTGATCCTCGGCGTGCTGGCGCTGCTGCTCGCGGTGGACTGGCGGGTGGGGCTGGGGCTTGGCAGCTTCGTGGCGCTGGCGCTGGTCGTCATGCTGCGCATCCGCGCCGCCGCCACGCCGCTGTGGGCCGCCGAGCGCCAGGCAAGCGCCGAGTTCTACGGCTTCCTGGGCGACTACCTCGCCGGCCTTGAGGACGTGCGCTCCAGCGGGGCCGGCGCGTTTGTGCTGCGCCGCTGCGCCGAGGTGATGCGGCGCTGGCTGGCCGCCACGCGCGCGGCACAGCTGCGCGGCTACGCCCTGGTGGCCAGCAGCCAGGGGCTGTTCGCGCTCGGTACCATCGCCGCCTTCGCCGTGAGCGCCGCGCTGTTCGCCGATGGCGCGCTGACGATCGGCACCGTCTATCTGATCTTCCGCTACACCGAGATGCTGCGCGCGCCGACCGAGCAGATCCGCAACGAGGTGCAGGATCTCCAGCAGGCCGACGCCAGCATCGGCCGGATCGAGACGCTGCTCGCCACCGCCCCGCGCCTGGCAGACGGCGAACGCGGCGCGCTCCCGCCCGGCCGGCTGTCCATCGAGCTCGATAACGTCTCGTTTGGGTATAGGCCAGACGCCACCGCCCTGCGCGCTGTCAGCGCGCGTCTGGAGCCAGGCCGCGTACTCGGCGTCGTCGGGCGCACCGGCAGCGGCAAGACGACGCTGACCCGACTCATCCCGCGCTTCTACGACCCTTCGGCCGGCGCGGTGCGTCTGGGGGGCGTGGATCTGCGCGAGGTGCAGATCGCGGCGGTGCGGGCGCGGATCGGGCTAGTCACCCAGGATGTCCACCTCTTCAACGCCAGCGTGCGCCACAACCTGACGCTCTTCGATGATGGTGTGCCAGATGAACAGATCCGCGCCGCGCTCGCGACCCTCGGGCTGGCGCAGTGGCTGGATGATCTGCCGCAAGGGCTGGATACCCCGCTCGGCGCGGGTGGCGTTGGGCTCTCGGCCGGGCAGGCGCAGGTGCTGGCCTGCGCCCGCATCTTTCTGCGCGACCCAGACGTGGTGATTTTGGATGAGGCGTCGTCGCGGCTCGACCCAGCCACCGAGCGGTTAGTCCACGCGGCGCTCGGCAGGCTGCTCGAAGGCCGCACCGGCATCATCGTGGCCCATCGGCTGGCGACGGTGGCCTACGCCGATGACATTCTGGTGCTCGAAGACGGGCTGGTGCGCGAGTATGGCGAGCGCCGCGCCCTGGCCGCCGACCAGCGCTCGCACTTCGCCGGGCTGCTGCGCCTGGCCGAGGGGACTATCGTATGAGACCGCTGCCCACCTGGCGCTACACGCTCGCAATGGCCGGCTACGCGCCCCGGCTCTATCTGCTCCACGCCGCGCTCTGGAGTGTGATGAATATTTTCTCGCTGCTGCCAGGGCTGATCGCCAGCGCCTTCTTCGATGCGCTCACCGGCGCAGCGCCCACCGGCCTCGGCGTGACCGGGCTGCTCTGGCTGCTCGGCCTGCTCGCCGCCGCGCGCGCCGGGCTGTGGCTGCTGGCCGGCTTCGTCGAGATCGTGTTTCGCTTCACAATGAGCGCGCTGGTGCGGCGCAACCTGCTGTGGCTGGTGCTCGCCAGGCCAGGCGCCAGCGCGCTGCCGTTCGGTATCGGCGAGACCATCAGCCGCTTCCGCGACGATGGGTATGAGGCCGAGGACAACATGGACTGGACCGACGAGATCATCAGCCACGGTCTGTTCGCCGCCGTGGCGTTTGTGATCTTGCTGCGGATCGACAGCACCATGGCCCTGGCCGCTGTCGTGCCCATGGTCGCTGTGACCATTATCGCGCAGCGGGCCAGCATCGCGCTCGCCCGCTACCGCGCCGCCAGCAGCCAGGCCACCAGCCAGGTGACCGGGGCGATCGGCGATATCGTGGCGGCGGTGCAGACGGTGCAGGCCGCAGGTGCTGAGGATCGGATCGTAGCCCACTTCCGCCAGCTCAATGAGCGCCGCCGCAGCGCCATCTTGTCCGACCGGGTGATGACGCAGGCGGTGGGCGCGGTCACCGCCAACATGGTCAGCGTCGGCACCGGCGTGATCATGCTGCTCGCCGCCACTGGTCTGCGCGACGGCAGCCTGACGGTCGGCGACTTCGTGCTATTTGTGGCGTACCTCGGCTTCATCGCCGATTTCAGCTCGGGGCTCGGCCAGTTTCTGGCCCACTACCGGCAGACCGGCGTGGCTTTTGGGCGGATGGACGCCCTGCTCGGCGATGTCGCGCCCGAGCTGCTGGTGGCGCCCACGCCGCTGCATCTGCGCGGCCCGCTGCCGCCGTCAGCCCCGCCCGAGCGCAGCCCGAGCGACCGGCTGGAGCTGCTGGAAGCGCGCGGCCTGACCTATCGCTACCCGCACGGCGGACGCGGCATTGAGTCGGTCGATCTGCGCCTGACGCGCGGCACGCTGACCGTGGTCACCGGCGGCGTCGGCGCTGGCAAGACGACGCTGCTGCGCGCGCTGCTCGGGCTGCTGCCGCGCGAGGCGGGCGAGATCTGGTGGAACGGCACCGCCGTGGACGATGCGGCCGCCACACTCGTGCCGCCGCGCTGCGCCTACACGTCGCAGGTGCCGCGCCTGTTCAACGAGACGCTGGAGCACAATATCCTGCTCGGGCTCCCGGCCGACCCTGCGGCGCTCCACGCCGCCATCTGCGGCGCGGCGCTGGAGCGCGACGTGGCGACTCTGGAGTACGGGCTGGCGACGGTGGTGGGCAGCGGCGGGGTCACGCTCTCCGGCGGGCAAGTGCAGCGCGCGGCAGCGGCGCGCATGTTCGTGCGCGGCGCCGAGCTACTGGTGATCGACGACCTCTCCAGCGCGCTCGATGTCCAGACCGAGCAGACGTTGTGGGAGCGGCTGCCGCGCGGCGATGTGACCTGCCTGGCGGTCTCGCACCGCCGCGCCGCCCTCGGCCGCGCCGACCAGATCATCGTGCTCAAGGATGGCCGAGTCGCGGCGCGCGGGACGTTTGGTGAGCTGCTGGCGAGCTCGGCCGAGTTTCGGCAGCTGTGGGAGGGCGGTGCATCATGAACCCGATCAACATTGGCATCATGGCCCACGTCGATGCTGGCAAGACCAGCCTGACCGAGCGGCTGCTGTTCAGCGCCGGCGTCATCGATTCCGTCGGCAGCGTCGATGACGGCAGTACCCAGACCGATACCCTGGCGCTCGAACGGCGGCGCGGCATCACCATCAAGGCCGCCGTGGTCTCGTTCACCATCGACGACGCGACCGTCAACCTGATCGACACCCCCGGCCACCCAGACTTTATCGCCGAGGTTGAGCGGGTGCTGAGCGTGCTGGACGGCGCGGTGCTGGTGGTCTCCGCCGTCGAGGGCGTCCAGGCCCAGACCACGGTGCTCATGCGCGCGCTCCAGCGGCTGCGCATCCCGACCTTGATCTTTGTCAATAAGATCGACAGGCGCGGCGCGGATATCGAGCGCACGCTCCAGGGTATCGCCAGACGGCTGTCCCCGGCGCTGATACAGATGAGCGCGGCCAGCGGTCTCGGCGAGCGCGATGCCAGCGCCACGCCGTACGGCGCGGACGACGCCAGCTTCCGCGCCCAGCTCGTCGAGCGTCTCGCCGAGCGCGACGATGCATTGCTGGCGGCGTATATCGCCGACGAGGACGCGCTGACGTACCCTCGGTTGCGCGCCGCGCTCGCCGCCCAAACGGCGCTGGCGCTGGTCCACCCGCTGTTCGTCGGCTCGGCGATCACCGGTGCGGGGGTGGGCGCGCTGATGGCCGGCATCGGGGAGCTGCTCCCGGCGTCGCGCGGCGATGCTGGTGGCGCGGTCTCCGGCGCGGTGTTCAAGATCGAGCGCGGCCCGGCCGGCGAGAAGATCGCCTACGCCCGTCTGTTCAGCGGCACGCTCCACGTCCGCGACCGGCTGCGCTTTGGGCGCGATGGCGAGGCCCGGGTGACCGCTATCGCGGTCTTCGAGCGCGGCGCGGCCGTCAGGCGCGACTCAGTGGCCGCAGGGGAGATCGCAAAGCTCTGGGGGCTCGGCGAGACCAAGATCGGCGACACGATCGGCGCTGAGCGGGCTTCCGATGCGCGACACTGGTTCGCCCCGCCAACGCTCGAGACCATGGTCGTCCCCATCCGTCCGGCCGAGCGCGGCGCGCTGCACGCGGCGCTGTCGCAGCTCGCCGAGCAGGACCCGCTGATCAATCTGCGCAAGGACGATCAGCAGCGCGAGCTGTTCGTCTCGCTCTACGGCGAGGTGCAGAAGGAGGTGATCCAGGCGACGCTGGCCGACGAGTTCGGCATCGACGTCGCGTTTCGCGGCACCACCACGATCTGCGTCGAGCGGCCGGTCGGCGTCGGTGCGGCCTTCGAGCTGATCGGCAAGCAGCCAAACCCATTTCTGGCCACCGTCGGGCTGCGCCTGGAGCCAGGGCCGCCCGGGAGCGGCATCACCTTCCGCCTGGCAGACAACGTCGAGAATATTCCGATCTTTATCTTCAAATCGGTCGAGGAGTTCGCGCGCGCCATGGCGGAGACGGTGCGTGAGACGCTCAGCCAGGGGCTCTGCGGCTGGCAGGTGGTGGATTGCGCCGTGACGCTGACCCACGCAGGCTATGTCTCGCCGTCGAGCGGGGCGCGCGATTTCCGCCTGCTGACGCCCCTGGTGCTGCTGCGCGCGCTGCTCCAGGCCGGCACCGTGGTCTGCGAGCCGCTGCACCGCTTCACCATCGAGCTCCCGGCCGAAGCCATCGGGCGGCTGCTGCCGGCGCTGTCGCAGCTGCGCGCCACCCCATATGCGCCGACCATGCGCGGCAGCACATGCCTGCTGGAGGGCGAGATCCTGGCCGACCGAGTCCACGAGCTGCAGCAGCTGCTCCCAGGGCTGACCCACGGCGAAGGTGTGCTGGAGAGCACCTTTGAGCGCTACCGCGAGATCGATGGCCCGTCCCCGATGAGGCCGCGGACCGACCACAACCCGCTCAATCGCAAGGAGTATCTCCTGCACGTGCTGCGGCGGGTCTAGGCCGCGTCTGCGCGCCCCAGCCACGCCAGCGCTCCATCCAGATGCTCCTGGTGGTGGTCGTATGAGGCGATCAGGACGCACGCCAGCGGGTAGCCGTCCAGCCACCCAAAGCGCTCCGAGTCCAGCAGCGCCGGCTCATCCACCGCGCCGCCGAGCTCGACCATGCGCATGTAGCCGTCGCGCCAGCGCCGATAGATCTCCTGCCACGGCAGATCGCGGTAGGTGGCAAAAATCCAGTCGTTGACGCGGTCTGTGTCATCGTGGTTCTGGGGATCGGCGACGCCCTCCCATCCAGCGAAGACCGGCTCGCCGCCGCCAACCGCCGCCTCCAGCCGCGCGATCGAGCGGAGCTGCCAGGCGTGCAGGTGGGCCAGCTCATCCTTGGGCGAGAGCGCCGAAGGCGAGCGCGGCGCGACGATCTGCGCCTCCGGGATGCGCGAGATCAGCGCCTCCCACTGCGCGAATTGCTCGCGCAGCGCCAGCAGAATATGGCGTTGCATGCTCATCATGCGCCTCCTTCACGGGTATGGTGCATTGGCCAGCGCTGAGCATACACCGCGCCGCCCGGCCGGTCAAATTGGTCTGTCGGCGCACGCTCCTGGTTAATTCCACTGGGC
This sequence comes from Roseiflexaceae bacterium, assembly GCA_043754595.1. Lineage (GTDB taxonomy): Bacteria > Chloroflexota > Chloroflexia > Chloroflexales > Roseiflexaceae > JAYUUK01. Next base: position 3,806 of record JAYUUK010000345.1, on the reverse strand, counting down.
CGATCAAGCTTTGTAACTGTTTTGCCCGCGCTTTTTGTGGCGTTTCACGATACTGTGAGATGTAACATTGCGAAAAGCGCCACCTGTGTCATAACCGATCTACATCCCTCTGGGAGAACCGAGATGACTATCACCACCAGGAAGCCGACACCCAAGCCTGATGTCACATCCAGCTATGAACACCTGATCGCCGCCGAGATTGGACTAGATGCGGTGCGGCGCAACCGCGAATTTGCCCAAAGCGCGCAGGGACTCGGCGATCCGCAGCTCGCTCTGACTGTCGGGGCGCGAGCGCCGCTGTTTACGCTTGACGATATCATCGGTAAGCCGGTTGCGCTTGCCGAAATGATCGCGTCTGGGCCGACCGTGCTGATCTTCTACCGCGGCGGCTGGTGCCCATTCTGCAACGTACACATGCGCGCATTTCAGCTCGCCAGGACGCACATACGAGCGCTCGGTGCCAGCGTACTGCTGATATCGCCAGAGCTGCACACATACGCCGTGCCGATGCTGTTTCCGGTGCTCAGCGATCGCGGCAACGCCGTTGCGCGAGCGTACGGTCTTGCCTTCCAGATGCCATCGGAGATGCGGGCAGACTATCGTGAAGACGGAATCGATCTGGCTGAGCGCAACGGCGATGCCAGCGGCGAGCTGCCGATGCCGGCCACATTCGTCGTCGACCGAGCCGGGCTGATCCAGTACGCGTTCGTCAGCGCAGACTACACCCAGCGCGCAGCGCCGCAGGATGTGATAGCTGTGCTGCGTCGGCTGCGCGGCTCGCGCTAGCGCAGATCGGCGTCGCGGGTCGCGCCTACTCGCTCTGAGACGGACATGCGCGCAGCACATAGCTGGGGTATCACCGTATCTTCTGGCGCAAGCATTGTTGTGCAAGGGATACTGCTGAAGGCAGCGCGCGGGGAGTTTCCCGCGCCACCAACGGCGCGCTATGTCTTGCCACAGCAACAAAAATACCTCTCCGCGCTGCCGTAGGTCAAAAAAGCTGTGACTCGCGCGCAGCGCTCGCATTGACAGAACATCGCACGGGTGGTACGATGGGCGTTATTGAGACACTATACCAAATAAGGGGATGACCAGATGCGACGCTCTCTCTCGCTGCTGGTGCTGCTGCTCGCCGCCTGCGGTGCGCAGCCGGCAGCGGCGCCCACATCGCCTGCGGCCGGGGCAACCACCATCAAGGTCGTCACGACCATGAGCATCCTCAACGATATGATCATCCATGTCGGCGGGGAGCGGGTCAGCTCGAAGAACATTATCCCGCTCGGGGCCGGGCCCGAGGATTATCAGCCGGCGCCGCAGGACACCCAGGCGATCGCTGACGCCGATATCGTCTTCTACAACGGCCACGGGCTCGAAGATTGGCTCACCAAGCTCTTCGACGCCGCTGGCAGGCCGAGCCAGCCGCGGATCGCCGTCTCAGACGGTCTCCAGGCGGTGGATGTCGGCGGGGCGTTCGCCGAGGGCAACCCGCACTTTTGGATGAGCGCCGCATACGGTGCTCAGTATGTCGAAAAGATTCGCGATGGCCTGATCGCCGTCGATCCGGCGGGCAGCGCGGTCTACACCGCCAATGCCGCCGCCTATCGCGCCAAGCTGCTGGCGCTCAACGAAGAGCTCAAACAGCTCGCCGCCACCGTCCCGCCTGCCAGCCGCAAGATGGTGACCAACCACGACGCCTTCCCCTACTTCGCCAAAGAGTACGGCTTCACCATCGTCGGCGATATTCTGGGCAACCCGGAGGGCGAGCCTTCGGCCGGGGATCTGGCGGCGCTGGTGGAGAAGATTAAGGCCGAGAAGGTCAAGGCGGTGTTCAGCGAGGCGCAGTTCAACCAGCAGCTCACCGAGACGATCGCCAAGGAGACGGGGGCCAAGGTGGTGGCCGAGCTCTACACCGACACGCTCGGCGACAGCGCGTCCGGCGTGACGAGCTATATCGATATGCTGCGCTACGACGTTCAGACGGTGGTCAATGCGCTCAAATAGCAGCTTGCCAGCGCTCCCATCGCCCGCGCTCAGCCCTGAGGCCGGTGCCGTGGCCCTGCGCGTCGCTGGCCTCAGCGTCGCCTACGACGGCGCACGGGTGCTCAGCGATGTCAGCTTTGACATCCGCGCCGGCCAGCTGATCGGCATCATCGGGCCGAACGGTGCCGGGAAGACCACGCTGCTCAAGGCGATCCTGGGGCTGCTGCCGCTGGAGGCCGGCAGCGTGGAGATCGCCGGGCGGCCGTTCACCAGAGGCGCTGGGCAGGTGGCGTATGTGCCGCAGCGCGACGCGATTAACTGGCGCTACCCAGCCACCGTCGCCGATGTGGTGCTGATGGGGCGCTACGGCCGGCTCGGCTGGCTGCGCCGGCCTGGCGCGCAGGATCGGGCGATCGCCGCGCAGTCGCTGGAGCAGGTGGGGATGGCCGAGTATCGCCAGCGCCCGATCGTCGCGCTCTCCGGCGGGCAGCAGCAGCGGGTCTTCCTGGCCCGCGCGCTGGCGCAGGAGCCGGACGTGCTGTTGCTGGACGAGCCGATCAGCGGGGTGGACGCGCCGACCCAGGAGTCTATCCTCCGGCTGCTCAGCGCGCTCGCCGCCGCCGGGCGCACGCTGCTGATCACCACCCACGATCTGCGCTGTAACATGGAGTACCTCAGCGGGCTGCTGGCGCTTAACCGCCAGGTCGTGGCGCTCGGCCCGGTGGATACCGTCCTCACCCCCGCCGTCCTCAGCCGCACCTACGGCGCGCAGCTGGTGCTCGCCGATGGCCATCAAGTAAGTTTGACATAATGTGTAACTCCCTACTCGACTGCATCGTCACGCCGCTCGGCTACAGCTTCATCCAGCGCTCGCTGCTCGCGGCGATCCTGATCGGCGTGATCTGCGCGGTGGTCGGGGCGTTTGTAGTGCTCCAGGATCTGGCGTTTCTGGGCGACGCGCTGGCCCACGCCTCGTTTCCTGGCGTGGTGGCGGCCTATATGGCGCGGGTCAACATCGAGATCGGCGGCGCGATCGTCGGCATCCTGACGGCGCTCGGCATCGGCGTGATCACCCGCAGGAGCAATATCAGCCAGGACTCGGCGGTGGGAGTGCTGTTCGCCGGGACGTTCGCGCTGGGCGTGGTGATGCTGAGCACGGTCAAGAACTACACCAAAGATCTGTTCGGACTGCTGCTCGGCGATGTGCTGGCGATCAGCGAGAACGACCTGTTGGTGATCGCGGTGATGGGCGTGGCGGTGCTGCTCGTGATCGCAGCGCTCTACAAAGAGTTCACGCTGATGACCTTCGACCCAGTGCAGGCCGAGGTGCTCGGCATGCCGGTGCGTCGGCTGCACGAGCTGATGCTGGCGCTGATGGCGGTCACAATCGTGATCGCGATCCAGACCGTCGGGATCGTGCTGGTGGTGGCGATGCTAGTGACGCCGGCCGCCAGCGCGACGCTGCTGGTGCGGCGCTTCCCATTGGTGATGCTGGTGGGCGCTATTCAGGCGGTGCTGGCGGCGATCATCGGGCTGTACATCTCGTTCTACCTCAACATCGCCTCCGGTGCCACCATCGTGCTGGTGCTGACGGCGATGTTCGGGCTGGCGCTGCTGACCAAGCCGCTGCGCCACCGCATCTGAGGTGCTCCTGGCAGCGCTGCGCCCCTTCGATTACGCGCAGAGCTTGCCCTGAGCGCGGCCGAAGGGGCAGGCTTGCTGACTCCGTGCCGCGGTCGATGCTCGCGCAGGCGCTGTGCCCTGCACCCGCGTCAGGGGCGCCGGCCCCCGACACCCCGGCGAGGGGGATTCTCCCCCTTCGAACC
>JAYUUK010000344.1:0-10473 GCA_043754595.1 Roseiflexaceae bacterium | reverse complement strand
GGCGAACGGGGGGCGGGCGGGCGGGGGGCGGGCGAACGGGGGGCGGGCTGGCGGTGGGGTGGGTCGGAGAAAGGCCTCAGCTGTGGCCAGCACGGGAGCATAGACGGTGACCTCGTCTCTGACATCGCCATCGCCAAACGTGCGCGAATTGATACAATAGGCGTCCCAGTCAGGTTGACGTTCTACTTCCCAGAGCTGTCCGCCGCGTGCAGTGAGGTCATAGGCGAGATGTTCGGCTGGGTGCGCGGTGTGCAAACCGTGTGCGTGGAGCTCCTTCAAGGTCTGCGCGGTGACCAAACCGCGTGTGTATAGCTCCTTCAAGGTCTGCGCGAGGTCGTCATCGTCGAGCGTATGGGTATAGGGCACATTCATAGAAACGCGATAGTTTGCACGGCACAACGCACGAAACGGCACGCAATGGCAGTCGAACAAGAAGTCAAACAGCAGGAGTTGATCATCGGTGAGATGCGTTTGACCTGTGCGCGATGGTAGGGGTGACATCAGGCGAGCCCTTCGACTATACATCAATGGTTCTTCGACGGATATGCCGAGCGGAGATATGGCGTATGGTCTGGTATACCTTCCTGTTTCTATGCGTCGGGAAAGCATAGACATTATCCGCCCAATGCCGGCGCTTAGCCGCGCCGCTCGCCGGTGCCGCTCGCCGGTGACGATGGCGGCGATGCAGGGTTGTGGCTGGCCGACCCACGCGTGGGGCCGGAGCAGATCGCCGCGCGGGAGCCGGGCAACACGCGCAGCACCCGCTCGATGCGCTGCGAGCTTTGCTTTTGCTCCGCGCTTATACAAAGGCAGCTCACTATTTGCATTGACAATTGAGCGCAGATGCAATTCGTTTAAGATGCATCCATTTGCAACTAGCTCACCGTATAGTAGGGTATAGAAATGCTGCTGCCTGCCGCGACATTTGCGCTGCGACGCACTATCAAGGATTGTTCACATGAAGCGTGCACTGCCTCTCATGCTCTTGGCACTGCTCACAGCCTGTGGGGCCAGCCCAACTGCTACCACAAGCCCCACGGCCGCTAGCGCAGCTGACGGTACCACACCTGTGGTGACCACGGCCCCTCCGTCGAGTGGCAAGCCCCTGAATATTGTAACAACCGTGTCGCCGGTGACCAATATCATCTACAATGTGGGCGGCGACCGCATCTCCCTGTCGGGCATTGTTCCCGAGGGCACCAACTCGCACACATTCGAGCCGGCACCGTCTGATGCCAAGAAGCTTGCTGCTGCCGACCTGATCTTTGTGAATGGCCTCAAGCTGGAGGAGCCGACGCTCAAGCTCGCCGAAGCCAACAAGCGTGCCGACACCGAGATTATCATGCTGGGCGAGCAGACGATTGCGCCGGATCAGTATCAGTACGACTTTTCGTTTCCCAAAGAGGCGGGCAGCCCCAATCCGCACCTATGGCCCAACCCAATCTACGCGCTCCGGTACGCCGAGATCGCCCGCGATGCGCTGATCAAGCGCGATCCGGCAGGGGCCGATTACTACCGCAAAAACTATGATGCGTACAAAGTGCGCATCGACGCGCTCGATGCCGCCATCAAAGCCACCGTGGCCTCGATCCCCGAAGCGAACCGCAAGCTCCTGACCTACCACGACTCGTTCGCCTACTTCGCCCCCCGTTACGGCATGACCGTGATCGGCGCAATTCAGCCCGCCGATTTCGCCGAACCATCGGCCCAAGAGGTGGCGCAGCTGATCACGCAGATCAAGAAGGAGAAGGTGCCGGCGATCTTTGGCTCTGAGGTCTTCGCCTCGCCGGTGCTCGATCAGATTGGCAAAGAGGCCGGTGTGCGCTACGTCGACACGCTGCGCGACGACGACCTGCCGGGCAAGCCAGGCGATGCGAACCACTCGTACCTTGGGCTCATGGTCGAGGACATGCAGATTATGGCGAAGGCCCTGGGCGGCAAGCCCGAACTGATCGCCAACTTCGACACCACCAACGTGCCTGGCACCGACACCACCGTTGAACAACAGCAGTAGGACACCTTCTGTGGAACCGATTATCGATCTACGCGATGTCTCCTTCCGCTACACCACCGTGCCGGTGGTCGAGGACATCGATTTGCACCTGCACCGCGGGCAGTTCGCTGCCCTCGTCGGCCCGAGCGGCGCCGGGAAAACCACGCTGCTCAAGCTGATCCTCGGCGTGCTCCAGCCGACGATGGGCGCGGTCGTGATCGGAGGGAACCGGCTCCGTGGCGAGCCGGTGCCGCAGGTTGGCTACGTGCCCCAGCTCGAAACCGTCGACTGGAACTTCCCAGTGACGGTGAGCGAGGTGGTGCTCATGGGCCGCATTCGCCGCGCTGGCCTCCTGCCCTGGCCAGGCCCCGTTGCACGGCGGGAGGTGGACACCGTGCTCGATCGGCTGGGCATCGCTCACCTGGCCCACCAGCACATTCGCAACCTCTCGGGCGGGCAGCAGCAGCGCGTCTTCCTGGCTCGCGCCCTGATCGCACAGCCTGCGATGCTGGTGCTCGATGAGCCCACCACGGGTGTGGATATGCGCACGGCTGAGCAGGTGCTGCATCTGTTGGGGGAACTGAACCGCGAGGGCACGACGATTTTGATGACGACGCACGACCTGAACGCCGCAGCGGCGCATGTGCCCTGGGTTATCTGCCTCAATCGGCATATCGTCGCACAAGGGCCGCCCGAGGTGGTCTTCACCGAGGCGACGTTGAACGAAACCTACGAGGGGGATATGCTGGTGCTGCGCCAGGATGGCATGATCTTCGTGCAGCAGCGCCCGCACGGCCACGGCTATCGCGATGTGGTGCCGGAACCTGTGCTCGGTCATCATCTGGGCGAGGAACGGTAGGGAGCAAGCAGGTATGGAGAGCGTACTAGAACCATTTCAGTTTGAGTTTTTCCGCAATGGCACACTAGCGGCGGTGCTGGCCGGCGGGCTATGTGGCCTGATTGGCGTGTACATCGTGCTGCGCGGCATGAGCTATATCGGCCACGGCCTGTCGCACGCCATTTTCGGCGGCGCGGTTGTGTCGTTCGTGATGCAGTGGAACTTCTACTTGGGCGCTGGGGCCTGGGGCTTCATCGCCGCCATGCTGATCAACCAGACGGTGCGCCGCACCAAGATCAATGCCGACGCCGCGATTGGCGTGATCACCACCGCGAGCTTCGCCGTAGGCATTGTGCTGATCAGCCGCTACCGGCGCTTCACGCGCTCGTTCGACGCGGCGCTGTTCGGCAATATTCTGGGCGTGTCGCAGACCGATGTATGGGTGGTGGCGGGCGTGGCGCTGCTGGTGGCGGGTGTTATTTTCGTATGGTACAAGCAGTTGCTTTTTACCGCCTTCAGCCCTGAGGTGGCGCAGATCTACGGCGTCAAGACACAGTGGGTCGATACGCTGTTTGCGCTGGCGCTCGCCGCCGCGCTGATCGCCTCAATGCAGATCCTGGGGGTAACGCTGATCGCCGCCGCGCTGGTCATTCCCGCGATCACCGCCCGGTTGCTCACCGACAGCTTCGGGCGCATGATTCTCATATCGCCGCTGATCGGTGCAAGCACTGGCTTGATGGGCATGTATCTCAGCTACTATGTGGACGCAGCCTCCGGTGCCACGATCGTGCTGCTTCAGGCGATCATCTTCGGCCTGGTCCTCGCGGTGATGGCAGCTCGACGACGCGCCGGCCAACGCCTGGTGCATACACATATCTCCTAGCCCATGCGCGCAGCTGACAGCCGTCGCGGGCGCATGACCATAGGCCAACACCACCGAGCGGGAGCAACGATGCAGCAACCTGAAGCACTCACACTACTACGACAGCACGGGTTTCGAGTCACCCCCCAGCGCATGCTTGTGCTTGCCATCATTAGTGGTAACCCGCGACACCTGACCGCCGAGGAGATCCATACAGCGGCGATCGAGCACCAGCCAAGCATCGATATTGCCACCGTGTATCGCACCCTGCAATGGCTGGAGGCGAACAGATTAGTGTCCACAATCAGCATCGGCGAGGGGAAACAGCGGTATGAATATTGCCGCGCGGGCGAGATGCACCACCATCTCGTGTGCCGGCGATGCGGCAGCGACATCCAAATCCCCGACGACTACTTTGGCGCATTCAAGGCCAGTATGGAAGCCCGCTATGGCTTCGCGATCGACGTGACCCACCTGGCGCTCCTGGGGTTGTGTGCAGCCTGTCGTGCCGCACAGTGAAGTGATCGCGCCTACCGCTCGCCTCCACCGGCATCGCGCTCAACCGTAAGCATCAGTCGCTCGCTGGGAGGAGCCACCCAAACGCCCGATCCCGCGAGTCGGGTGCATACCGTGTTGGGCCGGTGGCCACGAATGGCGTCGTCGTCGGCTCGTCACAGCTGATGTACCGCTCGCCTTATTTGCCAGTCAGATCCTTGTCTTGCATTTCCCAGGCGTGATCGAGCGTGTGAAAGGCGGTGTGCCGAATCAGGTACCGGAGCGGCCATTTCGCCTGCTTACCAGCCGGCTTGCCCTGGGCGTGGTAGTCACGTATTGCCTGGCAATAGGCAGCACGATACGTTATCAATCCTTCGTCAGTCAGCAGCGCCTCGTCGGCTGCGACAACCCCAACCCCACCTGCCCAATCCTTCTCTACGAACAGCGTATGCCGGACGATGTGGTCACGATCGCGTCCGCCGCCACGCGGCCCCCGCTGCATTTCAGCCGACACGCGCGCACGCACCGCATCGAAAAACGTCCAGCACGCCCGCATCAGTTTCAGCTCACGCTCCAATGCTTCACCCGACATGACCTGGTGGTCGATGCTCGAAAACGCAAACGAGATTCCCCAGAAGTCGGTGCCTCCCACGCCTGTATAGCGCTCGGCCACGTCGGCGGCGGTGATAGTCGCAAACGCGGCCTGCATCCCAGCCAGCTTCGCCACCGGCTCATAGCGTGGAATGTAGGAAAGTAAGCGGTCGATCGCAGCCTGCTCGGTCTTTGCCCCGCGTTCAAGACCAGGCCAATCCGGTGACACCGCCGCCACCCGCTTGCCCTTCGGCCCGATCTCCAACATCACTCGAATGTGGTTCGCCACGGCTCCCCCTATCATAGCTATTCCTGCCGCCGCACACCCAATGAGCGCACCCGCGTGCCGAGAGTATAGCACAAGTGTGCGATGAGCGTGTCTGCCTCCCAGCAGAGCACAATACGCGCCTCTGGAACCGTCCAGAGGCGCGTTAGGGCGACGTTGCCGACGTCACAGGACGCGATTTTCCGCGAGCACATGTCATTGGCTGCGCACGTAGTTATCGGGGTTAAGATTGGCGCACAGCATGATCCACGGGCATGCCTGAGGGCCGCGATCTTGCGCGCGAAGCGGTCGGCTGCAACGGCTTGTTCGGCGCCAGGGGGTCGAGGGGCTCGGCCACCAGCAGAACCTTTCTGGTACGAGTTTTCGGGCTGATCTTGGCCGAGTGGCTGTCGTCGGCGCTGCGCGCGGATCGTGGCAGGACGGGATGCGCCTATAGTATGGACGCATACTGTTTCCGCCAACGCGTCGCAGCACGACCAGGCTGCGACGCGTTGGGCCGAAACGTGGTGCACTCATTCACCGCGGCGTGCCCCTAGTCTCGCGTTTCCCGGGAGAGGACCAGATTCGTGTGATGAGGGCGACACAGCTCAGGCCGATGGCTGCAATCGCCAGCGACAGATGCACGAGGTGCGTCAGGGGCAGCCACTCGTTCCAGGCGACGAACTCCGCAACGCACGGGCGAGGCGGCGCGGTGGGTCCATCGAGTCCAGGGGAAACTTGCCACGAACCAATAATCTCCAAGGGATGGAAATACAGCGCGAACCCGCCGGCGAGAACACCAGCCAGCGCCACACCGATCCGCCTTGCCCACGCGAATGGCGTTGCAAGGTTGTGCGTCGTCAGCCAGCGCCACTGGCATATGTGCGCGACCACCGCCACCGCGCTTGCCAGGGCACTCAATAGCCCGGCAAGGATCAGCGAGCGTACGCCTTCCTGAATCTGTATCGGACAGTACGAAGGCTGGATCAGCGCCAGTTCATCGACCGACAGGCCAACCTGCGTGGCCCATTGCGCCAGCTCAGGGATTGCCATGTCGCGAATGCGCGCCTCGTTGGCCGTCTGAGCAATGTGGGAGGCGAGCTGGCTTTGCTGCGACGTTATCAGCAGGTGCCCGACGGCACACACCTGCCCCTCGTGGTCGAGAAAGCACGGGGCGGTGCGATCAGCCGCCCCGCGACGACGTGGGAACTGACCAGCTTGCTAATAGGCGCGGAGCTGATCGAGCTGCTGCTGCCGCGCAGACGCAGCGGCAACAGTGAGGGCGGGGCTTTCGTTGCGCCGCAGGTAGCCCTCGACTGAGCGGAGCTGAAAGCGAAGACGTGCGTCCTCAAGCTGACAGAGAAGTGACTACATATGGAGAGTGAGGTAACGATAGTGGCCCTTGAACGCATGATCGAGCCGGCGAGCCGTGGTGCGAAGTCGAGCATCGACATGGGGTGAAACTCCGCACGGGCTAACGCCCGGCGGCTTCTTGGGGCACCCCGCCTGCTGGCGAGCGTATCCCCAACGGACGTTTCCCGCCCGGTTGCACATATGCATTGCGGCGGTGTGATCCCTATCGCGGGACACGCCACAGACACACGCTCCCCTGCGATCCGTGCGGGTTAGCCCCGCAAAGAGTCGCCCACAGCCAGAGCAGGTCTTGGACGTTCCGCGCGTGTCTCCCACCACGACCACCCGACTGGCACGTGCAGCCGTGTCCTGTAATCGTTGCACGAGGGAGCCCCATCCGGCGTCCAGCATGCGCGTTGCGCGAGCCCCATGTGCACCATGCGGGTGACGGTGAGGTCTTCCAGCGCGATCCTACGAGCGTTCACCAGGCCCACGATAATCGAAATCCAATTGGTCAATCACCGCCAATGCAGGGTGGGAGGGATGGCTTCCAGCGTGGCGGCGATCTGCGTGGATACGTCCTGGCTGCTGCTCATGGTCTGGCTCCCATACGAGGTTGGCGTGATTTCGCGCGTATGCCAGACCATGGGCCGTGGTCGTTTTGACCGTCCTGATGCGCGCGAGACCATATGGTAGTTACTCACCCTTCTGCGCCAGTATACCATGTCGGTAAGCCAACGGTGTCAAACGCAAAGGAGACAGACGTGTGCTAAACAGACGTGTGCTAAACAGACGTGTGCTAAGTTGGTACAGCTTGGCTGCCGCCCAAGGCCAGCGTTCAGCCCCGCGCCCGAGAACGACATTGCTATCGCGGTACCACGAGCCCGATAGCACAGCTCCGAAAATCGGCCCGAGTCGGCGCGTCGGGCTGCATGCGCTTGTTCGGCGCGCGAATGCGAGTTATGGTGAACACTATCACGAGGTCGAGTGTGTTCCGATCACGAACATAGATGGCCCCGAGCGAAGCGCGAGCATCTGGCTGTGCTCCCCGCCGCTGGCACGCCGCGTGCAGTAGCGGGCGTAGAGCGATCAACGCAAGGAGCATAGCATGACTACCACACCTGACACGACCCTACTCAACGGCCCCGATCTGGAGGGAGAGGCGAAGATCGCCGAGTTGTTCGGCGAGCGCCCGCTCGATGAGCAGAGCGCGGTGCTGGACGCCAGCGAGATCGAGCGGCTCGCGCCGATCACCGATAGCGATGTGTATCTTGGCGAGACCGAGATGGACGACGGCGAGGAGGGCGATGCGTCCGGCACCGAGAGCCTGGATATGCTGACCGAGCTTGAGCTGCGCGACGGCGAGACTGATGAGCCGTGGGTGGCTTCCGAGGAGGGGCTGACCTATGTGCCGCCGACCGACCCACCGGTGGTGCCAGGCGGTCCGGAGGGCGCACAGATCGCCAGCGGCTTTGGCTCATCGTCGCTCGATGAGCCATACGACGCAGACCACACCAGCGATGCGCTGCCCGGCGACGACGATGTGACGTCGCGGGTCCGCGCCGCGCTGCGCGCCGACGCCGCCACCAGCGGATTCGCCGATACGCTGCGCATCAGCATCAGCGACGGCGTGGTCACACTGCGCGGCGCCGTCGATGACCTCGACGATGGCGATAATGCGGCGAGCGTCGCCGAGTACGTCGCCGGCGTCGTGGAAGTCATCGACGACCTCACCATCCGCAGTCTGGCCCGCAACGATGCGTGAGCGCGGGGTATTATACAGCGTCTCAGGAGTATCTCCTGAGACGCTGCGCATGTGCGCGGGGGAGACAGCCTCGCTCGTGAGCAGAGGTCTCCGCGCTGCCGGCCCTACAGCTCGTCGCGCCGCGCCATCGTGCGATCGGCCTGGCGCCGCTGCTGCTCGTGTCGGTCGCGCAGCATCTTGGAGAGCGTGAACGCCGACCCGACGACGAAGAACGTCCCCATCAGCAGGTAGCCCTTGACCCACAGATCGACCGGCGTATAATAGATCCCAAAGACCATCAGCGTCATCGCCAGGGTGAACGAGATCCAGGCGAAAAACTGCCATGCGGGCGTGTCGGTGGTGAATTCCATGGTGTGCTCCTTGAATGTTATGCGTGTACGTCAGCTCGTCACTGCACTAGTACACCACAGACCGCCGCCGTACATGTATCGGCAAGCGATACAGCTGCGCCCACACCGATGACAGATATCTACTCATTTGGCATCTGGGTGCGCCGTCGCCGTCGCGCGCTCGATATGACGCAGGATCAGCTCGCCGATCTCGTCGGGTGCGCGCCGATCACCGTGCGCAAGATCGAGTCAGACGAGCGCCGCCCATCGCCGCAGATGGCCGAGCGTCTGGCGCAGATGCTCCAGATCGCAAGCGCCGAGCGCGCCCGTTTCATCGGCGCGGCGCTCGCCGAGCTGGCCGTCGATAGGCTCGCGGACCCGACGGCGGTGATCGCCGCGCCGCTGCTGCGCCTGCTACTGCCACGGCCCGCCACCGCGCTGGTGGGGCGCGACGAGGATCTGGCCGCGCTGCTGGCGCTGCTCGCCGCGCCATCGGCCAGGCTCGTCACGCTCATCGGCCCCGGCGGGATCGGCAAGACCCGCCTGGCGCTCGCCGCGCTTGGTCAGCTCGGCGCATCCTCTTCGCCCAGCGGGGTCATCTGGCTTGAGTCGCTCGCCGATGAGGCGGCGCTGCTGGCCACGATCGCGCGCGGCATCGGGATCGCCGAGACCGCAGCGCCGCCGCTGGATCGGCTGCGGCTGGCGCTGGGCGACCGCCCGCTACTGCTGCTGCTGGACAACCTTGAGCAGCTCGCTGGCGCTGCGCTGCCGCTCGGCGCGCTGCTGACGGCCGCGCCAGCGCTGCGGCTGCTGGTCACCAGCCGCGCCCCGCTCCAGATCCGCGGCGAGCGGATCGTGCCGCTCGGCCCGCTCAGCGCGGCCGACGCGGCGCTGCTCTACGCCGAGCGCGCCGGCGCCAGCGGTGCCGCGCCGGCCACCGATGGCCAGGCGGTGGCCGCGCTGGTGGCCGCGCTAGATCGGCTGCCACTGGCGATCGAGCTGGCGGCGGCGCGCGCCCGCTCGTTCCCACCAGATGCATTGCTGGCGCGGCTGGCGGAAGGGCTCGATCTCCTGAGCGACGGGCCGCGCGACCTGCCGGAGCGCCAGCGGACGCTGCGCGCCACGATTGGCTGGAGCTACGCGCTGCTGAGCGCTGAGCAGGCGGCGCTGTTCCGTCGCATCAGCGTCTGCCCGGCCGGGGTCACGCCGCAGCTCGCCGCTGCGCTGGCGGATCGCAGCGAGGCAGACGCGGCGCTGGCGCTCGCCGCGCTGGTGGACCAGAGCCTGCTCGCGCTGCACCAGCCCACCGGCCAGTACCGCATGCTGGCGACGATCCGAGCCTACGCCGGCGAGCGGCTCGCGTCGCTGGGCGAGACCGAGCTCGCCAACGAGCGCCACCTGCGATCGCAGTGTGCGCTGGCCGAGCGCGCCGCCCCGGCGCTGTTCGGCGCAGAGCAGCGGCGCTGGCTGGCAGTGCTGGCCGCCGAGCAGGAGAACATCGCGGCGCTGCTGCGCGTCGCCCCCGACGGCGGGGAGCGCGACCGGCTGGTGTGCGCGCTGTGGTGGCACTGGTACCGCTGCGGGATGCTGCGCGAGGGCGGCGCGCTGCTCGAACGGGTGGCGTGCACGGCCGATGACCGCGCGCTAGCGGCGCTGGCTGGCGGTCGCGCCGCTGCGCTGGCGCTGCGGCTGGGGAGCTACGCGGCCGCCGCTGCGCTGGCGCAGCGCAGCATAGACGAGCTCGCCGCGTTTGGCGATGCTGGCGGCGCGGCCTTCGCCAGCGGGGTGCTGGCCGCTGTGGCGCTGCTGGGCGGCGACTTGCCGCGGGCGGTGGCGCTGGCCAACGCCGCGCTGCCACCCCTGAGCGCCAGCGGCCAGCCGTGGGCCGAGGCGGTGGTGACGATGATCCTGGCGACTGCGGCGCGCTACGCCGGCGACGATGGCGCCAGCGCCGCGCTGCTCGAGCGCTGTCTGCACGCCTT
>JAYUUK010000343.1:0-10476 GCA_043754595.1 Roseiflexaceae bacterium | reverse complement strand
GGGTGTAGCGCGTCGGCACGCCGATCAGCAGCGACGGGATGCCTGCGTCGAAGAAGCCGCCGCCGTCCGATCCGAAGTTGGCGTACACCCCGTGCTCGAACGAGATGCCGTTGGCCCGCGCGAGGTCGGCGCAGCGCCACAGCAGCCGCTTGTCGTACGTGATCAGCGCATCTTTGTGGACGAGCGTCGGGCCGCCGCCGAGATGGGCATTGTAGTCGCGCTCGCCGGTGGTCGGCGTATCGCCGACGAGTCCGATATCCAGCGCGAGCGCGGCGTCGAACTGGTATTTGGCCCCCAGCGCCCGCGCGCCGTGCAGCCCGTTCTCCTCCTGGACCGTCGCGCCGAACCAGACCTCGTGGGTCAGCGTCGCGCCGACGAGCGCGTCCAGCAGCAGGTCCATCACCACTAGCAGCATCCGGTCGTCCATAGCCTTGCCGGCCAGCCGCCCGCCGATCCGGCGCACCGGCCAGTCCCAGATCACCGCCGCGCCAACGTGGACGCCGCGCGCCTCGGCCTCGGCGCGGCTCGATGCGCCGATATCGACATAGAAATCGTCGAAATCTATCGTGCCCTTGGCAAGCTGCGGCCCGCTGAGGACGTGGCCCGCCGCTGCGGCGAAGATCCCCTCGGCCACCACTCCGTCGCGGCCAACGACCTGCGCCGCCTGCCCGACCATGTAGCGCTTATCCGGCGCCTGGCGCCGCGGACCCTGCGCGGTATCGAGCAGCAAAAAGCCGTGCGGCGTGATGTAGCGCACCACAAAGCCAATCTCGTCCATGTGCGCCTGGATCAGCAGCCGCGGGCCGCTCCCGCCGACCTTGCAGACGATATTGCCGACGGCGTCCTCTTCCCAGCACTCCATGCGCTGCTGCCAGCGGCCGCGCAGCCAGGCGCGCACCGCCTCCTCGTGCCCCGTCGGCCCGGCGATGCCGCACGCCGCGCGCAGCAGCGACAGCAGCGGGTCGGCCGTGTGTTGTTCGGACATCGATGATCTCCAAAATACCAGGGGCGATGCTGTGTCCACAGATAGGCACAGATCCAGCTGAATACCGGGCAGTGGCCTCGCACCTGGTCATCCTACTGGCCGCAGGCTAGCCCGCCGATGCCAAACATTTCACTCTCTGACGCAGAGCTGAATGGCCTCAGGGTCGCCGCCGATCTCCTCGAAGATCACCAGCGTGTTGTGCTCCTCCAGCCAGGCGCGCGGCACATGGTAGTAGCGCTGCGTCGGCTCGGCGGCGGGGCTGCCGGTGACCGCCGGCTGGAGCCAGCCAAAGAACTCGGGGACATCGGCGGCGATCAGCCAGTGGCGGCCGATGCAGCGGCCATTGACCCAGACCAGCCCCTTGCCCATGCTGCCCATATCCAGCGCTAGCGGCGCGTCGCCCTCGGGGATATCGAACGTGGTACGGTACCAGCATAGCGGCCGGCGGGCCTCGGTCGGCGCGCTCCAGCCGACGACCCCGGATCCGCCGCTGGAGATCGCCGCCAGCTCGCCGGCCAGAAACGGGTGGAGCGTCCACGGCCCGATCTCGCGCCCGCCCCAGGCGACGGCACCCCAGATGCCTTTGCGCTCATCCACCATATTCATAAAGCCGATCTGCCAGTCGCCCTTGATCAGCCCGAGACCGCAGCAGAGCAGCTCGATCTCGTGCTGGCCAGCGGCGAGCGCGATGGCGAACTCCAGCCGGAACACATCGCGAATATCGGTCGGGGCGTCGTCGAAGTAGGTATCGGCGAGCGAGCGTCGCAGCGCGTCAAGATCGCCATCGGGGCGCGAGCGATTCTCCAGCAGCTGCGACGGGGCCGACGCGACGTAGGTGCCATCGACGAACAGGTGGACGAGGTCGCCGGCGCCGCTGAGCGTCAGCGTGCCAGCGCCGGCCTCGTCCAAGCCGATGGTGACTCGCGCCGAGTACCAGCAGTAATCGCTCTCGTCTTTGGTGAACTGGAGCTGCTCGATCGGGCGGGCGATGGCGATGGTGCCAGCGCGGACATCGTGGCGACGGCTCGGGAGCGGCTCCTGCCACGACATGAAACCATCCAGGGCAGCGGGGATGGGGCGCATGGTGCGCTGGATCGCGTCGCCGCCCGCAACAGCGGACGTATCGAACAGCACCGTGCCAGCGTAGACGATCAGCACGCTGTGGGGCGCGAGAACGTAGCTTTCGCCCGCGAAGCTGACGGGGGCGGCGGCGGCGGCGTCATCGTTACAGAGGAAGGCCAGATCGCCGTAGACGAAGGCGGCCTGCTGCGGACCGAGCGGCTGCGGCGCGGCCTTGGGGTTGGCGAGCAGCGCGGCGGCGTTGGCGTGCAGCGCGCGGTGCAGACTGGCGGCGTGATTGGATTTGGTGGTGGGCAGGCCGAACTCATCGAGCGGCGCATCGTAGTCGTAGCTGGTGGTCTGGAGGAACATCGCATCGCGGCCAAAGTTGGTGCCGCCGTGCCACATGTAATAGTTGACGCCGGTGCCGCCCTCGGCGATGAAGCGCGCCACGGCGTAGATCTCGTCCTCGGGGCTGCGGCGATGGTGGGGGTAGCCCCAGGTATCGTACCAGCCGGTCCAGTCCTCGGTCCAGAGCAGTGGCTGGTCTGGGTGGCTGGCCTGATGCTTGGCGATAAAGGTGTGGCCGTAGAAGCCGTTGATCGTCTCGATCGCGCCGGGCATCCCGCCGACGCACATCACCCAGGCGACGCCAAGCTCGAGCGACTGGCCGAGCGCGATGGCCCAGGCGAGGTAGCGCTGGCCGTCCTCGCCGTAGGTGCGGGCGATCAGGGCGTACTCGTTCTCGATCTGGCCGATAATGATCGGACCGCCGTTGGCGACAAACATCGGCTCGAGGTAATCGCAGAGGTAGCGCACCCAGCGCTCCATCTCCTGCATGAACGGCTGGTTCCAGGTGCGGGTCTGGAGCCCCGGCACCTCGCGCAGCCAGGCGGGGAAGCCGCCGAAGTTGATCTCGGCGCAGATGTACGGCCCGATGCGCAGGACGACGAACAGACCGTGCTCCTGGGCGACGCGGCAGAACTGGATGAGATCCAGCCGGTCTGAGAAGTCGAAGACGCCGCGCTGCCGCTCGTGCAGGTTCCAGAAGACATAGGTCTCGACGGCGTTGAGGCCGGCCGCTTTGGTGCGGCGCATCAGCTCCGGCCACATCGCCGGCGTCGATCGGGGGTAGTGGATGGCGCCGCTGAGCAGCAGCGTCCGCTGGCCGTCGATGGTCAGCGCACGGGAATCGTAGGAGACAGTGGTCACAGCGAATTCCTCCGCAAAACGGTAATATAGGACTATAGTACCATAACTATCGCGAGGCATTCGCCATCGCCCCCGCGCCATCGCCCCGTACGGGCGAAGCACGCGCCTGGCATCCCATTCCGCCGACGATCGATCCTGCGCTTCGCCCCTCCCCCGACCCCCCCGCGCCATCGCCCCCCGCCGCTGCAACAACCTGGCCGCGCCTGCGTCTGATTGCTATGCGCGAACAATCAGATGAAAGGAACACAGCGATGGATAGATTGATGCGGAGCAATGACGATCGGATGATCGGCGGGGTATGTGGTGGGCTGGCGCAGTACTTCAACATCGACCCAGTGGTGGTACGGGTGGTCTTTGCGCTCTCAGTATTCGTCGGCGGCGTGACGCCTTTTCTCTACGTCCTGCTCTGGGCGGTGATGCCGCAGATGCCGCAGACCAGCACCGCGCTGACGATCTCGCCGGCGGCTGCGGCCCATGCCAGCGAGCACCCGCGCGGCGTCGAGGAGTGGAAGTTCGACCCCTACACGGGCGAGCAGGTACGCAAGTAGCGAGAAATCCGCTGGATACACGAGCGCCGTGGAGATAGACTCCACGGCGCTCGTGTGTTGTGCTAGTCTGTCTTCAGTGACTGGGAGTGAAGCTCGCGCAGCAACTGCAGCAATACGGGGATGTCATCCCGAATAATACTCCATACCGTATCGCTATCGATCCCCAGATACGCATGGAACTGAAAGCGCCGCAGCGAGCATAGCTCGCTGCGGCGGTATGATTCTGTATGGTATCCTTGTCAAAACGCAATGCACAAGGAAACTGCCATGAACGCCGCATCCACGCCGCGCCCGCGCCTCTCGGCCTGGAGCCAGATCGCCATCAGCCTCTACTGGTTTGGGTCGAGCGCCCACTGGACCGCGATCCTGGTCACGCTGCTGCCGCTGCAGGCCGAGCGTATTGGCGGGGCCGAGATGAAGGGGACGACGCTGGGGCAGATCCTGGCGCTCGGCGCATTCGTCTCGATGGTGGCGGCGCCGCTGTTTGGCATGTGGAGCGACAGAGTGCGGACCCGCTGGGGGCGGCGCGCGCCGTTTCTGGTGGCCGGAACTATCGGCAACGTGGCAGGTCTGCTGCTGCTGGCGTTCATCCCGAGCGTGCCGTCGGCGCTGGTGCCGTACGTGCTGGCCTACGCGCTGATTAACTTGACGAATAATCTGGCCACCGCGCCGTACTCGGCGATCATCCCCGAAATGGTGCCGCCAGAGCAGCGCGGCGCAGCGAGCGGCTGGATGGGGCTGCTGCAGATGCTCGGCAACTTCCTCGGCGGCATCACCGGGATCGTGCTGAGCCTGCTGAGCGCGCGCCTCGGCGAGGGCACCGCGATCAGCTACGCCTACATGGCCATCGCCGCCATCCTCGTGGTGGGCATGCTCGGGACGCTGGCGGCGCTGCGCGAGCCCGAGCCGCCGGCCGAGGTGCCGCCGTTCGATATCGGGACGGTGATCGCCGGCATCCGCGCGCCGTTCGCCTCGCGCGACTTCAGCTGGGTGTTCTGGACCCGCTTCCTGGTCACGCTGGGCACCTTCACCGTGCAGGGGTTCATCCTGTTCTACATGAAAGACGTGGTGGCGCGCGGGGCCCAAACCTTCTCCTACCGCTTCTTCGGCACCGAGCTAGCCACCGACGCCGGCGCGGCAACCTCCTTCTTCATCCTGGCGCTGCTGCTCGGCGCGATCATCGCATCGCTCAGCGCCGGGCAGCTCTCCGATCGCTATGGGCGCAAGCTGATGGTCTATATCAGCGGCGGGCTCCAGGCGCTGGTGGTCGTCGTCTTCATCCTGGTGGGCGACTTCAGCGTGGCCGTGCTGATGGGGGTGGTCTTCGGGCTGGGCTACGGGGCCTATAACGCGGTAGACTGGGCGCTCGGCGCCGATGTGCTGCCGAGCCAGGATGATTACGCCAAGGATATGGGCGTCTGGCACATCGCCATGACCCTGCCGCAGAGCATCGCGACACCGATCGCCGGGGTGCTGCTCGATACGTTTCAGCGCATCGGCGCGCGCTCTGGCCAGCCGACGCTGGGCTACACCGTGATCTTCGGCCTGGCGTTCGTCTACTTCGTGCTCGGGACAGTGCTGGTGCATCAGGTGCGCGGCGCACGCTAGTGCATTGACGATTGACGATTAAGGGGGAGATCTCGGGGACACCCAGAGGGTACCCGGCCCCCAAACCCCCGCGCTGCGCTGCGCGCGTGGACAACGCACGTAGGATTGCTCTACCGCGCTGCCACAGGCCAAAAAAGCGCGCCGCGCCGCGTCAAAAATCAGTTTGATGGAATAAACTTGATGCGTATAGGAGTTTGGGGGCGGGTTGCCGGACGCGACGGCGCGCGGGCGAAGCATGTTATAATCGATGCGATGCACGTGCTGAAGAAAGAGCGTTATGACAACTCCTGAGCCACACGGCGCTTCAGATGTCTTTGGGATCGAGGCGGTGCGCGAGTTGCTCGCGCTGATTAGCGACACCGATATCACCGAGGTCAAGATCGAGCGCGGCGATAATAAGCTGCTGATCCGCCGTGGCACGCCGCCCAACCAGGCGGCGCAGCTCTTCACGATGCCGCAGCTCGCACCCCAGGCTCCCGCCCAGCCACAGTTCGCGCCGCCCCAGCCCGCCAGCGACCAAACAGAGATCGGCGATCCGATGCCCGTCGGCGAGCTGATCATCGCGCCGATGGTCGGCACGTTCTACACCGCGCCAACGCCAAAAGACACGGCGTACGTCGAGGAGGGCGATGTCATCCAGGTCGGCGATAGGGTCGGGATCATCGAGGCGATGAAGATGATGAATGAGCTCACCAGCGACTTCGCCGGCCGGGTGGTCAAGATCTTGGTCAAGAACGGCCAGCCGGTCGAGTACGGCCAGCCGCTGATGGTGATCGGGCCGGCATGATGCAGCAGCTCTCGGTCGCGCAGCTGAATATCTACCTCAAGGCGCTGCTCGACTCAGACATGGTGCTCCAGGATATCTGGATCGCCGGCGAGGTCTCGAACTTCACCCGCCACACCTCCGGGCACTGCTACTTCACGCTCAAAGAGGGCGACGCGACGATCGCCGGGGTCTGCTGGCGCGGCAACGCGCAGCGGCTGATCGCGCTGCCGCGCAACGGCGACGCGGTGCTGGCCCACGGCAAGATTGGCTACTACGAGGCACGCGGCCAGATCCAGCTCGTGGCCGACACCATCCGCTCGGACGGGGTCGGCGTGCTGCAGGCGCAGTACGAGCGGCTGCTGGCGCAGCTCGACGCCGAGGGGCTGTTCGACGCCAGCCGCAAGCGCCCGATCCCGCAGCTGCCACAGCGCATTGGCCTGGTCACGTCGCCCACCGGCGCGGCGCTCCAGGATATGCTGACGATCCTACGCCGCCGCTACCCGCTCGCCGAGGTGACCATCGCCGCATGTCAAGTCCAGGGCAGCGGCGCGGCCGACAGCGTGGTCGAGGCGCTCTACGCGCTCTACGATGATCCGCCCGATGTGATCATCGTGGCCCGCGGCGGCGGCTCGATCGAGGATCTCTGGACCTTCAACGAGGAGATCGTGGCCCGCGCCGTATTCGCCAGCCCGGTCCCGCTGATCTCCGGCGTCGGCCACGAGACCGACACGACGATCATCGATTTCGTCGCCGATCTACGCGCGCCGACGCCATCGGCGGCGGCCGAGCTGGTGGCGCCGGATATCGCCGATCTCGCCGACGCCATGGCCGCGCTGCGCGGTGCGCTCGATGATCGTATCGACGCCACCATCGACGTGCGACGCGACGGGCTGAACCAGCTCGGCCGCCGGCTGGATCTGGCCTCACCCCTATCACGAATCGAGCACGACCGGCAGTCGATCGATGAGCTGACCGGACGCATGGGCCGGCGGGTGGCCAGCGGCGTCGAGCTACGCGGCGCGCGGCTCGACGGGCTGCGGGCCCAGCTCGCCGCGCTCAACCCCGAGGCGACGCTCGGCCGCGGCTTCGCCATCGTGCGCCGCGCCGACGGCGGCGTGGTGACCCGCGCCGACCAGACCGCGCCGGGCGAGATCTTGGATATCACCGTCCGCGAAGGCAGCTTCGCAGCACAACGTCTGGAGCGTGCATCATGACCGAGGGTTCCTACGAGGCGCTCTACAGCCGCATGCAGGAGATCGTCGCGGCGCTGGAGCGCGGCGACTTGCCGCTTGCCGAGACGCTCGCGCTCTACACCGAGGGGGTCTCGATCGCCGAGTCCTGCCAGAAGCTGCTGGATACCGCCGAACTGCAGATCCGCGAGCTGCAGCGTTGATCGACAATGAGACAGTCTACCGCTACCCGCTGCGCGGCCGGCTGCTGCGCGAGCTGATGATCGCCGCCGCGCTGCTGACCGGGCTGCTCTGGTCGGCCTACACGGTGCTGCAGCTTCTGTGGGGCCGCTTCCCATCTAGCGGCTCGCTGCTGGCCAGCATCCCTGGCGGCGGGGCGCTGCTCGCCGCGCTCGATAACCGTAGCGCCCCGCTGGTGCTCACCGACGCCATCGCCCCATTTTCGCTGCTGGCCGTGGCGCTGCTCGCCGCGCTACTGCTGCGCGATGTGCTGCCGACGATCCGCACCGGGCCGCGCGGCCTGCTCGTCGAGTTCGCCGGCGATTGGCTGCCCCTGTCGTGGGAGCACGTCGGGATGATCAACGTCACCGAGGGCGCTTCGCAGTATGTGCTGCTGGTGGAGACCAAGGCCAACGAGCGCTACCTCACCGGCTGGCATCGCTTCTACGCGCTGCTGTACCGGCTCAGTGGGCGGCCGGGGTTTCTGGTCACCTCCCGGATCGATGGCTTCGACAACCTGGTTAAGACGCTGCTCAGCGAGACCGACCGGATCGCGCGCAACCAGCAGCAGATCAATCCGAGCGCGCTACGCGAGGATATGACATCGCCGTTGTTCCGGCTACTGCTCAGCCCGTCGACGTTTTTCACCACCCGCGTGGGGACGCGCGCCGAGACGATCGCTGACCCGGCGCGCGCGGTGAGCATCCGCGGCAGCTACCCCGGCCGGATCGGCGATGCGATCGCCTGGAGCGCGCGGCTGCTGCTGCTCGGGGCGATCCTGCGCTATCTGCTGCTGGTAAGCACCGCGCTGACGCTGATCGTGCCGCAGCTGCGTCTCATCCCGCCGTTCTCACTGCTTGAGCTGCGCGCCAACATGCAGCCGCTCTGGATGCTGATCGCCGCCCACATCACCCTGGCGCTCGCTCTGCTGATCTACGCCCTGCTGCGCTGGATGCTGCCGTCGGTCGAGGTCGATAGCGCCGGGCTGCGGGTGCTGGTCGGCAGGCGGCAGCCGGTCATCCCGTGGAGCAGCATCCCCGCGGTCAAGGTCACCGAGATCGGCCCAACCAGTCAGGTGCTTCTGCTCCAGACCACCGGCCCGCTCTCGCCGATGGCTAGGCTCAGCAGCCTGCTCTACGATGGGTCGCTCACCCCAGGCATCCTGATCACCTCGGCTATCAGCAACTTCGAGCCGCTGCTCCAGCGCATCGTCCACGAGGTGCTGCGCAACGCCCCAGACAGCCGCGGCTCGCGGATCTTCCAGAGCAAAGCCTACTCGCCGAGCCTGCTGATGAGCATCAACGCCGAGCGCGCGCTCGAGCGCCTGACGCTCGCCGACCAGCTGGCCGAGCCTGCGGACGACGCTCCGCCCCCGCCCGCCCCATCGTGGCGCATGGGCGTCGCGCCGATGCTGCTGCTGGCGCTGCTGCCGGCGCTGCTGCTGCTGATCGACAGGGCGCTGGCGCAGACCCGCGCGCTCGACGGCCGGGTGCTCGTCGGCGCGCTGCTGCTGTTCGGCCTCGCGCTGCTGGAGTGGCCGATCGTGGCGCTCGGCTCTGGCGGGCTCGACGATATGAGTGGCGGCGGCGAGGAGCGCGACCGCGACCTGGCCTTAGCGGTCTACCCCACATCGCAGATGCCGCGCGCCGGGATGATGCTGCTCGCAGCGCTCGCGGCGATGCTCGGGGTCACGATCCTGCCCGGGCTGCTCTGGATCGTGGCGATCATCGTGGCCTACGTCCAGGCCAGGGCGCTGTGGAAGAGCGTCTACCAGTGGGACGCCACGCTGCTGCTCGCCGGAGGGCTGCTGCCGGTGGCCTACCAGGCGCTGCTGCTGATCGGGTATCTCGTCGTCCGCGGCTGAGCACGCTCGGCTCCAACGATCCCCGCGACGCCATCGCCCCGTACGGGCGAAGCACGCGCTCGCCAGGCTATTCCGCCCTGGATCGATCGCGGCGCGCGCTTCGCCCCTGCGCCATCGCCCCCGATCATCGATCCTCGCGACGCCATCGCCCCGTACGGGCGACGCACGCGCTCGCCAGGCTATTCCGCCCTGGATCGATCGCGGCGCGCTTCGCACCATCATCGCCGCTGCTCGATAGCGGACATTTTCCCGCGCCGCATGCCCCATCCGGCGCATCCCCGCCCCGGCCATCTGGCTCGCCCATGATGAGAGCTGCGGCATCTTCACGCCCAGACCTCGCCGGGCTACACTAACAGCAACAGAAGAGCCGCGCAGCAGGCCACTGGATGCGACCGAGCGAGAGCGATCTCGCTGCGGTCGCGTCGCTGTTTTACCGTGAGATCCAATGCACCACACCCAGCCACAACCCCGACGTCGCGCCCGTCTCAGCTACACGCTGCTGCTGGCCACCGCGCTGCTCGCCGCCTGCGGCGAAAAGGGAACGCCACCCGAGCGCACCGCTGTGCCGCCAACCGTCACGCCGCAGCCGGCGTCGGCCGGCGTACCCTGGCGCAGTCGATCCCAGCTGAGCGGCGGCTTCGAGCCCGAGACGGCGCTGGCGCTGCCCGGCAAGATCCTTGGCCTGACCCTGGCGGTCCACCCGACCGATGGCTGGCCGGCCGTGGCCGCCATCCGCTGGCCGTTCCCCGGCGTCGGCGGGCGCGAGCTGTACGTTCGCTCGTTCGACCCGCGCGCCGGCAGGTTTGGCGCACCGCAGCAGCTGGCGCTCGGCGCGAGCGCGCTGGGCAGCGATGGCTTCGCCGATGCAGCGCTGGCGGTGCGCGGCGATGGCGCGCTGCTGGCCGTCTGGGGGCCGGGCGACAACCCGCAGCGCTACGGTCAGATCTGGAGCGCCATCAGCACCGACTACGGCGCATCGTGGGGCGCGCCGACCGAGCTGCGCGCCGGGTGCAAGCACATCGCGG
>JAYUUK010000342.1:0-3470 GCA_043754595.1 Roseiflexaceae bacterium | reverse complement strand
GCGCTGGAGGCCTACGCCAAAGCCGCGCGGCGCAATACGCTGTACGTCCCCGCCGCGCTGCGCCTCGGCGATGCGCTGCGGCGTGCCGGGCGCGAGCGGGAAGCAAAGAATGCCTTCGACGCGCCGTTTCTGGATCAGCAGGAGATGACCGACGTGGGCTATACGCTGCTGCGCCCGCCGCCGCGCGCCACGCTGGATATCGGCGATGGGCTGGATCTCGGCTATGTGGCGGGGGTCTACCCGGCTGAGGCGATCGATGGCAGCGCGGCACGCTGGAGCGACGGAGCGGCCACGCTGCGGCTTGCGAGCGCCACCGACGCTCCTTTTCCCATCAGGCTGCGGCTCTCCGCGCCCCGGCCAGACGGGCGGGCGGTGCGGATGACCGTCTGCTCAGGCGGCCACTGCGATTCGTTCAGCGTTGGCGGCGGCTGGCGCGAGCTCACCCTGCTGGCCTACGGCGGCGAGCTGACGATCCGCAGCGAGACCTACACCGCGCCTGACGGCCGACGGCTCGGCGTGCTGCTAGACAGCGCGGCGGTCATCGGCGGGCCAAGCGTGCCGTGACGCCCCACATCAGCCGGCGCGCTCGACGTACTGCCTGCGGTAGTACTCCAGGTACTCGCCGGTCTTGATCGGCCGCCACCAGTCGGGCCGGTCCACAAACCAGCGCACGGTCTTCTCCAGCGCCGCGTCGAAGCTGTGGCGCGAGCTCCAGCCGAGCGCCCGCAGCTTGCTTGTGTCCAGCGCGTAGCGACGATCGTGGCCGGCCCGGTCGGTTACAAACGTCAGCAGGCTGTGCGGCTTGCCGAGCAGATCCAAGATCGCCCGCGCCATATCGATGTTATGCGTCTCCACGCCGGTGCCGACGTTGTAGACCTCGCCAGGCGCGCCGCGATGCAGCGCCACGTCGATGCCCTCGCAGTGATCCTCGACGTACTGGTAGTCGCGCTGCTGCATCCCATCGCCATAGATCGGCAGCGGCAGGTTCTCGATCGCGTTGGTGGTGAACAGCGGGACGGCCTTCTCCGGGTAGTGATACGGTCCGATGTTGTTGGAGCCGCGGGTCGTGGTGGTGTGCAGCCCGTAGGTCACGTGGTAGGCGTAGACCAGATGCTCGGCGCCGGCCTTGGAGGCCGAGTACGGCGAGCGCGGCTCAAGGCCGTCGCCCTCGCGCGAGCGCAGCGGCTCGGGGATCGTGCCGTAGACTTCGTCGGTGCTAATCTGGTGGAAGCGCGGCAGGCCGAGCTCGCGCGCCGCCTCCAGCAGCGCCCAGGTGCCATTGATGTTGGTGGCGATCACCGCGTCCGGCTGCAAGATCGAGCGGTCCACGTGGGTCTCGGCGGCGAAGTTGACGATCGTGTCGATCGCGTTGGCGCGGAGGACGTCTCTGACGGCGGCGAGATCGCAGATATCGCCGCGGACGAAGCTGAAGCGCAGGTTGGCGGCGAAGCGGTCAAAATTCTCCTCGCGCCCAGCGTACGTCAGCTTGTCGAACACCACGATCCGGTAGTCGTAGCGATCGAGCATGTAGTTGACAAAATTGCTGCCGATAAAGCCGGCGCCCCCGGTCACGAGCAGGTTCTGCATAGTTTCCTCCTTGGTGTATCGCGCCCGAGTGTACCATACTGCACTGCCACGTCAATGATGCGCGGCTCGCCCGCCGCTGAGGCCGGACAGCAGCGCGCTTGACCCGCTTCCGTGCTGCGTGCTATACTTCACAAGCAGAAACACGAGCGAATAATAAACTGCGCAGGAATGCGCCCTGTGAACGAGGAGGCGCTATGGCCCCACAGCTACGACTAGTGATCGCCGACGACGAGTCGCTCATCCGCATGAACCTGAAAGAGACGCTCGTCGGCATGGGGTATCTGGTGGTGGGCGAGGCTGGCGATGGGGTGAACGTCATCAATCTGGCGCGCGAGCTGCGGCCGGATCTGGTGATCATGGACATCAAGATGCCCAAGCTCGATGGCATCCAGGCGGCCAAGGTGCTGACCGAAGAGTCGATCGCGCCGGTGCTACTGCTGACGGCCTACTCGGACCGCGAGCTCGTCGAGCGCGCCCGCGAGGCCGGCGTGGTCAACTACATCGTCAAGCCGTTCCGCGACGCTGAGCTGCTGCCGGCGATCGAGATCGCGCTCGCCCGCTACGCCGAGTTCCGCGAGATGGACAAGACCATCAACGATCTCAAGGAGACGCTCGAGACCCGCAAGCTCGTCGAGCGCGCCAAGGGCGTGCTGATGGACGGCAAGGGTCTCAAGGAGCAGGAGGCATTCCGCCAGATCCAGCAGCTCTCGATGAACACCCGCAAGTCCATGCGCGAGATCGCCCAGGCCATCCTGCTCACCGCGCAGATCGAGCGCTGATCTGTTTGTCCACAGATAGAACAGATAGACAAGATAGCCGCAGATGGCGTATCTGCGGCTATCTTGTCTATCTGTGGACACTCTCTCGCGCCTCGGTGAGGAGCCTATGTCTGAGCCGAACCCAACTCCCCCAGCAGGGCGCTCCCGCCTGCGCGCCGCACTGCCTCACATCGCCACCGCGATCGTCGCTATCGCGACCAGCCTGCTGGTGCAACGGGCGTCTGTGCCGCAGCCGCCCGCCGTGGCGCGCCCCGCCACCGCCGTGCCATCCGCCACGCCACAGGCGGCTGACGCCGCGACGCCAGCGCCGTCTCCGCTGCCTGCTACGCCAGCGCCAGCCACACCGACGGCCCAGGTGCTGGCGGGAGTCTCGCGCCAGGATCTGATCGACCTCAGAGCCGAGAATGAGCAGATCTGGGTGGCGCTCTACCTCAGCCGCGCCATCAGCCAGATCGCCGACGCCGAGGTGGCGCTGCGGGTCAACGACCTGCGCTCGGTTGACCAGGTGCTGATCGCGGTGGATGACTCGATCGCGCTCGCCAGCGAGCACGCCGCGCCCAACCGGCGCGACCCGGTGATGCAGCTCAGGCGCGACCTCAGCGGTATGCGCGAGGATCTGTATCTCAGGCCAGAGGGGATGGACGCCCGGCTCACGCGCCTGCGCCAGACGATCCTGGTGCTGATCGATGTTGGCCAGTAGGCTCCGGCGCAGCGCGCTGTTCGCACCTTCGCGCCCGTGCCAGCGGCGGCGTGGGCCGCTGCGCGTGGCCCAAAGGGGGCCAGCCCGCTTGGAACCCCCGCGAGGGGACTTCGTCCCTTCGAACCCCTCAAAGTGACGCCCTCGCGAGCCGCCAGGCGTGCCACCCCAGCGCACACCAATCGCGAGCGGCTCGCCCCGCGTGCTGCCGCTTCCCTGCCATGGCCATGCCCGGCGTAGGGACGCAGCACGCTGCGTCCGTGACTACGTGCTATGGCCATGCCCGGCGTAGGGACGCAACGTGCTGTGTCCGTGACTACGGCATCCGCCGCAGCGGAATATCGGCCTTCAAATGATCGTTGGCCTCGCCGCGCAGCAGCGTCACCTCGATCTGCCCAGCGTCCACG
>JAYUUK010000341.1:0-32058 GCA_043754595.1 Roseiflexaceae bacterium | reverse complement strand
GGTTGCGGTGCCCGATCACCAGGATAGCATCGCGGCCGGGTGGGGGATTATTCACTGCGTTTCTCCGAGGCATAGAGCAGCGAGTTCAGGCTAGCGATCCACGCTTTGCCCTCGTGGGTCTGGCGCAGGTAGCGCAGCGCATCCTGGATGAACGGGCTGACCGCCTGCCAGTAGAACGTCGGGAACATAGCGCGCAGGTCGTCCGGCGAGGTGTAGCCGTAGCGGGCGTTCGCGCCGATCTCGGCGAACTCGTGGAATAGCGCCGGCGCCTTGCGCAGGTAGTCGGGGTCGCCGAGCTGGCCGATGAAGTCGGCGGCGCGGGTCAGGCCGGGGAAGCCGCTGGTATCGCGGTAGGCCGGCGTGTCCGGGGCAGGGTAGCGGGTCAGCTCGATGCATCCGCCGATCAGCGCCGCGTCGAGCGCTTCGGCGATCTGCTCGCCGCCGAAGCGCTCGACGACGAACAACTTGCTGCGATCGACGTGATACGGCGTCAGCGCGGCGTCGGTGGCACCAGCGGCGAGCGTCACCGTGGCGTCGTCCACGCCGGTGACGATCGTGAGGCCGGCGTCGCTGCGGCAGACGCCGCGCACATAGCCGATGTCGTGGCACAGCAGCGCCACGGTGTAGTGCAGCCACTCGCGCGGGGTCACGCCGCCCTCGCAGAGGTGCTTGCCCTCCATGATCGACTGCCCGACGGCGGTGACGAGAACGGTGTGCTCCAGATTGTGATACAGTGCATCTGAGTTGGCGATATTTTCGAGCGCCAGCCGCCCGACCCAGCGGATAATGTTGGGGTACGCCGGTTCGAGATCGCCGTAGGTGCGCTCGTAGGCGTGGCCGAGGGTCCCGATCACGTAGTCGATCGTCTGTTTGCGCAGATTGAGCACAGTGCCCCCTCGCAGCTACATCGGCGGGCGCGGCAGATAGTGCCGCGCGAGGTATCTGTATAGTATAGCTTGGAACGAAAGGAGCGTGTATGCGACGACGCATCGTTTATCCCGTGTGCCTGGCCCTGCTGCTGACCGCGTGGGGCGGCGCGCTGGCGGCCCCTGGCGGCAACACCACAGTCTTCGTGCCGCTGGTGTTTGGTGCGAGCGGCCCGACGCTGGCCGGCTGCCCCTCGTTCCCCGCCGATAACCCGCTCAACGCCGATATCTCCGGCCTGCCGCTGCACCCGCGATCGGCGGACTACATCGCCAGCATGACGAGCAACGGCGCGCGCTTCCTCCACGCCGACTTTGGCGAGAACCAGGACTACGGCATCCCGTTCAGCATCGTGGGTGCGGCACAGGCTACCACGCCGGTGGTCTTCACCGACTACGGCGACGAGAGCGACCCAGGCCCATACCCGATCGGGCTCGGCGCGCCGATCGAGGCCGGGAGCGACCGACACGTGCTGGTGGCGCAGCAGGGGACGTGTAAGCTCTACGAGCTGTTCAACGCCGCGCCGACCGACGGGGCGTGGTACGCCAGCTCCGGCGCGATCTTCGATCTGCGCAGCAACGCGCTGCGGCCAGCGGGCTGGACATCGGCGGACGCGGCCGGGCTGCCGATCCTGCCGCTGCTGGTGCGCTACGACGAGGTGGCGGCGGGGAGGATCGAGCACGCGCTGCGGGTCACGGTCAAGCGCTCGCAGCGCGGCTACATCGCGCCAGCCAGGCATTTTGCCGGCACCAGCGACGGCACGCTGCCGCCGATGGGGCTGCGGCTGCGGCTCAAAGCCAGCTTCGACCTGACGCCGTACCGTGGGCAGTCGCTGGTGATCCTGACTGCGCTCAAGCGCTACGGGCTGATCGTAGCCGACAACGGCTCGGACTGGTTCATCAGCGGCGGAACCGACCCGCGCTGGAGCGACGCCGACCTCGAGCAGCTCAAGGGTGTGCCAGCCAGCGCATTCGAGGCGGTGAACAGCGGGCCGATCGTGACGCGGTGATAGCAGAGATTCGGACAGCCGCACGCCAGGCGGCCGGAAAACCAGGCAGCAAAGACAGGATTGACAGGAGCTCTAGGATGAGCGGGCAACCGCACGCCGGGCAGCTTTGGGCGCGCTTCCTGGCCCGAGTGACGTTTGCCGGCTATGTCTTAGGCAGGAGGGTGGCGACGAAATCGCGGATGGCGCGTGCGGGTTCCCACGCGCCATCGGCCATGTTCGACAGCAGCACCAGCGTGATATCCTGGCGCGGCCAGTGGCGCAGCAGCGCGCTCACACCGGCGTTGGAGCCGTCCTTCTCGAAGAAGAGTAGCTCGCCAGCGTCGTCGTGGTAGAATTGCAGCCCGTAGCCGTAGCTAAGCTGACCATTCGATGTCGCCCTCGCTGACGTCCGCGACACAAAGAACGCCGCCGTCAACTCGGGGCCGAGCAGCTTGCCAAAGCGGAGCGCCGCAAAAAAGCGTGTCAGATCGCGCGCGATAACGTGCGCGCCGCCGTCCGGCGAGCCGATCGGCGGGTACGAGTAGATGTTGCGCCGCCAGCCCGCTCGCGCGCCGCGTGGATCGACGAGCGGGTCCCAGCCTTCGGCGACATCGGCCGCTGCCTGATCCATGCGAAAGAAGCCGGACTGTGTCATGCCACACAGCGCAAACACGTGCTCGAGAATATACTCGCGGTAGCTTCGTCCGATGGCACGCTCGATCAGCAGCCCCAGTAGCACATAGCTGACATTGCAGTAGCGCGCCCCCTGCCCCGGCGCAAAGTTCGGCGGTTTGCTGACGAACTGTGGCAAAAACGCCTCGGTCGTCGTCACGCTGTAGTTCGGTCGGTCGCGCCATACATCTTCGTAGCGCTCGCCAGCCTCCTCGTCGGCGTCGTCGCCGATACCCGAGGTGTGTGTCAGCAGCTGCTCCACAGTCACATCGTCCGAGATAGCCGTACCGACGATCCCGAGCGTCGGCATCGCGCGGGTATCGAAGCTGAGCTGCCCGCGCTCGATTAGCTGTAGCGTCGCCACGGCGGTGAACAGCTTCGTGACCGACGCCACATCGAACCGGGTTTCGATGATATTTGGCACCGGCCAGGCGCGGGTCGCTGGCCCAAAGGCACGGGCGTAGCGCTCGACACCGCCCTGCTCCAGCAGCGCCACGCCGGAAAACGAATCGGCGGCGGCCAGCGGCTCGAAGATCGGGTCGAGTTCCAGGCTCCACTGCTGTAGCATGCTCGCTCCAGATGAACTATTGACTATTGGCCGCCCAAACGGCCGATGATCCACGCCTGTGGTGGCGCGCAGCATGACGAACGGCACGAGCGGTTCCGTCATTCTATTGGCTTCTGGCTCCTGTGCTATAGTACTATACGACATCGAGCCGTCTTGTGGGGAGCTGAACGATGGACACCGTCCGACTGACCGCCGCGCAGGCGCTGGTAAGCTTCCTCAAGCGGCAGCGCACCGAGCGAGATGGCATGGTGCGCCCGCTGTTCGCCGGTATGTTTGGCATCTTTGGCCACGGCAATATCGCCGGGGTGGGCCAGGCGCTGGCGCAGAACCTGGACTTTCGCTACTATCAGTGCCGCAACGAGCAGGCGATGGTCCACACCGCCGTGGCCTACGCCAAAGTCAAAAATCGGCTCCAGACCTTCGCCTGCACCTCGTCGATCGGGCCGGGCGCGACGAATATGATCACCGGCGCGGCGCTGGCCACCATCAACCGGCTGCCGGTGCTGCTGCTCCCCGGCGACATCTTCGCCCGGCGCAATGTCGCGCCGGTCTTGCAGCAGCTGGAGGGCGCCCAGAGCCAGGATCTTTCGGTCAACGACTGCTTCAGGCCGGTGAGCCGCTACTGGGACCGGATCAGCCGCCCCGAGCAGCTGATCACTGCGCTGCCGGAGGCGATGCGGGTGCTGACCTCGCCGGCCGAGACCGGGGCGGTGACCCTGGCGCTGCCGCAGGACGTGCAGACCGAGGCCTACGACTTCCCGCTGGCGCTGTTTGGCGAGCGTATCTGGCGCGTGGCGCGCAACCGGCCGGACCGGGCGGCGCTCGACGCCGCCGTGGCCGCCATCCGTGCCGCACAGCGCCCGCTGATCATCGCCGGCGGCGGGGTGCTCTACAGCGAGGCGAGCGACGCGCTGGCGGCGCTGGTGGACGCTACCGGCATCCCTGTCGGCGAGACAATGGCCGGCAAGGGCAGCCTGCGCTACGACCACCCGCTCAATATGGGGGCGATCGGGGCGACGGGAACTTTGGCGGCCAACCTGGTGGCGCGCGACGCAGACCTGGTGATCGGCGTCGGGACGCGCTACAGCGACTTCACCACCGCCTCGAAGACCGCTTTTCAGCACCCCAATGTCCGCTTCGTCAACATCAACGTCACCGAATGTGACTCGGCCAAGCACGCGGCGATCGGGCTGACAGGCGACGCGCTGGTCACGCTCGATGAGCTGCGCGGGCTGCTGGCAAACCACCGAGTCGATCAGTCGTACCGGGCGGCGTGCGAGCGGCTGGCGCGCGAGTGGGATGACGAGGTGCAGCGGATCTACGCGATCCGCAATGTGCCGCTGCCGAGCCAGGGCGAGCTGATCGGCGCGGTCAATGAGCGCGGCAGTGCGGATGGCGTGATGGTCTGCGCCGCCGGCAGCCTGCCAGGCGACCTACACAAGCTGTGGCGCGCGCGGCACCCCAAGCAGTATCACATGGAGTACGGCTTCAGCTGCATGGGCTACGAGATTGCCGGCGGGCTGGGGGTGAAAATGGCGGCCCCCGAGCGCGATGTCTACGTGCTGGTGGGCGACGGCAGCTATCAGATGCTGGCCTCCGAGATCGTCACATCGGTGCAGGAGGGCTACAAGCTGATCATCGTCCTGATCGATAACGACGGCTACAAGAGCATCGGCGGGCTGAGCCGCTCGCTGGGGCAGGATGGCTTTGGGACACGCTATGCCTACCCGCAGGACGGCGCG
The DNA here is from genome assembly GCA_043754595.1 of Roseiflexaceae bacterium. Taxonomy (GTDB): domain Bacteria; phylum Chloroflexota; class Chloroflexia; order Chloroflexales; family Roseiflexaceae; genus JAYUUK01. Next base: position 27,164 of record JAYUUK010000341.1, on the reverse strand, counting down.
CTGCCAGGCGACTCGGCCGGCAACGATGTGCTGACGCTGCCGGTAGACCTGGCGGCCAACGCCGAGTCGTTCGGCGCGATCGTGCTGCGGGCCAGCGGCTACGACGCGTTCATCGCGGCATTCGCCAAAGCCCACGAGACCGAGCGGACCACGGTGGTCTACGTCCAGAACGACCGCTACGTCGAGGTGCCTGGCTACGAGAGCTGGTGGGACGTACCGGTGGCCGAGGTCAGCGAGAGCGAGACGGTGCGCGCGGCGCGGGCCGCGTGGGAGACGATGCGGGCCAAGGAGCGGAATTTTTTATAGCAAGTAGTAAGTAACGCTATTGACGATTGACGATTGACGATTGTCGGGCATTCGCGCAGATGAGCGCAGATGAGCGGATAAAACGTTCGGCATCTGTGACTATCTGTGGCTATCTGTGGATAAAATGTCCGGTATACACAGAGGCAACAATCGTTAATCGTCAATCGTCAATCTGCCCGGCTATACAAGGAGTGAGTATGCAAACCGACGGCAAGCTGCTGAATTATGTCAATGGCGCGTGGGAGCGGCCCGAGACCGCCGCCTACCAGGATGTGATCAACCCGGCGACGGGCATGGCGATCGTGCAGGTGCCGCTGAGCACGGCGGGCGACGTGGGGCGGGCGGTGGACGCGGCGCAGGCGGCGTTCGAGGAGTGGCGGCGCGTCCCACCGCTGGAGCGCGTCGGCTACCTATTCAAGTTCCGCGAGTTGCTCGAAGCCAACATCGACGAGCTCGCCGAGTTGATCACCAACGAGGCCGGCAAGACCCACGTCGAGGCCATCGCCGAGCTGCGCCGCGGCGTGGAGAACGTCGAGGTGGCGTGCGGCATCCCTTCGCTGATGATGGGCTACAACCTGGAGGATATCGCGCGCGGCATCGACGAGATGATGATCCGGCAGCCGGTGGGCGTGACGACGGCAATCGTGCCGTTCAACTTCCCCGGCATGATCGCGCTGTGGTTCATGCCATACGCTATCGCCTGCGGCAACACCTTCATCATCAAGCCGTCGGAGAAAGTGCCGATGACGCTCAGCCGCATGTTCGAGCTGCTCGATCAGTGCGGCCTGCCCAAAGGCGTGGTCTCGCTTGTGAACGGCGGCAAGGAGGCGGTGGACGCGCTGCTGGACCACCCGAGCGTCCGCGCCGTCTCGTTCGTCGGCTCGACGCCGGTGGCGCGCTACATCTACGGCCGGGCATCGGCCAACGGCAAGCGGGCGCAAGCGCAGGGCGGGGCGAAGAACCCGGTGATCGTGCTGCCAGACGCCGATATGGAGATGACGACCAAGATCGTCGCCGATGCGTCGTTTGGCTGCGCCGGGCAGCGCTGCCTGGCGTCTAGCATCGCCATCACCGTCGGCGAGGCGCGCGAGGTGTTCATCGAGCAGATCGCCGACGCCGCGAGCAGCCGCAAAGTCGGCTATGGGATGGATAAGAGCAGTGACATGGGGCCGGTGATCAACGGCGATAGCCGCAGCCGGATCGAGCGGCTGATCGGGCTCGGCGGCAGCGAGGGTGCCAACGTGCTGGTTGACGGGCGCGGCACCACGGTGAGCGGCTACGAGCGCGGCGCGTTCGTCCGCCCGACGGTGCTGACCGATGTTGATCCGCGCTCGGAGATCGCCCGCACCGAGATCTTCGGGCCGGTGCTGAGCCTGATGCACGTCGAGACGATCGACGACGCCATCGCGATCGTCAATGGCAGCAGCTACGGCAACATGGCCTGTCTGTTCACCAGCAGCGGCGCGGCGGCGCGCAAGTTCCGCTACGAGGCGCGGGCCGGCAACATCGGCATCAACATCGGCGTGGCCGCCCCGATGGCGTTCTTCCCGTTCTCCGGCTGGAAGGACAGCTTTTTTGGCGATATGCACGCGCAGGGCCGTGACGCCATCGAGTTCTACACTGAGAAAAAGGTCGTCGTCGAACGCTGGCCCAAGGAGTGGAGCCGCAAGTTCTAGTTTATGGCACGCTCCTTGCTTTACCTTCATCAGGAGAGGTCGAAGCATATAGAAGGAGCTCTACGATGAATAACTACGATACGATGGGCAACAAGGCTGAGAACGCGGCGGACAAGGCCCAGGACAAGGCAGCGAACTTCGCCGAGCGCGTGGCCGATAAGACACAGCAGGCCGCCAATGCCGTCGCCGATAAGGCGCAGCAGGTGGCCGACGGCGCGCACCGCACCGCCTTCGATGTTCGCACCGCCGATGCCGGTGGGACGGTCCATGACATCAAGGGTCAGGCGCAGGACACGATCGAGACTGTTAAGGCCAAGGCCGACGACGCGGTAGCCGTAGCCAAGGATAAGGCGGCCGAAATCGGCGCGAATGCCGAGAACAAGGCCAACGATGCCATGAGCGCCACCGGCGAGCAGATGACGACGCTGGCGAGCCTGTTGGCCGAGAAGGCACCCGACGGCAAGGCCGGCGAAATCACCATGAATGCGGCCGACGCCATCGAGCGCGGCGGCAACTACCTGAAAGACTCCGATGTCGCCTCCGTCCGGAGCGACCTGGAGCGGGTCATCCGTGATCACCCGATCGAGGCCCTGGCTGTCGGTCTCGGCGTCGGCTATCTGCTCGCTCGCGCAAGCCGGAGGTAATAATGGCTATCCATCCGAACCCGGAGGACCGCACGCCGACACCGGTGAGCGATGTGAGCTCGATCGCCGATCTCATCGGCGGACTCATTGGCGATGCACAGATGCTCGTTCGCCGCGAGATAGATCTGGCCAAGAGCGAAGTCTTCGGCGAGATCGATAAGGCCAAGCAGGCCGCGATCTCGCTCGGCATCGGCGCCGTAATAGCGGTGATTGGGGCCATCTACCTGCTCAACACGGTCGTCTATGCGCTCCATGAGGGGCTCGGGTGGGCGATGTGGACATCGTATCTGGTCGTCGGCCTAATCTTCGCGATCATCGGCGGCATCTTGCTCGTCCTCGGCATCAACCGGCTCAAGACGATCAGCCCGATGCCCACCGAGACGATCAACAGCGTCAAGAAGGATGTGCAGTGGATACAAGAACAGAGCCAATAAAGCAGGATATCGACGCCATCCGCGACTCGATGACCGAGAAGCTGCGGGCGATCGAGACAACGGTCAAAGGCACCGTCGATGACACGCAAGAGGCGGTTCGCCAGGCCTTCGATGTCAATCACCAGGTTGCCGAGCGACCGTGGGCGGCGTTGGGGCTGGCTGTGGCGGCCGGGTTCGTCCTCGGCAGCCTCGATGGCGGCAGCAGCAATGAGTATCACCCAACGCACGCAAGCGCCTACCCCGAGGATAGCATGGCGGTGCGCAGCGAGAGCTTCGCGCCGGCCAAGCCAGGATTTATGGATCTCATCGCCGGCGAGTTCGGCGATGAGATCAACATGATCAAGAGCGTCGCCGTGACTTCGCTGATCGGCATCGTGCGCGATGCGATCCGCCGGAACGCGCCGGCCATGGCCGACCAGATCGAGCGGATGGCGCCGATAGCCGCCAACGGCACATCGAACGGCGCGTCGAGCTACACGCCGCACGCCCCAGCCCCAAAGACCGGTGGCGCGACGATGCCGGTGCCGCATCCCGTTGGCACGGTGACAAATCACGACATGGCCCCGACGATGTAGGGCCGTGCGCCCTGTCGCCTCTTTAAATCGCCCGTCTGCGCCTCGGCGCTGGGGGGCGATTGTGTTGTCTGTTCGCGCCATCGTGGCTGGGAGGATCAGCCGCGCAAGGCTATCGTGCAACTGCGGGCGGCCGGCGCGCGCCGACAGGCAGCGCGATGCGACGATGGCGGCCTACCCACTCCACGATGGGCTTTCGCATCGCTCACGATATCCTGGTGTACAGCACAGATGGCTGAGCCAGTGCTGAGGGGCGATTTTGTAACGCCGTTTGTACCGATCTGTGGCGCTTCCGGTGCTGGAACTGTAGACCCTCACGCGCTACGCTACGCCGTGGGAGTTTACAACCACATCAGGAGAGGCACACCATGTTTTACTCAATCACCCGACAGCTCCAGCTGCTCGCGGTCTGCGCGGCAATCATCGCGCTGGCGCTGGCGCTCGGACCGGCCGCGCGCGCCCAATCGAGCCAGCGCTGCTTTCCACAGACCGGCTTCTGCATCAGCGGTTCGATCCGCGCCTACTGGGAGCGAAACGGTGGGCTACCCGTGTTTGGCTACCCGATCGCCACACAGCGCAACGAGACGATCGAAGGCAGCTGGACTGTACCGACCCAGTGGTTCGAGCGCGATCGACTGGAGGACCATGCCAATGAGCGTAAGGGCGTCCTGGCCGGCCGGCTTGGCGCTCGTTACCTGGAGCAGCTTGGGCAGCCGTGGCAGCGCGGACAGGGCGCCAATCTGTACCCATACAACCCCGATTGCCGCACATTCTTTGATCGGACGGGCTATCAGGTGTGCGGCAGCTTTCGGATATACTGGGAGCAGAACGGCGGCCTGGAACGATTTGGCTATCCGATCACCGAGGCGCGCGAGGAGCAGATCGAGGGCCGAACCTACACCGTGCAGTACTTTGAGCGCCGGCGGATAGAGGAGCACCCCGAGATCGCCGGTGCCACAAACCAGGTGCTGCTCGGGCTGCTCGGCCGCGCCGTCTTCGGCCCCGGGGAGGCCATGCATCCGCCCGCCGCCGCCGATGTGCCAGGTGCGACGCAGCAGGCGATACTGAGCGCGGCCTACGCCTCTATGCGCAGTCGCTATCCGAACTCCAGGATCGCCGTCGGTGTCGTAGACGCGACCGACTATAAGGCGACCGTGCTGGCGCGCTCGTCCACCGGCGATCTGCTCACTATCGATCTTAGCCGGCGTGGCGGCGCGTGGCAGGTGGTGCCCGCCAGCGAGACGCCAGGCGGCAGCGCGGCGGCGATCATCGGTTTGGCGCTGGCGCAGCTGCAAGACCCACGCGGTGCCGGGATGAACGCCTATGTGACTCGGCCGTGGATCGCGGGCGATTGGGCGCGGGTCTGGTTCGTCCCGGGGACAGCCGAGGGAGTGGACAGTGTCTCGGCGATCTTCAGGCGCGAGAGCGGCACCTGGCGCTTCGTCACAGCGGGGGGCGCGTTTACCGAAGATGATCTACGCGGACTCGGTGTGCCACAGCAGCTCTGGCCATACGGCGAGAGCGTGAGCGGGCCGAGCGCATAAGTCGCGACCAATGGAGCGACGTGGGGCACTGGAATGCGTTAACGAGTAGGATGCGATTGAGCGCAGGCGCTTAGCTCCATCCTGCGCGATCGAACATGTGTGCTTGACAGACCGAACGATTGTGCTATGATAGGAGCAAGAAGCACGTCTGTTCGGAAAGGATAGCGCCGTGAGAATCCTGCTCAAGGACTGTGGTATGGACGGGATGTGCGGATCGGTGGAACGTTGCGACGAATGCGAGCGGCCGACGGCGCACTTCGCGGCGCGTGGCGGGCGGCCGGTGTGCGGCGTCTGCGGCTGCGTCGGCGTCAGGCGGGCGGCGCCAGAGCGAGTTGAGCAGTTCGCTATCGTGCTGCACAGCCGGTTCGTCGGGCAGCAGCTCGCAGCGTAATGTGCAATCGGGGGTGTGGGGGCGAAGCCCCCACGTATATCCCCCCTTTTTCATCTTATGAACATCGATTCAACCTGGCCGACAACCATCGAAGACGCGCGCGCCGTGCAGCGGCAAATCCGCGCGCGCGTCGATCTGACCGACAGCTTCGCCGATGGGCGGGTGCCGGAGCTCGTCGCGGGGATCGACGCCGGCTACGAGGGCGAGGTGGCCCGCTGCGCCATCGTCGTGCTGCGTTTCCCCGAGCTGACGGTCGTCGAGCACACGGTGGCGCGCGCCCCGGCCGATTTCCCCTACATCCCAGGCTTTCTCTCGTTCCGCGAGGGGCCGGCGGTGCTCGCCGCGCTCGCGCAGCTCCAGCACACCCCGGATCTACTGATCTTCGATGGACAGGGCATCGCCCACCCCACACGCTGCGGCATCGCCAGCCACATCGGCGTACTCACCGATCTGCCGTCGATCGGCTGCGCCAAGTCGCGGCTGATCGGCGAGCACGATGACGTCCCAGACGAGCGCGGCGCCGCAGTGCCGCTCTGGGATCGCGGCGAGCCGATCGGCGAGGTGCTGCGCAGCCGCGCTAACGTCAAGCCGCTGTTCATCTCCCCCGGACACCGCGTCAGCATTGAGCGGGCCACCAGCCTCGTCATGGCGTGTGTCACCAAATACCGCCTCCCCGAAACCACCAGGCTCGCCCACAACCTGGCCTCCAACGGCGTCGTCCCCGAGATCTAGCTTTTTCCGGCCACCATGCCGCCGAAATCCCACGGGCGGGCTGAAGCCCGTGCCTCGTATGATAATAGAGTGCGGGCGTGGTCGATCTAGCATCATGTGGTTGAGATGACATCAAATCCGACACCCGCGCCGTACAGCTTTGTCATCACACTCCTCCAAACATTGACAGCGCGAACATCGTAACTCTATTGCTGCACTCGTACAATGAGCGCATGTGTCCCAACATCGCGTCGCAGCACGATCGCTGCGCGTCAGATCGCGGCGACTGTGGACGCGCCCCCCTCCCACGGCCGCCGCGCCTGCGGTACAATACAGCCATGTGCAGCAGCAGAGGAGCCACTATGAGCAATAATCTTCACGATGACCTCGCCAAGACCAAAGATACGATCCTCGCCCTCGAGCACGAGCGCGAGGCGATCTACGCCGATGGCCACATTGAGGGCGATGAGCACCCGCGCCTCACGGCGATCGTCCCCGAGCTCGAAACGCTGTGGGACCACCGCCGCCGGCTGGAGGCCGCCATCGACGCCGGCCTTAACACCATGCCAAATCCCAAACCCATGGTCAGATAGTCTCAGGTGATACCACTGGACTTAGGAGATTGCTACTCTCCTAGGCCCTCTTTTTTTGCCGCCATACCCGTTTGCAGTTTCAAGCTGCATGGGTTGAGTCGCGCGGGCGTTTTGTATCAGCGCGACGCGGCAATAGTCAATAGCGCAATCCTATCAGCGTAGGGAAGGGGGAGATCTCGGGGCTGCGCCCCAAACCTCGCGCTGCGCTTCGCGCGTGGACAACGCACGTAGGATTGCTATCGTCAATAGTCAATAGTCAATACCCTATGCTATAGTAGTGGCGCAGCTAGAGTAGGGGCGCATTCGCCCCTTTGCAACGGAGCATCCCTGTGGACCCACGAAAACCCACCGCCCTCGATGACTTCTTCTTCGACCTGCGCGGCTATCTGGTGATCAGGCAGGCGGTCGAGCCGGCGCTGATCGCCGATCTCAACGCCGCCATTGATGCCTTCCCGCCGCTTGGCTACGGCGAGTGGCTCGGCAACGCCCAGCGCCGCGACTACACCACCTCCACCGGGCTGGAGCTGCACAACTGCGTCGAGGCCGGCGAGCCGTTCGAGCGCCTGATCGATTACCCAGGCTACATCGAGTACGTCAGACGTTACTGCGGCGAGCAGGAGTCATATATCGCCGGGCTGTTCGTCGACGAGTGCATGGTCTCTGTGCGCGAGAGCGGCGGCCACCACCCGGTCCACTCCGGCGGCTATCAGGGCGCGCTGCGCGGAGCGTACAGCTATACCAACGGTGTCTTCCGCTGCGGCCAGTGCAATATCATCCTCGCGCTCACCGATGTCGGCCCCGGCGACGGCGCGACGATGGTCATCCCCGGCTCGCACAAGTCCAACTTTCCCCACCCAGGCGCCGGCGACTACGGCAAGCTCGATCGCATGGACCACCTCGATGGGGCCATCGAGCTCTACCTGGAAAAGGGCGACGCGCTGCTGTTCGTCGATGGGCTGATGCACGGCGGCAGCAGCCGCACCAACCCTGGCCAGCGCCGGGTGACGATCTACCGCTACGGCCCGCTCTGGGGCAGCACCCGCTTCGGCTACGAGTACTCGCCGGCGCTGCTCGACCGCCTCACGCCAGAGCGACGCAAGCTGCTCCAGCCGGTGCAGCCGCTCCGCCCTGGCGATATGCTGCGAAAGTGAACCTATGACCGAACCACAGCAGCGATCCTCCCAGCTCGTCGATCGGGCCGCCAGCGCCTTCGCCAGCGGCGATGCCGCGACCGCGCGCACCCTACTCGCCCAGGCGCTGCACCTCGACGCCGGCAACGCCCGCGCCTGGCTCTGGCTCGCCGGCACCACCAGCGACCCATCGCAGCGCCGCGACTGCCTCCAGCGCGTGCTCGCCATCGATCCGTCTAATCAGGCGGCCCGTCGCGGCCTCGCCGAGCTCGACGCCGCGACGCCAGCGCCAGCAGCTTCAGCGCGCGTGCTGGACCCGCTGGCAGACGCGCCGCCGCCAGCCCCAAAGCCGCCAGCCGAGCCAGAGCTGGCGCAGCAGGCGCCCGTGCCGCAGCCATCGCCCGTGCTGCGCCCCATCACGCCCGCCGAGCGATCGCCCGCCTCCCCCACATCGCCTGCGACGCCACCGAAGGAGCAAAGGCCAGCGGCATCATCGGTCCAGCCGACAGCGCCGGCCCCCACCGACCCAGTGCAGGCGCTGCGCGGCGCCGCCCAGCCGGCCAGGCGCCGCAGCTCCTCGCTGCTGCCGCCGCTCATACTGCTACTGATCGCCGCGCTGGTAGGTGGCAGCTGGTGGCTCAGCCACAATCTCGGCAAGGTGAGCGGCGGTAGCGCGCCGACTGAAGCGCCGGGCGTCATCGCCACCACAGCGCCGACCGCCGCGCCGACCGATGTGCCGGTACCGACCGCCGTGCCGCTCGATGTGGCCGGGCTGCTGGCCAGCGCCAAGGCAGCTATCGCCGCTGGTAAATTTGAGGAGGCGGTGGCCACGGCCAGCACCATCCTCGTGGCGCAGCCAGCCAACGTCGACGCACTGCTGACCCGCGCCGAGGCCAACGTCGAGCGCAGAAACTTCAGCGACGCCATCCCCGACTATGACGCGGCGCTCAAGGCCGACCCCAAGCGCGGCGAGATCTACGGGCTGCGCGGCCGCGCCAAGTTCCGGGTGCAAGACCCGACCGGCGCGATCGCCGATTTCGACAAGGCGATCGCGCTGACGCCCACCGACCCAGTGCTGCTGCTGCGGCGCGGTCTGGCGCGCAATCTCGCCAAAGATTACCCCGGCGCCATCGCCGACTACGATGCGGCCATCAAGCTCAAACCAGACTACGACGCCGCCTACATCAACCGCGCCGAGAGACGCGAGACGTCCGGCGACCTGCCGGGCGCGCTCGCCGATCTCGACCAGGCGATCAAGATAAATCCGAACCTAACCCTGGCCTATCTGGCCCGTGCTCGCATCCACACCACCCGCAACGAACTCGCAGCCGCCATCGCGGACTGCACCAGCGTCATTGCAATCGACGCGAATAACAGGGATGCCTACATCTGCCGCGCGCGCGCCGAGCGCAGCCGAAAAAAATACGACGCGGCGCTCCAGGATTTCAATACGCTGACCGAGCTGGATAAACAGAACGCAGCGCTGTTCCGCGAGCGCGGCGATCTCTACCTGCTCATGAAAAATCGCGCGGCGGCTCGTGCGGACTATCAGTCGGCCGCCGATATCTACCAGTCGTTCGACGATACGGCAAACTACGACGAGATGCTTAAATTGATCGCATCGCTGAAGTGAAACATCGAGCGGCACGGCTGACGCGCCCCGTCTGCAAACGGCGCTGATGTGCGGATCGACGCCCACACCCACGTCCAGCCGCCGCTGACCCAGTCGCAGCTCGCGGCCCTCTCCGAGCGCGAGCCGTACTGGGGGTTCCTGCTCGATCCGCAGCCGCTCGGCAGGAGCGCGCAGGGCTGGGCGGACGAGCTGCGCATGATCGCCGATATGGACGCCGCCGGGGTGGACGCCGCCGTCATTCAGGGGGCATACTACCGCTCGCACCGGCGCTGCGTGGCGGCGACGCTGCGGCACCAGCGGATGGCGCGGCGCAGCCCAGGCCGGCTGCTGGTGTTTGGTGCAGTGCAGCCGCTGGCCGGGGACGCGGCCGTGGCGGAGGTGGAGCGGCTCGCGGCTAGCGGTGCGGCAGGTGTGGGTGAGCTCAACCCGTACGGCCAGGGGTTCGGGCTGGAGGATGCGGCGTTTCTGCGCATCGCTGAGGCCTGCATCCGCCACGACCTCCCGCTCAACTTGCACATCAGTGAGGATGTGGGGCGGGACTATGCTGGGCGCAGCACCGTGCCGCCATCGGCCTACTACGCGCTGGCGCTGCGCTACCCCGAGCTTCGGCTGATCCTGGCCCACTGGGGCGGCGGGCTGGCGCTGCACGAGATCGTGCCGGAGGTGCGGCGCGCGCTGGCCAACACCTGGTACGACACAGCCGCGTCACCGCTGCTCTACCCCACCGCCGCGATCTTCCCGGCCGCCATCGCCGCCGCCGGCGCGCACAAGATCCTGTTCGGCTCGGACTACCCGCTCAGGCTTTACCCGCGCACGCAGCCGCAGGCCGATATGCGTCCGTTCCTCAGCGAGATCGGCGCGCTCGGCCTTGACAGCCAGACAGAGGCCGCGCTGCTGGGCGGCAACATGGCGCGGCTGCTAGCGCGGCGCGAGAGCCGCGCCGCGCCGCCGCCTCCCCCGACCTCACTGACGACGCCGCTCGCAGGACCGCAGCCCACCATCGAACTGATCACGCCAGTGCGGCAGATCGCCGAGCGCCAGCCACAGACCAAAGCCGTGCTGGAGGCATACGGAATCCCGTGGCGCGCCGGCGAGATCCCGCCGTGGGAGCGGCTGGGTCAGGCGGCGGCGGCGCATGGTCACGGCCCTGCGGCGCGAGCGCGGCTGCTGGCAGAGCTGCGCGCCGCCTGCGGGAGCTCATAGAGCAATCGTACGTGCGTTGGAAACACGCGAACGTTTGTCGGCGGTACGACGTTGGTCAATGGTCAATCGTCAATCGTCAATGCACTAGCGCTTGGTGAGCGCCAGCTCGAACATCCCGACGTAGAAGTGGCGCTGGAGCAGGTAGGCGGCGTCTTCGAGGCCGACGGCCCTGAGCGCGCGGCGGATTGCGCGGCGGGTCGGCTTGGGGCTCGCAAGAGTCCCGGCGCGCAGCGCATCGCGGCGCATATCGCGCATGTCGAAGCCGCAGCGACCGGCGAGCGCAGCGAACGCATCGTAGCCGTAGTAGTGCATCGCCGAGAGCCGCTGCATATCGTGGAAAGCAGCGCCGGCCTTGCTGCGGCCGCGCCACCCGATGATCGTCTCGGCGAGCGGGCGCGGCAGATAGTTCAGCCCGGCGATATGATAGTGCGGGTCGACCCACGCCAGCCGGTTGATCGCGGTCAGCAGCGCGTGGCCGCCTGGGCGCAGCACGCGGCTCACCTCGGCCAGCACGCGCTCCGGCTGCGCCACGTGCTCGATCACATCCCAGCAGACCACCACATCGAACTGCTCCGCTGGCAGCGGCAGCGCCTCGCCGGCGGCGTTGACCACCGGCAGCGCCAGGCCGTGGCGCTCGGCGCGCAGCCGCGCGATGTCGCAGTAGGCCGGGTTGTACTCGGAGATCGTCACATCGGCGCCAGCGAGCGCCGCAGCCACCGCGAAGCCGCCCATCCCGGCGCCGAGATCCAGCAGCCGCTGGCCGGCGATCGACCCGGCGAAGCGCTCCGCCTGCGCGATCCGCTCGGCCTGATAGCGCTCCTGATTGATGCGCCGCTCGCGCCAGGTGGCGTAGTCGCTGCGCCACGTCATATGCGAGAGCCACGGCTCGATCGCCAGCTCGAGATCATCCATCGTCATCGCCTCCATCGCCCCGCCATCGCCCAGCCCCGCCGCCATCGCCCCGTACGGGCGAAGCAAGCGCTCGGCATGCCATCCCGCCATAGATCGATCGCAGCGCGCGCTTCGCCCCCGATCTGGCGCGCTATTATCGCCCCGCCCGCGCCATCGCCCCCGATCGGGCGAAGCAAGCGCTCGGCATGCCATCCCGCCGTAGATCGATCGCAGCGCGCGCTTCGCCCCCGATCGGGCGCACTATTATCGCCCCGCCCGCGCCGCCTTCGCCCCCGATCGGGCGCGCTATTATCGCCCCACGCGCTCGACCACCGCGCCACCATACCACGGAATCGTCGCCCGGTCGATCGCGCTCGTATCGCTCATCAGCCGCACCACCGCCGGCGCAGCGCAGCCGACCGTCCGCTGGATCGTCACCCGCTGCGTCGCGCCGTCCAGCGTCACCTGCTGCGTTGCTCCATCCAGCGTCAGGCGGACGACGCGCCCGGCCGGGCCGCGCAGCACGACTGCGATCGGGCCGCAGCCTGGTGCCAGCCGCACCTCGGCGTCGCCCAGCGTCCACGCGCCGCTCGGCACATCTGGCGTGGTGGGCGCGAAGCCGCGGTAGTGCCCAAGCGCCGCTGGGTCCCCTGGAACCACGGTCGGCGGCGGGGCGCTCAGCGCGCTGCCCCACGCCCAGTCGTAGAGGTCGTTGCCAGCCCGCCAGTAGCCATCGATCGCGGCGACCTCAGCGCGCGCCAGCGCCGCGTCGCCGCGTCGCGTTGCGAGCATCGCCCGCAACCCGTGGGCCTCAAGGTTGCGATACTCGGCCAGCGAGACCGCGGCCAGCAGCGCGTCCGCTGCGCCGTCATCGCCGATGCTGAGCGAGCCGCGCGCCAGATCCAGCGTCCGCAGCGGGTTGGCCGGGTCGGCGGCGCGGGCGGCGCGCAGGTAGCGCATCCGGTCGCTCACGTCCTCCCAGCGCGCCGCCGCCAGTGCCTGCGCCGGCAGTGAGCGCAGCCATGGGACGTAGCGCGCGCTCGCCGTCAGCCCAAAGAATAGCGCGATCGAGAGTGCGCAGCCGACGATCCTAGCGAGCTGCCCACGCGTCAGCTGCGGGCGCGGCCCGGCCGATCGCCGCCAGCCGGTGCGCCAACGTCCGAGCGCGCCGAGCCAGCTGCGCGCTTCGGTCATCGCATAGGCGGCGTACGGCAGCGCCACGGCCACGATCGGCAGCCGCAGCCGCGGGTGGCCGATGCTCACGGCCGCCAGCAGCGTCGCCAGCAGCACCCACGCCACGGCCGGCAGCGTCCGCCTGCCGCCGGGCGCGAGCCACAGCCCCAGCAGCCCGAGCGGCATCAGTAGCAGATACTGCGCGTCGGCGAGCAGCGTCCAGAGCAGCGGCAGCTCGCCAGCGTTCTGCACTACCACCGCGCCGCCGCCGCCGATGGCGATGATATCGCCGACAGCGTAGCTGCGGGTCTGTAGCAGGTAGAGCGACGCGATTTTGTAGCGCATGCGGCCGATGAAGCCAAGCGGGTCGGCGCGCACCCGCTCCAGCGTCAATTTTGCCGCCAGCGTCTGCCGGTCGCCGAGGTTGGGCAGCGCGAAGATCTGCGCCTCGCCGGCGGCGCGCTCCGCATCCGAGCGCACCGTGCCGTACCAGATACTGATCGTGCCGTTGGTGTCGACGATGATCGGGCGCTGGTGGACGATGACGTTGCGCAGCGTCCAAGGCGCGATCACGATCGCCGCGCCCAGCAGCAGCGCCGCAGCTCGCAGCGCCAGCGCCCGCCGCTCAGCGCCACCGAAGACCAGCAGCAGCGCGGCGAGCGGGATGAAGAACAGCCCAACGGCGCGGGTCAGCGTCGCCACGCCGAGCAGCGCGCCGCAGCCCAGTGTATTGACGATTGAGCGATTGCCGAATGCCGATTGCCGAACGCCGCGCTGTGCAGCCGACACACGTTCGTGCGGCTCAAATAATGCGGCGTGAAACGACACTCGCGCCGCCACTATCGGCACCGTTGGGTCGCGCGGCGTATCGCCCACCATCGCCCGGTCTAGCAGCGTCAGCCCAGCCACCAGCATCAGGATGAACAGCGTCTCGGCGTAGAGCGACGAGGCGAACGCGGCGAGCGGGACAAACAGCGCGTAGGCCAGCGCGGCGCGCTCGGCCACCAGCCGCGACCCGAAGCGCTGCATGCCGTACCAGTAGAACGTCAGCGCGCCGAGCCCGGCCAGCGTCGCCTGCCACAGCAGCGCCAGCGCCACATCGCCGCGCGTCAGCGTCAGCAGCGCCGCCAGCAGCACCGGGTAGGCCGGCGGCCGCAGCCACTTCCCGGCGTCGTCATAGCCGCCGCCCAAGATCTGCACCGCCGCGCGGTAATACTCCTCGGGGTCGCCCGGCGGCACAGCGCCGCTGCGAGCCTGGATGTACCAGAACCATAGCCGCAGCGCGACGGCCACAACGAGGATCAGCGCGAGCCGAATTGCATAACGTTTGGGCATAGTGGTGACCACGGACGAATGTTCCGACGGGCTAAAGCCCGCAGCGAGTAGAGCAATCCTACGAGCGTAGAGAAGGATGATCATGTGGGCTTCAGCCCCAAACCCCCATACGCATCACGCGTGTCCAAAGCAACCGGCTTTTTCGCGCTGTCGCACGCAGTTTTGGGCCTGCGGCAGCCTGGTGGTTGCTCTTTTTGCTGCTGCTGCGCAGCTGCGCAGCATGAAAAGTGCTTTCATGGCGCGCGGAGCGCCCACGCGGAGCGCCTCAGAACAACACGTGTGATGCGTATGGCCCCCAAGCCCCCGCGTTGCGCTTCGCGCGGTTACCTATCACATAGGATTGCTATATAGGATTGCTATAGATGAGCGGCTAAAACTGCTGGGTATCTGTGCCTATCTTTGCTTATCTGTGGATGATTCGCCCGGCTGCTCGCTATTCGCCGAAATACCACCAATCCCTGCTCCTCGGCCACAATCTGCCAGCCCGGCGAGGTCCGCAGATCCGCCAGAAACGTTCTGGCGCGCGGCGTGGCGAAGGCGGCGGCGTTGGTATCCAGAAACAGATACTGTGCCCGCTCCAGCGGCGGGAACGATGCGTCGCCTGGCACGTAGTAGATAAACTGCCGCGGCATCATATTCGGCGCCAGAAACGATGTCGCGCCGAGCGGGGCGTCGGGCGGGATGAGCGCCGCCAGCCGGCGCATTGCGGCCACGCGCTCCGGCGGCTCGGCGTAGCGCACCGCGCTGAGCACCGGGTTGCGGTAGACCAGGTTGCAGCCGAGGCATACAGCGATCAGCAGCGCGGCGGCGATGGTATGAGGCGAGGCCGCGAAGCCGCGAAGCTTTCCGACGCGAGGGCGCAACGTCTTCTGGTTACTTCCTACTCTATTCTGACTACTTCCTACTCTATTCTGGCTACTTCCTACTTCCTGGCCTCTGGCGCGCACCCAGCGCAGCAGCCGCCACCCGCCGACCATCGCCGCCAGCAGCAGCCCGGGGATCAGCAGCGCCTGGTACTGCTCGCGCACCGTGATCTGGTATGGCCGGTTGGCCAGCAGGTTCATCACCATCGGTGGCATCGCCAGCAGCAGCACGTCGGGGGCTAGCAGCGGCAGCAGCGCCAGCGGCAGCAGCATCAGCAGCACGTAGGTCAGCTTGGGGCCGGTCAGCACCAGCTGCAGCACCTCAATGGGATGGGTGATAATCGTCTGCACGATCTCGCGCGCGCTACGGCCCAGATGCAGGTAGTAGGCCAGCTGCGGGCTCGGCCCAGGCCAGGCCTGCGAGTAGTCCAGCACCGTGAACGGCTTCCAGTCCGCCAGCAGCCCGCCGCCGGCCAGCAGCGCGCGGTACTCTGGCGTGTAGAAGCTTGGGACGACCAGAGAGGTGGAGAGCGCGAACCAGCCAGTGCCGAGCAGTAGCGGCGGTAGCCACCAGCGCAAGCTAGCGCGCCAGACCAGCGCCAGCAGCCCGAAGGCGAACACCACCAGCGATGTGTCGGTGCGGGTGGCGAGCGCGATGAGCAGCAGCAGCAGAAAGCCGACGTACCCCCGCGTCCCGATGGCGATGCCAAGCCTGCGGCGCTGCAGCAGCGCGAAGGCCCCTATCAGCGCCGAGATTGCCAGCGTGCGCGGCTGCCACGGCGCGCTCATCGTCACATACCAGACCGACGGATAGAGCAGATAGACCGCGGCCCATGCCAGCCCGGCGCGACGCGAGCCGAAGCGGTCGCTCGCGGCCACGTACAGCGGCAGCGCGCCGAGCCCCATCAGCAGCGCCTGGAGCGCGTTGAGCGTGAGAGCCGATGGCGCGATGGCGTACAACGGCACCACCAGCAATATAGCTGGGATGAAATCCATCCCCCACAGGCTCTCGGTGTGACGGTAGTGCGAGATAGCCAGGAATCGCCCCTGCGTCGTATTCCAGATCGACTGCTGGTAGTCGATCTGGTCGTACCCCTGGCCCCACATTGCCAGCTTGTAGCTCAGCCCGAAGAACAGCGTCAGCGCGAACGCCGCGATCATCAGCGCCAGGATTCTTCTCGGATGGGTCATGGGCTCACTTCGTTAGCGGGGAGACCGCAAAACCCGGAGACCGCAAAACCCGGAGACCGCAAGACCCGGAGACCGGGTGAACAGATTGAATCATTCATCGCATGTCATGCTGAGCGGCATCCCCATCCGCCGCGGCTCTCCCGCATCTTTGGTGATCATGGTTGACATTGCCGCTGTCCAATGCGCTTCATGGTGTTGAAGCGGCTCCTTTTCACGCAACCTGCGGGAGAGCCTCCGCCGCTGCCCGCCGAATCGTCGCGCCACGAAGCATCTGTGCTGGTTTCCTCGTTCGCTGGTTCACTGGTTCGTTGGTTCCCTGGTTCGCTCGTCAATAGTCAATTTGCAAATACACATGTTCCCTGCCCTCACACCACCGGCGACCGGATGATCCGCACCACCCACAGATCCACGGCGCTCGCCAGCGTGAACAGCAGCAACGTGGCGACCAGCAACCTCCCCCACCACCCGCGCGCCCACAGCCGCTCGGCGTAGATCCCCCAGCACATGCACATGATCGGCACGATGTAGAACAGCTGCTTGTCCACCATCGAGATCCGGTAGCCGGCGATCATAAACAGTACCGCCACCGAGTACCACGCAGCCAGCGCTGCAAACGCCACCGGCCGCTTCCAGAGCGTCACAAAGCCGGGGATGCAGAACACCAGCGGGATCAGCACACCGTAGTACAGGTATCCGTCGGCGCTCCAGTCGTAGCGCAGGTGGCCCCAGAACCCGGACAGGTAGGCGCTGAACGGCGGCCGCTGCACCCCCACGCTCTCCGGCCCGCGGGTGGCCAGGCTGGCGACGTACGGCAGCGTCTTCTCAATGATGCCCTGAATGTACTGCCCGTAGTAGACCAACACCGAGAGCAGCACGGCCACGACCAGCGACCCGACCGCCGCCAGAATGCTGCGCCGGCTGACTTTCTGCGGCAGCAGCAGCGCGATGACGGCGAAGGCCAGCACGAAGATTCCGTGGAAGATCGCCATCACGGTGTAGAACAGCAGCGTGATCGTGGTCAGCAACGTCAGCAGCGCGAACGGGCCGGGCCGGTGCAGCCGGGGGAACAGCGCCACGAGCAGCACGGTGCAGACCATCGTCCACCACATGCCAGCCGTCGTCGGCACGTTGCCCCACGAGTGCAGCAGAAACGTCACCGGCGTGACGGCGTAGGTCAGCGCGCCGAGCAGCGTCGCCCGCTGACTGACCCCCACCTTGCGCGCCAGGATGGCGATCAGGAACACCCGGCTATTGTCCAGGATGGCGCTGTACAGGTTGGCGCTGGTCTCAAGCGGCCACGGGAATAGCGCGAACGCTGTCGAGAAGATGTGGAAGAACGGCGAGTACGGGATGACCGGCCGGTTCGGCCCCCACTCGCCGATCGGCATCACCGATTCGGAGAAAGCGCCTGGCCGGTAGACCGCCGCCAGGTTGCCGTCCAGGATCCAGCGCACCCTATCCATGTGCCAGCTGATGTCGATGGCGCGCATGCCGGGGAACAGCATCCCGCCGGCCTTGAGCCACAGACCTGCCAAAAACATGACGATCAGCGCGTCGCGCAGCCACGGGGCGATGTCCACATCGAGCCAGGCGAAGACCCGGTCGCAGGACCAGCGCAGCGGCAGCGCGCTGGCGGCGCTGAGCAGTAGCAGCAGCGCCAGCGGCGCGAGCCAGAACGCCACCGGGAAACGGTAGCTCGCCAGCGCCCAGTAGCCAAAACAGCAGATGGCGGCGGCCACGGCGGCGGCAGCGGCGGGCGGCACGTTGGTCTGCCGCAGCGCCAGATACGCCGAACCGACGATCACCAGGCCGGCGAGCAGCGCGCTCCACGGCGGCAGCGCGATCGCGTTACCCACCGGCACCACAACCGCACGCTCGATGAGCACCCCGAGCGGCCGCGGATCGCTGAAGACATCGGAGACGATGGCGATCGTCGCATCGCCATCGCCAACATCGCGCGCCGGGAGCAGCAGCGAGATCCGCCGCGCATCGTTGTAGTCCGGCAGCTCGGCCACCTGCGCGCCGTTCACCAGCACCCGCGCCCGCACCGGCGAGCCGTCCGGGTGGGCTACCACTGCGGTCAGATCGAGCTTCCACGCGCCACGACCCAGCGCCGGCAGCCCGATCCGCCCATCGCCGGTGGTCCAGCGGTAGGTGCGCGCCCCCGAGAGCACCGCAGACTCGACCTGCACCGGCGGGATGTCCAGCGTCTTGTCCGCCAATGCCTCGATCCGCAGCGCGATCGGCGCGCCGTCGATCGCGCCCTCGGGCAGCAGCGCGCGGAACTCCCGCGCCCCGCCTCTATCCGTGATGGTGTCGAAGCGCCGGCCGTCGACGTAGACCGCGATCAGCCGGCGCGGGAATGTGCCGCTAGGCGCAAACGCATCCAGCGTGTAGGTCACCATGCGAAACGACGGCCGCAGCCCATCGCTGATCGTCAGCGTATCGCTGCCGGCCGGCCAGGCGTAGCGCTGCTCGGGGTCGACGGGGCTATACTCGCGGGCGTGGAAGCCGGTGAGGAACGGAGCGTCGGCGCTGGTGCCCACATCGACGCGCACATCGGGGCGGACGCTGTAGGCCGCGCCGAGCGCCAGCAGCACCAGCAGCAGGACGGCGACCAGCGGCGTGGCGCGCGGCGCGCGGCGCGTCACGGGCGCAGGGCGTGCCGGGCGCGCCCCTGCGGCGCGAGAGAGATCGGGTGTTGCCAAAGCGCGAACCTTCGCTAGGATATCGGCTCGGCATTATAGCACAGGATTGCCGGCCCTACCTGCCGGCCCACACCAGCGCGGTCTGCACCAGCAGGTAGATATTCAGCGCGGCGATCACCACCGCCACGCCCCACGAGAGCAGCTGCAGCCAGCGCGAGTTGGCGAACCGGCCCATCTTCAGCTTGTCGCCAGTGAAACGCACCAGCGGGATGACGGCAAAGCTGAGCTGGAGCGAGAGGATGACCTGGCTCAACACCAGCAGGCTGCCCACGCCGCGCTCGCCATACAGCGCTGCCACGATCACCGCCGGCACGATCGCGATCAGCCGCGTCACCAGACGCCGCAGCCACGGCTTGAGCCGAATATCGACGAACCCCTCCATCACAATCTGCCCAGCCAGCGTCCCGGTGAGCGTGCTATTCTGCCCTGAGGCGAGTAGCGCCACGGCAAATACCACGCCGGCCAGCGGCGCGCCGAGCATCGGCGCCAGCAGCGTGTAAGCGTCCGAGATGTCGGCCACGTCGGCGTGCGGCGTGTTGTGAAAGGCCGCCGCCGCCAAGATTAGGATCGCGGCGTTGATGAAAAATGCCAGCAGCAGCGAGACCGTCGAGTCCACCGTCGCGTAGCGGATCGCCGATGCCCGACCAGCATCATTCCGCTCATAATCTCTTGTCTGCACAATGCTCGAGTGCAGGTACAAATTGTGCGGCATCACCGTCGCGCCCAAAATCCCGATCGCCAGGTAGAGCGCCGATGGGTTAACGACGATCGCGGCCGCCGGCAGTAGCCCGCCGACGATACCGGCGATGTTTGGCTGCGAGATCAACATCTCATAGCCGAAGCACAGCCCGATCACCGCGATCAGCCCGCCCACCAGCGCCTCGATGTAGCGAAACCCGCGGTGCTGCAGCAGCAGAATGATCAGCACATCGAGCGCCGTCAGACAGACGCCCACCACCAGCGGCAGGCCAAACAGTAGGTTGAGCGCGATCGCCGAGCCGATCACTTCGGCCACATCACACGCGGCGATGGCGATCTCGCACAAGATCCACAGCATGATCGAGACTGGCCGTGAGTAGGCGTCGCGGCAGGCCTGCGCCAGATCTCGCCCGGTGGCGATGCCGAGCTTGAGCGAGAGGTGTTGCAGCAACATCGCCATCAGATTCGAGATCAGAATGACCGACAGCAGCAGGTAGCCGAACTGTGCCCCGCCAGCGATATCCGTCGCCCAGTTGCCTGGGTCCATATAGCCGACCGCTACCATCAGCCCCGGGCCGACGTAGGCTAGAAACGTCCGCCAGCGCGAACTATTGCGCGGGACGCGGACTGAGGCATACACCTCGGCCAGCGAGTTGGATGTGCGCGCGCGCCGCCAGCCAGGCGACGAATCGTCGCTCGGTTCGAGCGATGGATGGGTTGGATTCGATGGAAGTGCCATATTATGAATTCCATAAATAAAATTTTGCCACGCCTAAATTAGCACATTTTATGTTGTGAGTCAATAGCCGGTGCGCTGCATCGCCCCGCGCGTCGTTCTCTCCCTCGCCAGGATTGCATTACAATGGCCGATAGCGCCAGAAATAGACAGCAGCTACGGAGAGCGCATATGCGTCGCGAGCTCAGCGTCGCCTTCCAAACCGATCACCCGCTCGCGGCGTATGGGCCGATGGCGGCGCTGGTTGAGACCTACGGCTTCGGCACGGTGACGGTCTACAACGATATGCTCTATCAGCCAGCCTGGCTGCCGCTGCTGGAGATCGCCCGCGCCACCCGCGCAGTGCAGATCGGTCCGTCTGCGGTCAACCCGTTCACCTGCCACCCGATGACTATCGCTAGCAACATCGCCCTGATCGACGAGGCATCTGGCGGGCGAGCCTACCTCGGGCTGGCGCGCGGCGCGTGGCTAGAGTTCGTCGGCATCGCGCCAGACCGCCCGGTCGCCGCCCTGCGCGAGGCGCTACGCTGCGTGCGCCACCTGCTCAGCGGCTCCACCGCGCCGCTCGTCAGCGAGATCTTCCCGCTCGCCGGCGGCGATACGCTGCGCTGGAAGCTGCTGCGCCCCGCGATTCCCATGCTGCTCGGCTCGTGGGGCGCACAGACGGTGCGTGCGTGCATCAGCCTGATCGACGAGGTCAAGATCGGCGGGACCACCAACCCGGCTGTGGTCCGCCGGGTGCGCGCGGCGATCGACGCTGCGGCGCGCACTGCCGGCCGCGACCCAGCGTCGATCGGGGTCGCCGTCGGCGCGGTCTGCGTGGTCGACGAAGACGGCGCTGCGGCCCGCGATCTGGCGCGGCGCAAAGCGGCGCTGTATCTCCCAGTGATCGCAGCACTCGACGATACCCTGCCGATCGAGCCGGCGCTGCTATCGCGGGTCAGCGCGCTCGCCGCCGCCTATGATTTCGAAGCCGCCGCCGCGATGATCTCCGACGACCTGCTGCGGCTGCTCGGCTTCGCCGGGACACCCGAGGCCGTCGCAGCGCAGGCCAACGAGCTGCTCCAGGCCGGCGCGACCCGCATCGAGTTCGGCACGCCCCACGGCCTCACCGAAGAGCGCGGGCTGCGGCTGCTCGGCGAGCGCGTGCTGCCAGGCATCATGCCCACCGGGCGAGCTGAAGCCCGCGCCTAGTATGATTGCAACGCATATCCGAGCTCCGCTGCCCGATATCCGTTGGCGCAGCACGCTGCGCCCCTGCGGCCTATCTGTGGACGATCTGCCCGGAATTCGCGCCTATTCGCGTGGATGAGCGGACGAATCTGCCCGGCTGCCCAGTATCTGTACCTATCTGTGCCTATTTGTGGACAACCTGCCCGGCGCTATGGAGCATCTCAATGTATCCTCCAGAAGATACCTTCGTCCTCTACGACCTCGCGCTCATCGTCGAGGAGATCGGCGGCAACTGTACCTGCAGCATGCGCGTCGGCGATACGGTCTTCCTGCGCTCTGGCAAGCTCAGCCTGCCGGCCGGGTGCGACTTCTGCCTCTACGCGCTCCAGGCCGCCATCCCCCTTCTCCCAGCCAAGCAGCGCCGCAACCACCCCGCCGACTGGATAGAGACCGACGCGCGCGTAACCTGCCCAGACCCGGCATGCCGCTTGATCATGCGCATCGACCGGCTCGAAACCCGCGCCATCAGGCACGATGACGTCAGCCCAATCCCCTGGGACCCGCCGACCGGCGACGACGGCGGCTAGCGGCCCCGCTCGATCGCAGCGTCCATCGCCGCCATCGCCACCGCGATGCCATCCTCGCCGCGCATCGCCGCCCCCAGCGCTGCGGCGCGCGCCACGGTCTCCGGCGCCAGCGCACGCTGCAGCGCGGCCGCCACGTGCTGCGGCGTGCGCCGTCGCAGCACGAGCGGCGGCGGCCCGACACCGAGCGCGGCCACACGCTCGCCCCAGAACGGCTGGTCGGCGGCCAGCGGCATAATCACTTGCGGCACCCCGGCCCGCGCTGCGGCGTCGGTGGTCCCCGCCCCGCCGTGATGCACGATAACGGCGGCGCGCGGCAGCAGCCAGCCGTGATCCGCCTCCGCCGCAGCGAAGACCGCCGCATCGGCGCGCACCGCATCGCCCGTGCCGAGCGCCACCACCCGCCGCCCACCCGCCCGAGCCGCCACAATCGCCGCCAGTGCCGCGCTCCCGGCCCGGCTCCCAGCCATGCTGCCCAACGTGATGACCACCGGCGGCGGGCCGTGCGCCACAAACCGCGCCAGCTCGGCTTCGACCGCCAGCTGCTGCGGCATAACCCACGCCCCGGTGAGCAGCGCGTGCGCCGGCCAGTCGTTTGGTCGCGGCAGGAGCTGCGGCGAGATGGCGTGCAGCTGCGTCACCGGCGCATCATCGCCAAACGCCCAGCGGATGGAGCGCGGCATAGACGGCTGGCCAGCCACGCGCCCAAACCCCAGCCGCGTCACCCGCCAGACCATCGCCGCCAACATCTGGTGCGTCAGCCGGTTGTAGCCCGGCCCAAGCGGCAGCGGCGCGAAGCCGGGGCTGGCGAACGCGCCGGTCGGTGCCAGCACCGGAAAAAACTCGACCGCCATATCCGGCACGCCGAGCTCGCGCGCGATGGCGTGCGCCCCGGTGTGGAGCAGGAAGCTGTGCAGGATCAGCCGCGCGCCGGCGCACGCCCGCCGCACTCCGGCCATCACCTCGCTGGCCAGCGGCAGCACAAACTGGCTCACAATGCTGGCCAGCAGCAGCGGGTTGCTGCCCGCCCGCGCGATCAGATCGTCCATCAGCCGCGATGGATCGCCGGAGAGCGGCACAAAGCCGATGCCGTGGCGCAGCACCAGCGCGGCGTAGCGGCGCGGCGCGGCGATCACGGCCCGCTGCCCGATCGTAGCCAGACGCAGCGCCAGTGCAATAAACGGCTGGACATCGCCGCGCGTGCCGTAGGTGATCATCGCAATATGTGACATATGACAGAAACTCCGGCCAGCGGCGCTATAATTGTGATACATTCGTCTGCTAGCGAGGAATCTATGGAACCATCGTCCGTTGGCGTGCCCGTCCCAGAATGGACGCCGCCGCCCCGTCCACCGCGCGAGCCGATCGTCGGCCGTCACTGCCGCGTCGAGCCGCTCAACATCGCCGACCACGCGGCGGCGCTGTTCGCCACAGATGCGCTGGACGCTGCTGGCCAGAGCTGGACCTATTTACCCTACGGGCCGTTCGCCACTCTCGCCGAGTATACCGTGTGGCTTGAGCGCACCGCCTGCGGCGATGACCCGCTATTTCACACGCTCCTGGACGCCGCAGGCGCACCGATCGGCGTGGCGGCCTATCTGCGGATCGACCCGGCAAACGGCACGATCGAGGTCGGCCACGTCCATTTCTCGCCGCTGCTCCAGCGCACCGTAGCCGCCACCGAAGCGATGTATCTGATGATGCGCCGCGCCTTCGCCCTCGGCTACCGTCGCTACGAGTGGAAGTGCAACGCGCTCAACATGCCATCCCGGCGCGCAGCGCAGCGATTCGGGCTCTCCTACGAGGGCATCTTTCGCCAGGCTGCGGTGATCAAAGGCCACAACCGCGATACCGCGTGGTTCGCCGCTATCGATGGCGAGTGGCCGGCGCTCGAAGCCGCGTTTGAGCGCTGGCTCGACCCGGCGAACTTCGACGAGTCGGGCCGCCAGCGCGTCGGGCTGGGGCAGCTCACCGCGCCGATCCTGGTGGCGCGCGATCCGGCGCTCGGCTGATCGTTTGAATCTCACGCGCGTTTGTCGGCAGCACGACACGATAATCGTCAATCGTCAATGTTTTCCCAATAGATCGCAGTGTTGAGATTGGCGACGCACCACGCATAGTGCCCGTCGCTACAATCCGCTGCGTACGCGTCGGCCGAAAGCAGGCTGTACAGTAGCACATAGCGGTACAGTCTGCCCACTGCACCATTGCCGATCCGCTCGATCATAAACGGCAGCAGCCGGGCACGGGCATCGGCCCGCAGCGCGTCGTACATATCAAATAGCACCCATGCCGTCGCGGCATCGAACAGTGGGTCGCCGTACATCGTGAACAGCCCAAAATCCACCAGCGCCTGTATCCGCCCATTTTCATCGGCCAGCAGATTGCCGGGGAAGATATCGCCGTGGATGAGGCGGTAGCTGCCATCGTACGGCCGGCGCAGGATGTCCTGCATGCGCCAGCGCTTGGCCGCAAAGTCCGCAACGTCGCGTTCGAAAAAGGGTGTCAGCCGGCGAAGCGTCAGCGCCAGCCACCTGCCGAGGAACGTGTGCCAGTCGCCTTCTGCTCGCTCGCTCAGTCGCTCGGCGTCGAATAGCCGGTACGCGGTGGCCTCGGCCGGCATCGCCAGCGCGCCGAGCGCCAGCGCTGCGTCGGCGTATGCGGCGAACAGCGGTTCGAGCTGGCTGGAGTCGGCCGCCGCGATGATCTCCGACAGCGGCCGGCCGGGAAGCCGCCGCTCGATCGTCACGCGGTAGCCGCCCGCATCGGTCACCTGGCTGATGCTCGGCAGCTCGTAGGCCAGCGCGCCGCGGTCGAGCCCGCAGTAAAACGATGCGAGCCGCAGCAGATGTTCGAGCGCGACGCCGTGGTACAGCTTGAGCACCCCGTCTGGGCCAAACTCGTAGACCTCGGCCTCCATCCCGGCCGCCAGAAAATCGGTCGAGGTCACGCCGTAGCTGGCCAGAAGCAGCAGTTTCGCGCCATCATTATTGAACACTTGTGCGAATCCGACTTTTGTGGTATAAGAGCTTCATTACTCGAGGGGGACCCCATGCAGAGCCGCGTCACTCACATCCTGTTCAATATCGATGGTGCAAATCAGCCGTTCTACCGCGATTTCCTCGCGTTCGTCGGCTATCAGACGCTCTACGATGTCCCCGATATGCTCGGCGTCGGCGGAGCGGGCGGCGAGAGCCTCTGGTTCGCCAGCGGCGCGCGCCCGGTCACCAACGACTACGACGGCCCAGGGGTCAATCACATCGCCCTCAGCGCCGCATCGCAGACCGAGGTCGACTCGGTGGTGGCGTATCTCACCGAGCGTGGGGTGCCGGCGCTGTTCGAAACGCCGCGCCACCGCCCGGATTTTAGCGAGAGCCCCGAGCACACCTACTATCAGGT
The DNA here is from genome assembly GCA_043754595.1 of Roseiflexaceae bacterium. Taxonomy (GTDB): domain Bacteria; phylum Chloroflexota; class Chloroflexia; order Chloroflexales; family Roseiflexaceae; genus JAYUUK01. The sequence continues at coordinate 1,575 of JAYUUK010000341.1, read as the reverse complement.
GATGTTCGAGACCCCAGACCGCATCCTGATCGAAGTCGTCTACACCGGGCCGCTGCAGCCGTAGCGCGAAGGCGGGCACCATCTGACAGCTGCCAATCGTTAATTTATCGGGGAGGAACAGCTATGCAAGCGCTCGCCGATGTCGCGCCCGCGTTTGTGTCCATGGCGCATCGGATCGTCTGGTGCAGCGTCGCGTCGGTCGATGACCAGGGTCGGCCGCGCTCGCGCATCCTGCACCCGATCTGGCAGTGGGACGGCGCACAGCTCGTCGGCTGGATCGCCACCAGCCCCACGCCGGCCAAACAAGGCCATCTCGCCGCCAGCCCGTTTATGTCGCTCAGCTACTGGGATGCGACGCACGACACCTGCGTGGCCGAGTGCCGCGCCGCACTGCTGCGCGACGATTCTACGCGGACGATGGTCTGGGATCTGTTCAAGCACGCCCCGCCGCCGGTCGGCTACGACCCGGCGATGATCCCGAGCTGGCAGGGCCCGCTCGCCGAGTCCTTCGCCGCGCTCCAGCTCGACCCGTGGCGGCTGCGGGTCTTCCCCGGCAGCGTCCTGCTCGGTCAGGGTGGCGCGGTGCTCACCTGGCGCGCGTAGGAACAGCCGCCCACCTGCACATTGGCCGCGAGCGTCGGCACAGACGTGGCCGATATGGGATAGTACCAACGCTCGGCGGCGCGATCAGGCGATGCCGGCGGCCGCTCGGTACACCGCCAGCGTCTCGCGCGCCGTCCGCGCATCGCTGAACTGCGCCGCCCGCGCGGTACCGCGCCACGCCAGATCTTCGCGCAGCCCAGGGTCGCGCAGCACCCGCCGTAGCGCCGCCGCCCAGCCGCGCACATCGTCCGGCCCCACTAGCAGCGCCGCGTCGCCCACCACCTCCGGCAGGCTCGTCGCGTCGGCCACGATCGTCGGCGTGCCGCACGCCATCGCTTCAAGCGGCGGCAGCCCAAACCCCTCGTAGCGCGACGGAAAAGCAAACGCGGTGGCGGCGGCGTACAGCTGCGGGTTATCCTCGCGCGGCACATCGATCCGCCTGATGAATGCCTCTGCGCCCTCAGCCGCGATCATCGCGTCCACATCGGGGAACAGCGCCGGGTCGCTGCCGAGTGCGCTCCCCGCCAGCACCAGTGTCGCCTCGGCCCCGCCCTCGCGCCGCAGCAGCGCGAATGCGTCGATCAGCGTCTTTAGATTTTTGCGCGCATCCAGACCGCCGACGTAGTACACAAACGGCCCGCTCACCGCGTAGCGCTTGGCGACATAGCGCCGCGCCGCCGCCCGATCCTGCAGCCGATACTGCGCGCCGGCCGCCAGTGGCACCGTGGTCACCCGATCCGCCCGCAGCCGCAGCCGCTCGATCATCTCGTCGCGGCTGTAATCAGAGATCGCGATCACCCGATCCGCCCGCCGCGCCGCCCGCGCCACCAGCGCCATGTAGGCCCGCACCGCACGACCGCCGCGGTACTCGGATAACACCAGCGGGATCACATCGAGGATCGTGGCGACCGTCGGGGTGGCCGAGCGATACGGCGGCGCAAAATACGGCACGTGCAGCAGGTCGGCTTTGAC